>CAZXXB010000230.1:5648-6092 GCA_964644185.1 uncultured Myxococcota bacterium
GGTCGGAGAGGAGTTTGCCCTCGAACTGCATTGCGTAACCCCACTGGAATACATCGACTTTGGTTCCGGGGAATTCGAGGGGATGAAGCGCGCCAGCGTAGAGCTTGCCGTCGATTTCGCGCAGCTTGGAGAGAAACTGGTCTGAGGTGGGGTCGTTGTTGACGGCGACGGCGGTGGGGTCGTTGAACGAGGCGCGCACCATGACGGCTTCAAGCTCGAAGCGGAACTTGCGGTAGAGCAGTTTCAGCCAGATGTCGCCGGCCCAGAGTTTCAGGTCGCGGCGGACCATGTCGTTGCGGTAGAGGGTATTGTTGACGTCGTCGAAGGCGCGAATCTGTGAGTTGAAGGCGCCAGCCTCTTGTGAGAACGAGGGGAAGTCGTTTTTCTGCCAGCGGTAGACGTGGTACATCCCGCCGTTGCCGACGACCTTGTCGTTTTCGAGTG
>CAZXXB010000231.1:0-6055 GCA_964644185.1 uncultured Myxococcota bacterium
GTCGGTGCCCCACAGGTTGCGTGCGTTCGACGAGTTGCCCTGCTCGCGAATCGTCACCACCTGCCCATCAGCCAACGTCACCGTGTCGCGACCCGCCTCGGGCGTGAACGCAAACCCGTTGATCAAAAAGAACGCAAGGTTCAGACTCAACTCGTCGGTAAAGTTGTACGCCATGAACGCGATGTGGCGCAGGTCGAACTCGGTGTTCATGTCGCCCGTCTCGGTCAGAAACCCGGCACGGTCGAGCACGTTCAGCGCCAAGTTCGCCGCGTTTGTCGGGTCGTAAATCTCGCCCCCACCATCGGTCGTCGCCGTGCTCGAAGTCGTCTGCTTGTAGAAGTTGTACCGAAACGCCTCGGCAAACCCGAGCGTGAAACCGTACATCTGCTTCACGAACGTCACACGCGGCTCAACGCTCGCAATCAGCGAATTGTACTGGCTCTGCTTCGATGTCGGAAACACGCCGGTAAGGCGCCCGATCATCAGCACTTCCAGAACCGGAATCATGTAGATCGGGCGCTGAAAAAACAGCACCGTGTCCGACAGCAAAAACTCGTTGCGGCTGCTCGTGAAATCGTTGTCGGTCACCTCGACCGACCCGCCGATGCGCGCCTGCACGACCGTGTTAATCACCGGAATCACATACCCGAGCGTCACGTTCGGCGTGAACGACACGAGCGGGTTGTCGGCGTAGACGCCAGCTTGCGTCTGCAGGCTCAACCACAAAAACAGCGGAATCTTCTTCTGCTGCTCTTCACCCGCAGGGTTAAGCTGCTGCTGAAGGTTGGCTTGCGCCCGCGCCACGTGCGGGTTCGATACGGCAACTGCACCCACCGCCACGGCAACCGCAACCAGAAGTGCCGAGCGCAACCCAGCGCCAATCGAAAGCCGAGACGTCGTTTCGTGCTTCATTCCACTCGAACCTGCGTGCAAACCCATAGCCGACTTACCCATTGCCGTCTTACCTCTTACAACGCTGCAAGTGCCACGTTGCAAGTCAAGCGCACCGCTAACCTGCGCCGCAAACCACGTGCACGCACGCCGATTTGCCACACAAACCGAACACGGATGCCGCGCCGCCCACACATTTGTCGACGAATCGCGTCCATCGCACCGGTATCAGCCCGTTTCCTATGTGCGATGCGCACCGAAAGATCAAGCGTTTTTTGTCGTTTTGCCACAGCCGTACCGCCGCCAAAAAGCGCCTGCCAGAATTTGCCGCGAACCCCGCCCCGCCAAGCACCCCACCCTGGCGCACCTGCCTAAAATCGCAGCGTCGTCTGACGGTTGCGTGACAGCACCCACAGAAAAAACGGACCCCCACACAGCGCCGTCAGCACCCCGACACGCAACTCGGGCACCGCCCCGACCCGCACCACCGCATCGGCCATCACCACAAGCACCGCACCCATCAAAAACGAACTCGGCAACAGCACCCGATGTCGCGGACCCGTCAGCGCCCGCATCAGATGTGGCACCATCAGCCCCACAAACCCGATCACCCCGCACACCGCGACCGTTACCGCGGTGACGAGCGACGCCAACGCAATCACCCGCGTCCGCAACCGCTTCACATCAACCCCCACCGCCAACGCGTGCTGCTCACCCACGATCAGCGCATCCAAGCCTCGCGCATGCAGCGTCAACACCGCCGTGCCCCCCACCACAAACGGGGCAACCACCGCCGCGTGACTCCACGACTTACCCTCAAAATCGCCCATCAGCCACACGATCATCTGCCGCCCGATTTCCCAACTTTCCAGCGAAAGCGCCAACGTCAGCGAAGTCAACGCCGAGCAAATCCCACCGATCGCGAGCCCCGCAAGCAGCAGCGTCGGCACCGCCACCTCACCGCGCTGCGACGCCGCAAGCCATGCCACCGTCGCGGCAAGCACCGCAAACGCAAACGCCGACAACGGCACGACCGCCAGCACCAGCGACGGAGGCACAAGGTAGAGCGCCAGCACCGCCCCAAGCGACGCCCCCGACGAGACACCCAGCAACCCCGGGTCGGCCATCGGGTTGCGAAACACCGCCTGCATCGCCGCACCCGCGACCGCAAGCGCACCCCCACACAACATCGCCAGCACAATGCGCGGCATCCGCACCAGCCACACCACCCGCGACTGCCACGCGACCCCCGCCCCGTCGCTTGCCCCACCGGTCACGCCACCCACATCGCCAAGCGACCGCACGAGCGTCTCGACACCCAGCGTCGTCGAACCGACCGCAAGCGCCAGCACCATCACGCACGCCAGCAACGCGACAAGCGCCGTCACTCGAATTGCGGTGCGAGAATCCATGCCGGAAGCTCTCCCTCGGGTGGGGTCTCATCAACAAACGCCTTCGGATGCAACGCGCGCGCAAAGTACGCCGCCGCGCGCACCGCAAGATGCGAACTCGAAATCGCCACCTTACCCGGCACCGCGTAAACCCGATTCTCACGCACGGCCCGTAACGTCCGCCACAATGGATGCGCGATCAGCGCCTGCCGCTGACCATCGGCGACAAAATCGACGTTGCGATTCGCCACCACATACGCCGGCGTGAGTATCGCCGTCGGCTCTCGTATCAGCACCGTCTCGAGCCAGCCGCGCACCCAGATGTCGTTGCCCCACTCACGCGCCTCGTTGCGCACCCGCGCGACGCTCATCAGTTCATCAACGTAAAGCCCCTCGCCAGCGACCATACCCCAGTTGGGCGCAAAGTAGACCGCCGACTGCACTGGCTCATCTTTCACCCGTTCAGCCACCCAGTTGGTTACGCGCGTCATCCACCCCAGCATCGCACGCGCGCGCTCAACCTCACCCGTCGCCTCACCAAGTTTCGTCACCGCCTCGCGAATGTCGTGCAGCGTCATCGCCGCAGGCAACGTCACCACCCGCAGCCCCGCGTCACGCAACATCTGAATCGCATCTGGAGAATCAAACGTCGACGCCACCACGAGATCGGGCTGCCACGACAAAATAAGCTCTGCGTCAACGCTCGCCCGATGCCGAATCTGTCGCGCAACCTCAGTCACATTCGACAAGTCTTCTTTGTCGGCAAATCGCGACACCGCGAGCATCCGCGTCGGCCCCACAAGCGCCAACAACATCTCATCAAAACCCAGCCCCAGCGACACAATCCGTTGAGGATGCTCTCGACCTTTCGCCCCCTTCAGGTCGGCCTCTTCGCCCAGAAGCGGATTCTCAGCCGCCGCCGCAAGGTCACGTGGCGCTGCATCGGCGTCATCGGCATCGTCGCGCGCCTGTCGCGCCTGTTCATCAAGCAGCGCTGTTGTGTCGTCAAAGCACGAGCCGCAGATACCCGCGACAAGCACGATAACAGCCACCCGATTCGCAGCTACGCGACACGTGCCACGCGACACGCGCCGCTGATCACCTCTGCCGATGCCGACCCCGCTCACTTCCATTCGAACAAACCTGTCGCATCCGGTAAGAGCTGCGTCACAGGCGACGACGACCAACTCGCCACACGCCTTACGCTCGCAGTGTCACCACCCGAATACCGCTCTAACCGTGGATTCTTCGGGTCCGCAACCGACAACACCACATCGGCCCCCCCCGCCGTTGATGGCAACGCCCGTAGTTCCTGCGCCTCAAACGGCCCGTACGTCGCGAGCGTCCGCAGCGACGCGGCAACCTCGCCTGTCGCCGACGACGTATCAAGCGCCACAAGCTCATCGCGATTATCGCTCCGCTGGCCAAACAGCGTCACGAAAGCAGTCGCACCCGAAACGGTCACGCCACTCACCCACTTTCCACCCAGCGTCTCGCCCGATTGCCAGCGCGCGAACCCCGCATCGGGGTCACACAAATTGAGCCGATAGACCCCGGCCCGCGTCGGCGCCTCATCGGTAAACAGACTTCCCTGACACGCGACCACAAGCTCGCCACGCCTGCGATCAATCACCGGCGATGTCGGGTACAGACACCCCTCAAGCGTCCACGACCGCGTGACGCTGTCGCTCGCCGGGTCAATCTCAGCCACCACGCCGTCGTACGCATCAAACCCATCCGCCGCCATGTGCAATGTCACATAGACGCGCCCTGCCCCTGCCACCATTCTATCTGGACGCGCACGCACACGCGCCGAACCGCCTCGCCCGCGCAACCTCTCGGGTATGAGCTGCTTCAGGGCAATCGCCCCCGTCATCCGCTGCGCCGCCAGATCAACGACCGCGATGTCATCACCACGTGGCGCATTGCCGCCGTCATCATCGTAGCGCGTCACATAGGCACGCGGCACGCCCTCGTGCACCCCAACCGGCATGAAGTCACGCGGATTCGCAACATACGTGCTTGTCGGCCTGTCGGGGTCTTGCGCCTTACCGTCGCCCAGCACCGACACCTGCGCGTGAAACGCGAACACATCGGCGCGTAAAAAGACAAGGCTCGCGTAGAGACGGTCGATCAACACAACAAACCCGCCAAACACCGGATTCGACGGCAGCACCACATCGCCTGAAAGCGCAACCGAGAGCCCCGGTGGCCGCACCCCCGAGTTGAACACGTCGTCTGCGACGACTTCATCGCCATCAACGTCGTGAATCGCAACCGACGTCGATCCGTAATCGACCGGACGTGTTCGCACAATCATCGAAAGCTTGCGTCCGTCGAGTTCTGGATCGGCAAGCACACAAGTCCCCTCGGCTGCAACCGCTGTCGCAACGCCACCCACCACGCACACCACGACCCCGAGCAAGGCCCACATCACGACCCTCATCGCGACGAACCACGCGAACCCCAGCGACGCCGCGATCTTTTCAGGCACCATCGTCATCACAAAAACACCTTCGACGCATACGCGAGCGAAAAGTGAAACGAACGCCCCGGCAGCGGATACCCCACGATGTCGTACTGATAGCTGTCAGCGAGATTGCGCGCCTCAACCGTCACCTTCAGCGCATCATCGAAAAACGTCGCACGCACCCCGGCGTTGACAAACAGGCGAGACGGCAACGCGATGAGATTGGCCGAATCGAGAAAATTGCCCGCCGACCAGTCGACTTCACCAAACACCGCAAGCTCACTCACGTGCGGAATCCGCCGCGTATACGGCTCAAGCAGTGCAAACCAGCGTGACTTCGGGCGCAACGCCAGCGTCTTTTCCGACAGCGATGGAATCTCACTCTCGCTCGTCGTGTTGAGGTACGTGTGATCGAACCGAGCGCGCGCATAGCCCAGCACGTCAATCGCCGCCTGCGTCTCAACCCCAAACAGTGTCGCCGCCGACAGGTTCTGCGCTACCTGCGTTGCCTGCGAGTTCGCAACGAAGAGAATCAGATCCTCGATGCTGTTGCGAAAGAACGTCGTCGAGACTTTCAGCGCCACAAGTTGCGAAAACGTCTCGGCATACGCCGCACCCACGTCGAGGTTCAACGCCGTCTCCGGTAACAGCGCGCTGTTACCCAGAATCAACCCGTTGTTGCCGAAAAGCTCGACAAACTCTGGCTGCCGAAAACTCGTCCCTACGTTCGCAAGTAGCGTCAGCCCATCAACCGGCGTCGCACGCGCGCCAAACCGCCACGTTACCGCGGTTCGCTCGACTGCGAGCGATTCACGTTGCGAGCCCGGCAGCGACGCATCACCTTCTCGTTGATCGGTGAGATACTCAAAGCGAATCTGCGGCACGAACACCGTCCGCAACAGCCCAACCTCTAGCGGAGCGTCGCTCGCAAGCGTCACATACGTCCGTGTCGATCGCGCCCCCGCCGCCGCCTTCTCGCCCACGTCATAGAGTTCGTGCCGCGCCTCGCCAAACACCCGCAGAGTCAGGTTCGCGTGCTCGTGCGTCACCAGCTCACCCGTGTAGGCAACGTTCGCTCCTGGAACGTGCCCGCGTTGATACGCATCGTCGGTGCCAATCCCCAACTCACCCACCGGGTCGCGATAGTTTGTCTCGGTCAACGTGTAAAACCCACCCGCCGTCAACTCGTGCCCCGCGTACACGCGCTGCCGCAGCCGCAGCGCATTCACAAACCGCTGCTCGGCAAGACGCGTCTCAAGCGCCTGCGAAAACCCTGCCCCCGCAACCCCCTGCGCGCGCACGA
>CAZXXB010000232.1:0-4131 GCA_964644185.1 uncultured Myxococcota bacterium
CGCGCCGCAAACGCCTCATACGCGCGCTCTGCCTGCTCAGGCGCCTGCTCATGCGACACCGCGCCCGCATGGCGTCGTCAACCTTGAAAACCCCGCGTAACTTGCAGGCGTTCGCAAGCATCGCGTCGTACTTGTTCAATTATTGGCATGTCTCACCGACAGAGTATGTCTCACAATCCGAGCAAGGCGGCGATCCTGTCAATCCACCCGATGCGCTTGACTTTGTAGACGTTCGCAAGCCTACGCCCGAAGTATCCAGTGTGCAGACGCACCTCGTCCGGCTCCATCGCGCCCTCGTAAAGCAGCGTGACGTGCGTTCTCCACTTCACGCCGTCGCACGTGATGTACCGCTCGCGAATCCACACGCGGTCAATGCCCTTGAATTTTGCCGACTTAAGCAGTGTCGTCAGGTGCGGCGGGAAGGTATCGGTGTGGGTTGTGGTTGTCATGGCGTCCTCCCTCAAAACGGAGTGTCGTCGCCGTGGTTCGCGGCGGTCTTGGCAACGTCGGCACCCGCGCCCACGGCCAGAATCGCTTCGAGCCGGTAGAACTCGATTTCACGAGAAACCGAGCGATTACCCTCAGTTCGAACTATCCGGAATTTCCGGATGGTTGCCTCTCGGTCGAGTTCGCCCTCGTCGAAGATGTTGACGAGATGCTCGTTGACCGTCCGCACGTCTTTCTGAAAAAGCTCGGCCATCTGGGCTTGCGTGAGCCACAGCGACTCGCCCTCAAACCGACACTCTATCCGCGTCGCCCCATCTTCTGACAGATAGAGCAACATCTCCGATACCGGAGCAACCGGCGCTGGCGGGCTGGTCTCACGCATCACGTTGGTCAATCTTCCTCGAAGTCACCATCTACCCGAAGCGTTCGTGCGTTCTCGCGAACAGTACGAAGCACCTGCTCTGAAACGTCGGAATCGAACTCCGCCGAGATTTCAATCGAAACACGAATCTCGGCCCCCCCGATGCCCGCAAGGTGGGCAACAATCTCTTCGGCGATTTGACCTGCCCGCACGGCGGGGCGCTCTGCGCCAAGCTCCGCCGTCCCGTGAAACCTGCGATATCGCGGACGCGCGGGCACTGCGGGACTCGCCTTCGACGCTGCGTCACCTCGCGCCGTAGCACTCGACTCACCGCCTGGCTGCGGCACACTTCGCTCACCCGTCGTGTCAATCGGTGCCGACGTATCGCTTCGCACCCTCTCAGCCTTTTCGACCTCTGCCTGCCGACGCGCAGCCTCAGATTTGACCAGCAACCCCCGCATCAACCCGCTATCCGAGCGCCCCCTGCCGGGCGGAAGCACAAGGTCAACGTATCTACCCCGCTTCGCGTCATACGACCCCGCCCACGCGAACGCCTCACTTTCCCAACTCAGCACGTTGAGACCATCCTGGAGCGCCGCCTCGACCACATTTGCCGGGTTGGTCAATCGGTCAAGATACAGAAACTTGGCGTAGTATTCCGGAAGCACCTCGGCCTCGACATGCTCAAGCCCACTGCGCCACAACGGAACCTCATCAAGCCTCGTGCGCAGCGGCTGCCACCCGAGCTTGTCGGCGATCAACCCCTGCTGGCGCAGCTTCGTGAATGCTCTCTCGGCGAGTTTGTCGCCCACCGAAATCGGTGCCGAATCCCACCCGATGGGCGATGACGGCGTTGCCTGACGCGGCGCGATGACCCACTTATACGCCTCGAAAAGCTTGTTGCGCGCGTCGGTTTCACTCTCTTTTCGCTGCTGTTCGGCACGGGTGATCTGCTGCTGGTCGAGATTGAGCGCAACCTTGTCGTCGAGAATCGAGTTCCACGCGAGAAACTTCGCAACCGCGTTGTCGAGGTCTTGCGCGATCTTCACGTCGGGCGCGAGAAACACAATCGCGTTCTGAAAGCTTCGCGCACGGTTGCCACACGATTCGAGCAACTTCTTCGCTTCGACAATCGCCGGACTCGCCTCGTCGCTTTTCGCGTGACGGTGCGTCGGCCCAAGAATCACAAGCTGCGCCTCTGGCTCGTCGCCCACCTCGTGTGGACCGGCAGGAGCCACACGCACCTTCTCAAAACTGCCCTTTTTTCGCGCGTCTTCTTTCAGCCACGCTTCGATCTGCTCATCAATCTTTTCGCGCTTCTCAAGCGCCTGAGCCGCACGATCCAGCGCCAGCCGCGTCACCGTCGGCTGCGTCGAAAACCAGTATTGCTGCGCATCCTGATACAGATACGTCGCGCTCGACGCGAGGGTGCGCAGCGCGTCACCAAACGTCGCCGCTACCTCGCCCGGCTGCACGCACCCCAATTTCACCCGCCCAGCATCAACCCCCTTGTGGGCTGCACGCACAGTCGGTGCCGACCCCATGAACACAGTGCGCGCCACACGCCGCGCCGCCGCGTAACGACCAAAATTCGCCTTCTCGTTATCGAGTTGCACGGAGAGCGCCTTCGCGCCATCGACATCGTGCTCGATCACTGGTCGCCAGTTGTCGTCGAGATACTTCATCATCTCGTTCTGCACTTCGTTCACATGCACCGGTATCGTCGCCGGGGTAATCAGCAACGACGCATCATTGTTGCTATAGAGGTGGTGAATCACCTGCGCCATCAGCCGCAGCACCCCACGCGTCCGCTGAAACTTTTCGAGCGACCCCCAATCATCGTAAAGCCGCTGAAACAACTCCGGATGAAACGGGTAGCTCCGTTCCATCAGCGCCTCATAGTCTGGCGCCGAAGCCTCTGCCGGAAACTCGGAACGGTTGTTGCGGTACATCTCGATGAACGACTTGACGACCGCGCTCTGCTTCGCCTTCAGCGTCGGGTTTGTCGGCTCGAAGAGCCTGCGCCGCACAATCTCAAACCCCTCAACCATCGTCGCCGGACGCCAGTTGCCCTCGGTACGACCAAACGTCTGCACAAGTCGCGCGTGCGCCTCTTGCCCCCGCTCACCACCCGTCTCAATTTCCGATTGCGGAAGCGACGCCACGAGCATCGCCGTCGGCACAGCCTTTACCGCCTCGGTCAACGCCTGCGCGAACGTCAGGTTCGCCTCAAACGAGCCCCCCGGCGCGTTCGCCCCCGTGTTGCGAAGGTACGCCACCCACTCGTCAATCAAGATGATGCACGGACTCGCCGCCTTCAAGAGCGGCACAAGGTCGTCGCTGCCCGGGCTGATGCCACTTGCATCATGCGTGGCAACCATCGCGTAGCCCTTTTTTCCCAACAACTGGTAGCCAAGATGCCCCCACAGCGTGTGGGCCGTCACCCCGTCGCCCAAATCGCGCCCCTTGCCCGCGCTCAGCGCCGTACCCACCAGCACCGCCCGATTCGCCTTCGGCGCTGCTGCGAGCTTCAGGCTACTCAACAAGTCTTCGACACCGAGCAGCGGCGACGACGGTACGTTTGTAGCAAACAGGTGGTAAAGCGCCAGCATCGAGTGGGTCTTGCCGCCGCCAAAATTGGTCAGCAGCTTCACCACCGGGTCGCCACCCCGCCCCGAAAGTCGATTGAGCGCCTCGGTCAGCAGCGTCGTCAGCCCCTCGGTCATGTACGTCCGCCGGAAAAACTCGCGCGCGTCGGCGTACTCTTCACGCGCATCGCCTCGCACCACCTGCGCAAGGTCTGCCGCGAACTCTGCCAGTGTGAACTTGCCGGTGAGCACGTCAGCGTGCGGCGTGACGAGCGTGCGCCACGGTTGCAGCGACTCTGGCGATGAGCCGAACGTCAACTCAAGATTGACTTTGCGCGTCTCTCGCCGCGTCTGCTCTGCAAGCACGAGCGCGCGTAGCTCCGTCCGCATCTTGTCAACAACCGCCGCCTCCTCCGCGCCCGTCGCTTCGAGCAATCGCTTCGCTGTATCGAGCGCCCGCTCGGTATCATCGCTGCTCCATTGGTCTCGTTTTGCATGCGCCCAGTCGTTCCGAATACCAATCAGTTCTTCCGCATACCCCTTTTCGGCTTTGCCCAGCGTCTTGCCGAAGACAAGGCTCCAGTTGCCAGTCATCACCTTCAACAGCCGCTGCGCATCCCACTGTGCGACCGGCTGCTCGGCCTCACGCCCCTGAAAGCCCTGCACCTTCCCCTTCCAGCCCTCACCGAGATGCGTCGTCAATTGCTGCTCGACATACGGACGCAAGCCCTGCTC
>CAZXXB010000232.1:4141-5486 GCA_964644185.1 uncultured Myxococcota bacterium
AGTTCAAGCGCCCGCCCAACCCGTTCTTTGTTCGAGATCGCCATTTTTCGCTCTCCGTTTCGCTCGCGCTTCGGGTTCCATCACCTCACCCCCGCCTTCACTTCGCTCAGGCTCCCCCTCTCCATTCATGGAGAGGGGGTCGGGGGGACTTCTCGCCTCACCCTGCCCTTACCTCGCTCAACCTCCCCCTCTCCATCGATGGAGAGGGGGCTGGGGGTGAGGTGAGAGGGGGCTTGGGGGGGGTGAGGTCGCTACAACAGCCGCGGCTGCGCCTGCGCCTTCGCATGCGGCTCGTTCGACAGTTTCTGGATGCTCGGCCACGACTGCACAAGCCCGTTGTAGCTGCGCCCCTCTGCCGCACGTCGCCGTTTCTCACAAATCGCATACAGCAGGTACGCCAACTCGCGCGCCACCTCACCGTCGCTACCAAGCTGCGCCAGCGACGTCGCCGCCTTCTCCTCACCCTCCGCTTCAAGCACACGAATCAACTGATGCGTCGCCTCCCACACCGTCCGCCGCGCATCCGTCGCCGGATTCCAACCCTCATCCAACTCACTCGGACGCTTCAACCGCACCTTGCCCTTGCCCGACACCACAATGCCCCCTGCTCGATACCCGCAACGCTCGTGTTGCGCGCCTTCGCCAGCGTCTCGGCATCACCATACGCCGCCTCGCTGAACCCGTAGTTTTCAAACCACGTCACCGCCCAACGCGTATCGGGGTCAAAGTCACCTTCCTGCTCGGCCAACACAGCATCGAGCGTCTCGTTGATCATCGCGAGCGCCGCGCGCACGGTAAGCGCCGAACCATCGGGGTCGAGCACCGCCCTGTAGCGGGTGAAAACCCCCATGCCGGGACCAATCGCCGCCTGGGCAAAATCAACAGGGGCGATGTTGCCCTTCTGCAGCAGGCGCAACGCGGCAGGTAGCTCGTCGTGCAACGCGCGGACGAACTCGGCCCGCGTCGCCGTCGGCGCATCGTCGGGGCGCCTGCGGCACACAAGCACGATGCTCGACGCAAGGGCGTTGGCTCCTGTACCAATCAATCGTCGGTCGAGTTCGGTACGAAAAGGTATCGTGCCTGTCACGATAAAACCGGCGGTCTGGACAGCAGCGAGAAACGTCTCCCAGCCGGTGCTGCTTGTGCCGTCGGCCTCGTCGGTCTCAGACTGCTTGAAGGCGTAGTAAATCGTGACAGGGAAGGCCGGGTGCGACTGCGACGCGATCCGCTCCATCGCGCGTGTCATGCCTTGAAGGAAGAAGGTCTCCGCCTTCTCTTTGCTCCCGTGCCGGTAGGGCGTCGCGACGAGTTCTTCGGCCTTTGGCACCGCCACGGTGCCAAACAA
>CAZXXB010000232.1:5516-5734 GCA_964644185.1 uncultured Myxococcota bacterium
CGGCGCAGCCAGACGTAGAAGAAGTCGGAAAGGTCGGCATAGCCGATGTTGTCGTAGTACGGGGGATCCGTCGAGACAAGCTTGTGTCTAGATATAAGCTGCATCGCGGCATCGAACTCCGCCGCGTAGCCTGGCCCGACGTGCCCAAGTCCGGAAAGCGCTAAAATGATGGAGTCGATCCCGCCCTGAAAGTTCCCACTAGACTCTGAAAGAGCGTT
>CAZXXB010000232.1:5744-6012 GCA_964644185.1 uncultured Myxococcota bacterium
AAATCCCACGTCATCGGAATCGCTTGGCGTCCGAAGGTGTTCCGTGCGTGTTCTCGAAGCGTTGCCCACGCACACACTGTCGAGTTTCGATCCGCAATCTTGCTCTGCGCAAAGGCCAGATACACCGCGACGGCGTCGGCGTAGGCGTCGGCTTCGGACCTCACCCCCGCCATCGTCTTCGCCTCTGGCGCGGTTGCGTAGGCGGTGAGGTAATCTTCCCGCACCTTCTTGCGCGCCTCCAGCACCAAATCCGAAAACGTCGTCAACG
>CAZXXB010000233.1:0-5999 GCA_964644185.1 uncultured Myxococcota bacterium
ACCAGGGATGGGCCCCCGTCGCTGCGCCCCCCGCACAACCGCACACCGTCGGCGCGCCTCCTTCCGTCACCGCGCCCCCACCTTCGGCAGCGCCCGCAGCTGCACCGGCACGTCCGGCGCAGGCGCAGCCAGCCCCGTCGCTCGGCGGTGGCCCCGTACGGCCCGCCACGCCACGCGGTCCGATTTCGCCCGTTTCGCCGGTCACGCCGATCGCCCCGGCCCAGTAACAGTGGCCGCTCGCGACAGGCTGAAAAAAACACTTCGCACGCAACGCCGACCGTTCGCGGTCGGCGCCGAAACACAAAGGTAGCTGCCGCTTGTCGGCAGTCAGGAGGCTAAAGGTGAAATTCCTCGTTACGGCAAAGCGGGTGACTGACCCGGAGATGAAGATCAAGGTCAAGCCAGACGGCTCGGGCATCGAGCTTTCGGGCATGAGCTTCAAGGTCAATCCCTTCGACGAAATCGCCATCGAAGAGGCGCTGCGTCTCAAAGAAAAGCACGGCGGTGAAGTGGTCGTTGTCTCGCTCGGCAGCAGCGATGCCGCGACCGAGATTCGCTCTGGCCTCGCGATGGGTGCCGACCGTGGCATTCTCGTGCAGACCGACGAAACCCTCGATTCGTTCGTTGTCTCGGCGGTCTTCAAGAAGATCGTTGAGCAAGAGTCACCCGACGTCGTGCTGATGGGCAAGCAGGCCGTGGATGACGACGCCAACCAGGCCGGTCAGATGCTCGCCGAGCGTCTCGGCTGGGGTCAGGCGTGCTTCGCGTCGAAAGTCGAAATCGATGGCACGACCGCCACCGTGGCCCGCGAAGTCGACGGCGGTATCGAGACCGTCGCCGTCTCGCTGCCCGCTGTCATCACGACCGACCTGCGCCTCAACGAGCCGCGCTACGCCAGCCTTCCGAACATCATGAAGGCCAAAAAGAAGCCGCTCGCCGAAGTCGCACTGGCCTCGCTTGGTGTCGACCTCGCACCGAAGGTCAAGGTCATCAAGATCGAAGAGCCCAAGGGCCGTACCGGCTCGTGCAAGTTCGTCAAGACCGCTGACGAGCTGTTCGCGGCACTTCGCAACGAAGCGAAGGTGCTCTAACCCACGCCACACCGAGTCGGCCCACGCCCGCCACGCGGGCAACCGATCACGCGGGACCGCACATCGAAGGCCCGCACGACTGCGAGAAAAAATCATGGCAAACGTGCTCGTTATTGCAGAACAGAAGGGCGGGAAGCTTCGCAACGCGACGCTCAACGCCATCACCCTTGCCCGCGATGTCGTCGCCGCAGACGGCGGAACGTTCAGCATCGCCGTCGCAGGTAGCGGAGTCGCAGACGCCGCCGCCGCCCTCACCGGATACGGTGCACAGGCGGTCTACACCATCGACAATCCAGCACTTGAAAACTACCTCGCCGAACCCTACACGGCTGCGCTCTCAGCTCTCGCGAAAGCCAAGGGCTTCGACTTCGTCGTCGCGACCTCGACCACGTTCGGCAAAGACCTGCTCCCGCGCATCGCGATTCGCCTCGACGCCGGCATGAGCAGCGACACGCGCGCGTACCTTGGCGGCGGAAAGTTTGTTCGCGCGATGTGGGCCGACAACGCCATCGCGACGGTCGAGGTCACCTCGGCCAACAAGGTCGCAACTCTCTTGCAGACCCAGTTCGCCGCAGCCCAGCCGACCGGCGGCGCGTCGCCGGTTGAGGCGTTTGCCGCTGACCTCGGCACGGCAAAGACCCGCTTCGTCAAGATGGAAGGCGTGACCTCATCGCGCCCAGAACTGACAGAAGCGACCGTCGTCGTCTCGGGCGGGCGCGGCATCAAAGGCCCCGAAAACAACCACGTTATCGAGTCGTTTGCCGATACGCTCGGTGCGGCAGTGGGCTGGACCCGCGCGGTCGTCGACGCGGGTTGGGCCCCGAACGACTTGCAGGTGGGTCAGACCGGCAAGATCGTCGCGCCGCAACTCTACTTCGCGATCGGCATCTCGGGGGCGATTCAGCACCTCGCGGGCATGAAGAACTCGAAGACCATCGTCGCAATCAACAAAGACGCCGAGGCGCCGATCTTCACGGTGGCCGACTACGGCCTCGTGGGCGACCTCTTCGCGGTGGTCCCCGTGCTTGAGGCGAAGGTAAAGGCATCCAAGGCGTAAGCCCTCGCGCCCGTCGATTGAACCGACGCAATGCAAGAAGCCCTTCCCCGTCATGCGGGCGAAGGGTTTCTGTTTTCTGCGCGCGCAGCATGAGAACCGCGCGATCAAATTGCCGATTCTGTGGCGCTACGCGCGGGGGGGGCAACCTGCGGCGTCACGCCTCGAAGTCGATGAGCACCTTGGGGTTTGAGCGAATCATCTGCTCGAATGACGACGCCTCCCACTCGCGGAAGGGGACCATCGTACCCACGCCTCCGTTGAGGATGATGTTCCAGATGCGGTCTTGCATCTGGTTGGTCTGCGATTCGAGCAGGCTGCGCGTAACCTCCCACGTCTCGAAGACGCGGCGACCTACGACCCCATGCAATTGGATGCCGTCGATAATGATGCGGTTGAAGTTTTCAATCGTGAAATCACCGTCGTGCAAGCCGAAAAGCACCACGTGGCCGCCCTTGCGTGTGGCGGCAATCGCGTTGTTGACCGAGGCGTTCGATCCGTACATTTCGAAGCTGACCGCAACGCCTTCTGGCCCAGCTTTTTCGAGTACGCGCGCGACCAAAGCGGGATCATGGCGTACGGTTCCCTTCGGCGCGCTGTCGCGATCAACCGCGATGACTTCGTCGGCACCGAGGCTGCGCGCCATTTCTCCGTGACGAGGGTCGGGTTCTATCGCGATGACCTTCGCGGCACCCATCGCCTTTGCGATTGCGACGGCAAAAAGCCCAATGGTTCCGGTGCCAAAAACGGCGACGGTCTTACTCTCGAGGGGCACCGTCGTGCAGACGTGAACCGCGTTGCCGAAGGGCTCTTGCACGGCCGCGATTTCGCGGCGGATGCGGGCCATGTCGGTTTTCCAGAGGCATTTTGCGGGCAGCTTAATCATTTCGGCGAAGCAGCCGTCGTGAGAAATGCCGAGAATCTTCGTGAATTCGCAGACTTGCGTGTTGCCCTCTTTGCACTGGACGCACTCGCCGCAGATGATGTGCGACTCGGCGGCGACGATATCGCCGGGTACGAGGCCGGTACGTTGGGCGGCGGAAGTGCCGATGGCGACAACCTCGCCGACGAATTCGTGGCCGATGGTGCGCAGCGACTTGCCTTCGGCGGCGAGTGAGTTGTGAATGAGGTCGCGAAACGAGTGGCGAAACCAAATTCCCCTGTCAGAACCGCAGACTCCGGCGACTTTGACGCGCACAAGGGCGTAATCGGTGTCGGCCGGGTTGGCGGCCTCATCGAGCGAAGGTCGCGGAACTTCACGCTTTTTGAAGCCGCGTGAGGTGGTCCATCCGTCGAGGTCGCGGTCGAACGTGAGGGCCCACATGGTGGCGGGGGTGGGGGTGGTCATGGTCATTTCAACTTGGCTTTTTCGCTGTTATTTCAATAGGTTACGCGCTTGTCGTGGAGGGGGGTCGTTGTCGGAGTCGCGCGCGGAGGTTAGTGTTCGTCGGTCAAATAACTCGCCTCTCACCGCGGAGCAAGCACTGTGTACGGGTTTCCGAGTGGTCACGACGTCAACTTCGCCATCTGCGTGTGCGGCGTTACCCTGCTGTTTTCATTGGGTTTTTACGCATTTTCACCGGCGGTTTTGGGGCGCTTTCTGGGTGGAAACGATGGCGAGCTGAGGCAGGCGCAGGCGGTGATTTGGGGCAAGGCACTGTGCGGTTTTTTCTACGTTTTTGGCGGAATTGGGGTCGCTTTTCTGCTCGATTTTCGGCTGCGACACGTGGGGTTGGAGTGGGGGGAAAGTGGGGGCGGAGTGGGGGCGAAAGTGGGGATTTCTGTGGGCCTCGGTGCGGGTGTTGGAATCGTGGCGGCGGTGGTGGGTGGAATCGTGTTTGGGGGGCTTGCGGCACTCGGGGTGAGAAAGCCGGCGATGCTCGCCCGCTACCCTGAGATTCGGTTGCGAGAATGGCCGAAGGGGATGGCGGTGAAGAGCGCGCTCGCCTGGGCCGTGTATCTTGCGGGGTATGAGTTCCTGTTTCGCGGGGTGCTCTTGATGCCGCTCGCCGTGTGGTTTGGACCTTACACGGCATTGGCGTTGATGACTGCGCTTTACGTGCTTGCGCATATGCACAAACCGGCGGGGGAGACACTTTCGTGTTTTGTGATGGGGCCGGTGTTTGGGGTGCTGGCGCTTTCGACGCAGAGCGTGCTGGGTCCGTGGCTGATGCATACGATGATCGCGGTGGCGAGTGAGACGATGGCGCGACGCCTGCGCGCACGTGGGGCGTAGGGGCAGCTTCGTCGCGCGGCGCGACCCGACCCACGCTTTCGTCGGACACGAACCCGACCCCGGCACCGGACTTTACCAATTCGGCGCTCGCGTCTATGATCCTGCGCTGAGGAGGTGGTTAAGTCCCGATCCGCTGCTGGTTGTGCTTCCTGACCTCGACGAACGCTGGGGCCAGCAACTCAACCTCTACGCCTACGTGGCAAACAACCCGGTACTCGTTACCGACGAAGACGGGGAATTCGGCCAAATCGCCATAGGGCTTCTCAACGGCGCGCGCGAGGCCACGCGTAGCGCCGTGGTCACGTTCGTGGCGAGCGGCGGAGATGCGCAGGCCACGGCAAATGCTGCGATCGCCGGGTTCTCCGAAGGCTTCACTTCGGGCGTCGTCGCGGCAGCCACCGGCAATTTCTTGCTCGCCAACGCGGCGGGCACTGCCGTCGGAGTCACGGTCCAATCGGCCCTTGAGAACGGCACGCTTCCGAGCGCCGGCGAGGTCGGCACAGCCGTCGCGACAAGTCTAGGGGTTGGGGCGGCAGCGCGGGGTCTAGCGGGTACATCAACCGGGTCCGCATCGGTTGCCGGCATCGCGTCGGATGCGGCACAGAGCCGTCCCTTCACGAAAGAGAACTTTCGGCACAATGTTGGCGTGATGCTAGGGCGCCCGCTCGAAAAAAATGAACAAGCGCACCACGTGCTTCCGCAAGCGTTAGAACAGGAGTTCAAAGATCGCGGAGTGAATAATATCCACGACCCGAAGTACGGCGCTATCTGGAACGGACCCGATCATCAAGAGAAGGCGAAAGCGTACCAAAGGGCATGGGAAAAATTTCTGGAGAAGAACAAAAGAGCGACACCCGCAGACATTGATGCTTTCGCGCGGCAGGTATCACAAGACTTCGGAGTGAATTGGGGTGGCAACCGATGAATGACATTTACACAATGGATGAACCGAACATTGGGCTGGTGTTTCAAGCAGCTCCGATAACTCTCAGTCTTGACGAGATAATTGACACAGCTACGGGCGATAGAGTGTCGCCAGGCAAGATTACCGTCAAGTATTTCCGCGGTCGCAGTACCCCTTCCGACATGTATTGCTATGGAACCTTCCCGCACTTTATCAGTTCACGCTTTGCATCGCTACTTCGCGAAATGGGCGCGACGGGCTGGCATGGCATACCGGTCGAGACGATCGGTAAGCGCGGCGAGGTAATTCCGGGCTACGAGCTGCTGGTCATCATCGGTCGCTGCGGAATGTTGGACTATTCGAGGGGCGTTGAACGAGTACTAGATAAGGGCGGAGGCAAGCGAATTTATACGTTTGGCATCACGTTCGACCCGGATGAATGGGACAAGAGCGACATCTTTCTCTCCCCAACGACCCACTACTTGTTCGTCACTGGGCGCGTGAAGCGAGCGGTCGAAAAAGCCAAGCTGCGTGGCATTACATTTGAGCCGATGTCAGAGATGTGGCATGTAGATACGCCGTCACGTCCTTTCACCGGATGAGTACAACTCGACCGTGAAGCTGCAGGCGAGCCTTTCTCCGCGCGGCGCGACCCGACCCACGCTTTCGTCGGACACGAACCCGACCCCGGCACCGGACTTTACCAATTCGGCG
>CAZXXB010000234.1:0-5969 GCA_964644185.1 uncultured Myxococcota bacterium
CTACCCTCGTTGCCCGGCCTTACGGAGCCCAACCGCCCGTGCCGGTGGTTTCATTCGAGGTAACATGACAACTCCCGCCCGACCCAAACCCCTCACCACGACCGCTACACCCATCGCCACCGCGCAATCCCTCGCCGATTTCTTCCTCGACGCACTCAACGAAGTCATCGAACGCCGCAAGCTCGCACTCGCCTCACCCTCGCGCATCTACGCCGCACAGGTCCTCTCCGAAGCCGCCATCCTCCCGCCCACAGACCCCCGCGAACAAACCCTCGCCATGATGATGGCCCGCGCAAACGAAGCCTCAGGCGACACACGGCTCCAACTCCTCCGCGCCCTCGGTGACCGCGCCCTCTGCGTCTCCGGATGGTTCCACGAAAGCCTCCGCCGAACCGTCGTCAGCGACAGCTACTACACCCAGATGGGCGCCACAGCCTACGCCGAGGTCGGCTCACTCCTCGCCTCCCGCCCCGCCGCACACGAATTCAGCGCACTCTTCGACGACCTCGCCGCCAAATTCCGACTCTTCGTCGACCTCTTCCGTGAAATGGCCGACCGCGCCGCCGCCGCAAACGACGACGACCTCATCCGCCTCTACGAACGCTACCTCGCAACCCGAGACGAAACCCTCCGCGCCATCCTCACCGAGCGCGGAGTCATGCTCGCCGCCCCCTCCCTCGCCAACTGAAGCCCCCTCAGCGCCCCCCCTCACGCCGCCGTCACATTAAACAAATACCCAATCCCATACCCAATCAACGCGCTCGCCATACCAATCAACGCCATCTCAAGCCCACTCCGCATCGGACTCCCCACATAACTCTTCGCCTTATAATACCCCACCCCAAACAGCGTCAGCGCCGACACGAGCAGCGCCACCGGCACCGCCACCGCAAGCGGCATCACAAAAAATGGAGCCAACGGCACCAGCGACCCAATCAACGCCGCAAAAAACACCACCACCGCCGACCGCAACGCCTCCCCCTTCGTCGCCGCCACAATCTTGTGCTCCTCCGCCAGCATCAACGCCACCCACACCTCCCGATCCGCACAAATCTTCTCCACAATCTTCTCTAAAAGCTCACCCTCAAACCCCTTCCGCGCAAAAATCTGCCGCACCTCCTCCCGCTCCAACTCCGGAACCCGCTCGATGTGCCGCAACTCACGCCGCCGCTCACTCTCATAATACGCCTCATGCGCCCGCTCACTCGTGTACGCCACCGCCCCCATCGACACCGACTCCGCAAACGTCGCCGCCAACCCCGCCGCCACCACGAGCCGCGCCTCACCCGACGCCGCCGCAACCCCAAGTATCACCCCAAGCGTATTCACAAGCCCGTCTTGCCCACCAAGAATCACCTCATACAAACGAGGCTCCTCCACATGCGGATCAAGCCGGGCATGATAATGCCGGTCCTCAGCGTTCGGCTCCTTTCGCCCCCCCTCGCTCACCCACCCGCCTTCCGCGCCGCCTCGAGCGCCGCCGCATAATCCGGCTCCTGCCCAATCTCCGGAACAAGCTCCGTATACGTCACCTTACCCGCCCCATCGACCACCACCACCGCTCGCGCCAACAGCCCCGCCAGCCCCCCATCTACAATCTGCACCCCATACGTCGCCCCAAACCCCGCATGCCGAAACGTCGACAACGTCTCCACCCCCTCAAGCCCCTCCACCGCGCAAAACCGCTTGAACGCAAACGGAAGGTCCGCGCTCACACACGCAATCGCCGTGTTCGCAAGCCCCGCCGCCTCTGCATTAAACCGCTGCGTCGACGCCGCGCATACAGGCGTATCAATACTCGGAAAAATATTCAGCACGAGCGTCTTACCTGCATAATCGCCATTCTTCCTGTCACGCAAATCACCACCCGTCAGCGTAAACGCCGGCGCCGGAGTCCCGACCTGCGGCAACTCGCCGCTCGTGTGAATCGCATTCCCCTTGAGTGTAATCGTCGCCATCAAATCCTCATCTTTCCGCCGTCATCGCGGCTCATGGTTTCTAACTTCTTCTCCCCCTCCCCTGAAGGGGGGGAGGGGGTGGCCCGAAGGGCCGGGGGTGAGGGTCCGCGAAGAGCCAGAATCTCAGCCCCGCGCCCCCTCAGGGGGAACACGTGCGCTCCACTCACCGCCCCGTCACAAACCCCACAACCTTGCGCGCCGCGCTGCCCGTGTGCCCGTCGCCCTCGACACACCAGCTTCCCGACCACGTCAGCGCCAGCTTCTTCCCCCCCTGCGAAAGCGTCACCTCATTCGCCCCATTCGCCTTCGCCTCGACACCGCCCTCCGCCGCCCCCTCCACCTCGGCAAAATACCCCTCAATCGCATGCCCCAGCGAATCCGCCAGCATCTCCGCCGCCGGAGCCTGCTGCACCCGATGCTGCGTCTTCGCCGCCACCAAAATCGACTCGACGCGATTGTGCAACATCCGTTCTTTCGACCCTGGCTTCAACAGTTCCATCGTGACCAAACTCCTGTCGTGAGCAGACCAATGTGTCCCGCGTCCCCGCCCCCGCGCGGACCCAATCACCCCCGCGCGGACCAAGATTGCCCCCATGCGCGAATTGCCCCCGCGCGGACCCAAACAGCCCCCGCGCGCAGCGCCTCGTTCTCTCGCCGCGGACATTACGGCAACGCAGGGCAGGGTGGCAATTGCCTTCTGCCCGCCCCCTTGCGCCACACACACCGCGCGGTTTACTTCTGAGCCTGACCTGACGCCTCCTGGCGCTGCATCACCCACATCGAGCAGCGACCCGACGAACAAGCCGCCGCCATGAGGTTCGTCCACGCCGAGACACCTTTTGCACCGATTACACCCACTGGAGACGCGGAATGAGTGACGGCCTTCGTGAGATTCATATCACCGGCTTCGGCTCGCTCGCCGACGTTCGCCTTCAACCCGGTCGGCTCACCGTTCTCATCGGACCGAACGGTTCCGGCAAATCGAACATCCTGCGGGCGCTACGCATGGTGCCACTCATGCGCACAGGCTCGCTCCAGCGGTTCGTCGGCGAAGCTGGTGGTGCCGCTGCGCTCCTTCATTTCGGACCAAAGAAGTCCCCGGCACTGACGGTCTCGCTTGATTTCTCGCAGCAGCGCGCACGCTGCACCTACGACGCCCAGCTTGGCTTCGCCGCGGGCGACAAACTCGTCTACCTCAATGAGTCGATTGGCTCTCAACTCGACCATGGCCACGAACTGCAAACAACCTCGCTCGGTACCGGACATTCAGAATCAGAACTTCGTGCCGCCGCCGCAACCCAAAACGTAGCTGCGCGCACGATCGACGAACTGCTCTCCCAACTCACCTTCTTTCACTTCCACGACACGTCAATGACTTCGGCACTGCGCACCAATGCACGGGCCGACGACGATCAATTCCTCCGCTCAGATGGAAGCAACCTCGCCGCCTACTTGCGCCGTCTCGAACAGAGCGACGACGAGGCTGAGAGCAAGGCGTGGCGACGAATCAACCAGTTCGTCAGTAGCATCGCACCCGCCGTCAAAGAACTCGTACCCACACCCGTTAACGGCACCGCCGTGCGCCTCGACTGGATAGACGACCAGGATGAGCGCTTCGGCGTACATCAACTCTCAGATGGTACACTGCGCGCCATCGCACTCATCACGGCGCTTGCTTGCCCGACCGCCCATCTCCCTGCATTCATGAGCATCGACGAGCCCGAACTCGGTTTGCATCCTGCGGCGATCCGCGTGCTTGCAGACCTCGCCCGCTCGGTCTCGCGCCACACCCAGATTCTCTTCGCCACGCAGTCCACCGCGTTCCTCGACCACTTCGACCCTTCCGAAGTCGTCGTCGTCGAGCGCTCAGGCGGTGCCACCACCCTGCACCGCCTCGACAACGTCTCACTTGCCGCGTGGCTTGAAGACTACAGCCTTTCGGAAGTGTTCGACAAAGGCGTCATCGGAGGTCGTCCATGATGCGCCTCATTGTCGTCGTTGAAGGCCAGACCGAAGAGACATTCGTCAAAACGGTGCTCGTGCCGCACCTCAGCGACTTCGGCATCTACGCATCGGCGACCATTGTCGGAAAGTTGATCGCCCGACGCCGCGGCCATCATCGGCGCGGTGGTGGCCACTTTCGCCACTGGCGCAAAGACATCCAGCGTATCCTCGACGCCGATCGCAACCCCGACTTACACGTGACCACACTCTTCGACCTCTACGGCCTTCCCGAAGACTTCCCGAGCCTGAGTTTGCACAGCACCGACAGAGACACCGCTCGTCGGTGCAGTTCACTCGAAGCAGCGCTTGCCCGAGAATTCAACGACGTGCGATTCACCCCCTACATCCAGCGCCACGAGTTCGAGGCTCTCGTGCTCGCGTCTCTCCCCTCACTGCGCGAATTGCTTGATGCCGACGACGACCTCCGCGGTCTCGCACCGCTTGAGACCCTCGTCTCCGAGACTGCCCCCGAAGATATCAACGACGGCGCAACGACCGCACCTTCCAAACGCCTGCAGGTTCACATTCCGGGGTATGTCAAAACGCTGCATGGCCCGCTCGCCACTGGCGATACCGGGCTTAGCGAGCTACGCAGACAGTGCCCGCGTTTTGACGCGTGGGTCGGCAAACTCGAATCGCTCCGTGAGGGTTGAGATGAAGGTAGCTGCACGCCCGCCGATTGCGCTTGTTCTTATGGCCGCCTTGTCATGTTTGGCGGTCGCGACGTCGTGCTCGTTTTCCACCGAAACACCCTGCGACCATACAAACCCAGATGCTGTCAGTACCGACCCTGACGCTGTTGACGATGACGACGATGACGATGACGACGATGTTGTTACCTCCACCGACGCAACCACCGACGACACCTCATCAGGCACGACGGACGAAACTGATTTTGACGAAGACACAACGGAAGATGGCACCGATTCAACAGAATCCACCAACGACAGTGGCGATACAGGTGGACCGGATACCGCAGGTGATACCTCTGGCGACGACGACGATGTAACCGAAGAACCACGAGACCCCAGTGAGATGGTACTTGTGCCAGCGGGGCCGTTTGATCGTGGCGTGGTAACGATAACATCTGGGCATTGCGATATAGTTGAAAGCGGGTATAAAACCATCGTTCTCTCGTCGTTTGAGATTGACAAGACAGAGGTCACGGTGGCTGCGTATCGAGAATGCGTCGATTCGGGCACCTGTTTACCGGCTCAGACATTGCTCGTGCCTACCCCGGAATCATGCAACTTCAATGTGACTGATCGTGAAGATCACCCTATAAACTGTGTCGACTGGTATCAGGCAACAATTTATTGTGCATGGGCTGGCAAGCGGTTACCTACCGAAGCCGAATGGGAAAAGGCAGCTCGGGGTACAGACAGACGCGTCTACCCCTGGGGTGACGATCCGGTGACCTGCGAGCATGCAAATTATCAAAACTGTGTCGGTTCTACTACACCAGTTGGTAGCTATCCATTGGGTGTGAGCCCCTATGGGGCACTCGACATGGCTGGTAATTTGTCGGAATGGGTGCAGGATTGGTTGAGTGAAGAATATTATGATTCGTCGCCGCTAGAAGACCCGCAGGGGCCTACCGATAGTTTTTCCGATGTTTATTTGTGGGGGTATACGCGTGTCTTGCGAGGTGGGTCATGGTCTCGTTCAGCAAATTGCGTGCGTGCTGCGGTTCGAGGTGCTAACTACCCCGATTCGCGCGCCAGCAATCGGGGCTTCCGCTGCGCGCGTTCTGTCGACGACTGATTTGTTGTGCCCCTGAGCCCATCTCTCCCCCCCCACACTGCGCCCCCGCCTCGTCCGTCAGCCCCTCTGCTTGGGGAGAGGGGTTGGGGGAGATGTGCCCGGCAGGGCAGGGGGGTTAGGTACCGCGATGAGCGGTCGCGCGAAGAGCCAGAAACTCAGCGCGGGCGGGGTGATAGAACAGCGCCCCAAAAATCCCCCAGAAACTCCCCAAAACTTCCCCACTTTTTAAATTTCCGGACAAAA
>CAZXXB010000235.1:0-5928 GCA_964644185.1 uncultured Myxococcota bacterium
CACCGCTACTCAGCGCGGCATCGGCACCGTGCAGAAATGTTGGCGCGGGAACTGGCTTCGCATGCCACAACCTCCAACCATCCGTACTATTTGGGATATGGTAGTATACGATGTCTGTGGCGCTTACACTTGCTCGCGACACAATTGCGACTGACTCGCCCGTTTGGGGATGAGTGGCGAGCGCCTGAACGCGATGGCTGATATCCCCACCCACCGAGCTTGCGTCCTTGACGGCAGTCGTGACACCCACCGTAATATCGTAAACGTCAATCTGCCCGCCGAACGTCTGGTTGTTGCCAAACGGATATATCGTAGCCAATGGCGTTATAGACCCGTGCGCAACAAACGCATCTGGGGAAAAGAACGGCCCGCGACTCTTAGTCGGCGTCTCCGCTGGCCAGAGCGGAACCTCACGCCATCCGTTAGCGTCGGTAAGCCATAGCTTTGAATCTTGCAAGCCAGTGCCATCGCCAGAATTATGTTTCGCCATGACAAGGGCCGCATTTGTGCTAAACTGAAACAGCAACGGCGCCCCACAAACATCGGCGGGCGGAACGTTCGTAGAGACCGGCAAGATGTTCTGCTCGAAGCCGCCCCAACGATAATAGCCACCATCAATGGTCAACCCTGAGACTAGTCCCACGACAGCCGGGGACTCTAGAAACGCAGAAGTTGCGATGCCAGCTACGCAGGCATCGAAGGGCGGTTCGACGGCCGGTTCGTTGCTCCAACCGAGAGCCTGGGTATATGTCGGAAATGAGTACAGCAGCCGCGGAATACGAGGCTCGCAGTAGTTGGGTCCGCCGTCACTATCAGAATCCTCTGATGGATCTATGCAGTCGCAATTATCAAGACCACTTACGGCCATCAACTTGCCTTCAGACTCGTCATAGACCACGCTTACGCGTCCCCCTACAAGAGCCGGTGAGTCGTCAAGCAACCTCCAGCGGTACCGTGGTGGGCCGTCATCGTCATCGCTGGTCGTTGAGGTATGGTCATCATCATCGTTGGTGGCCGCTACATCGTCGTCATCAACCGACGGCGTTGTGTCGGTGGGTGAATCGTCATCGTCAGCATCGGCAGTCGGGGTTGTAGAGGTCGTCTCGTCGGAGGAGTCGTCGCAAGATGTACCGAGCGCGATGAGCATGGCGATGCAGACACCGGTCAGGCACGCTGGTGCAAGGCCCCAGAACGAATGGAGGAATCGACGATTTTTCATTGGAAACCTCTTGCTTTCATAATGTCAGCAAGCCGGCGCCATGGCGAGCCGGCAAGCGTGACCGTAGCCGCATGGGAGACGCCCGGGCAGTAATTGTAATTGACCAGATTGAAATAAAGAATGGCGAAGTAGTTTTTAAAGGTGCTGCTGTCACCAGTGACTTGAGCGGCATCGAGAATCGCGCGTCGAAGCACTTGCGGTCTACACATCGACGCGAGGCGCGGGTCAAGCTTCAGCAATACCCACACGGCCTCGCACAAGATGGGGGTCAGGACCAGCAATTGTGTGCCTGCGTCACGGGCGGCCTCAACGAAGTCGCAGACCTCGCGATGTTGTCGTTCATCGTCCGCGAGTAGAAATCGGACGAGCACGTTGGTGTCGATGGCGATCATTTTGTTGGGGTGCGTGTGTAGCGTTCGACCGCACCGCTCGCGGCGGCAGCATTGATGTCTTTGTCGGAAATTCGCCGCGTGCGAGGAGTACCGCGGCGGAGTACGCCTGCCAGCGCCATGATGTCGGTTGGGCGCGAGCGAAGCTCGATGACTCCATCATCACGCAGCACAAAGTCGAACTGCGTACCGGCGCGGGCACCGAGTTTTTCACGAAGGCTTTTGGGGAAGGTGAGTTGTCCGCGTGCGGAGAGCGTTACGCTTGCTTTTTCCTTGTCGCACCTCGCGGGGGAGATTATGCCACGTGAGGGGCACGGTCAAAGCCGTGGCGATTGATGGGGCGGGCGGGGGTGATTTTTGAGGCGGGGCGCGGGTTCTGCTACGGTGACGCTGCGCGCGGTGGTGTGCATCGCGCGCGATGAGACGCTTCACCTTTCAACCCCCCACGAGGCAACATGGCCCCGCACGTTCGCATTGCTGAGATTCACGACGATCACGTTGGCACCGAAATCACGCTGAAGGGCTGGCTCTACAACAGCCGTGGTTCGAAGAAGGTGCTGTTTTTGCAGGTCCGCGACGGGACGAACATTATCCAGTGCGTGGTGGGGCGCGACGCGGCGAGCGATGCGTTGTGGGAGCTTGCGGAGTCGCTTGATCAGGAAGCGTCGGTGATTGTGACGGGGGTGGTGCAGAAGGATACGCGGAGTGCGCTTGGGTATGAGCTGCACGTGACGGGGCTGGAGTTGCTGGCGCGCGGAGCGGAGTATCCGATTACGCCGATTTTGTGATGACGCGGCGGCGCCTGTGGTTGCGGTCGCGGCGTCAGCACGTGATTTTGCGGGTGCGGGCGACGATAGCGAAGGCGATTCGCGATTATTTTGATGGGAACGGGTTTACGCTTGTGGATGCGCCGATTTTTACTCCGGCGGCATGTGAGGGGACGAGCACGCTGTTTGAGGTGCCGTACTTCGATATGGGGAGTGCATATTTGACGCAGTCGGGTCAGCTTTATATGGAGGCGGCGGCGATGGCGTTTGGCAAGGCGTATTGCTTTGGTCCGACGTTTCGAGCGGAGAAGTCGAAGACGCGGCGGCATTTGACGGAGTTCTGGATGGTGGAGCCGGAGGTGGCGTTTGCGACGCATGATGAGAATCTGGATTTGGCGGAGGACTTTTTGTGCTTTATTGTGCAGCGTGCGCTAGAGAAGCATTACAAAGAGTTTGAGGTGCTGGAGCGGGATGTGAAGCCGCTGGAGTCGTGCGTGAAGCCGTTTCCGCGGTTGTCGTATACGCGGGCGGTGGAGGAGTTGCAGAAGTTGGGGAGTGACGTGAAGTGGGGTGATGATTTTGGGGCGGATGACGAGACGATACTGACGCAGCAGTATGACCGTCCGATTATGGTGGATCGGTATCCGACGGAGGCGAAGGCGTTTTATATGAAGCGCGACCCGGCGGACCGGCGTGTGGTGTTGTGTGTGGATGTGTTGGCGCCGGAGGGGTATGGGGAGATTATTGGGGGAGGTACGCGTGAGGAGAATCTGGATGTGCTGCTGGAGGGGATAGCGAAGCACAATCTGCCGCAGGAGGCGTTTGAGTGGTATCTGGATTTGCGGCGGCATGGGACGGTGCCACATGCGGGGTTTGGGCTTGGTCTTGAGCGGACGGTGGCGTGGGTGTGTGGGTTGAAGCATGTGCGCGAGACGATTCCGTTTCCGCGGCTGATGGAGCGGATATCGCCGTGAGGGGATCGGTGAGGTGAGACGATGGAGGTGCCGGGATCATGGTGCTGATGACTGGAGATCATGAAGTTCCGCACCTTGCGGAAATGGATTTCGCGACCGCCTTCAACGTGAACGCGTTGCTACGCGGCGCGAGTCGCCCGGCCCGCGTACGACCGTTTTCTCCTAAAAAGGGGCGCAAGGATGCGCAGGCGAAGGCGCACGCGCCGGTTTCAACGAGCGAGGTCGCCGTCGCGCAAGACCCGGCGTCAAAGCTGCGGCGAGGGTATGAACTCGCCGCGAACTTCAAGCGCTCGTTTCTGGAGGCAGGAGGGAGTCAAGCAACTGCCGACCGGTTGGAGCAAGAATGGGTCGAGTTGTATCGAGGTCAAGCCCGCGACGCGCGCGGCGCATGGGTGAATCACCTGCGGTCGCTCGGAGCGCAACTTGTGGGCGGAGCTGCGGAAGTCACGGCGCCGAGCGTGTCTGAGGCGACGCGGGACCTTGGGCTCGCTTTCATTGCACGCGGTTTGCACTACGGCTTGCAGGACAAGGATTGGGTACTGACCAGCAATGAACTCGTGGCAACCACGCGGGAGGTGATGAAAGCCGCCCGACAAGTGGACGATGCAATATTTGCGCGCCAATCGGCGAGTCATAAAGATGGTTGGGTGATGCTGCTTGAGGCGCAGTCGCTGCTGGTGCTCGATCTGTCGCTTTTGCAGGTTATCGATGCGGACAAGCGCCAAAACTTCGTTGCGCTGGAGAGCGCGATCCGGTCGGGAATCGCGACATCCCAGCGTGTATTCGACGAGCTTCGCGAGGCGCTGGAGGAATGCGCCGCGGATGCGGAGATGGGGAACGGGGTCTCTGCGCCAATCAAGCTCGCTGCTGATTTTGCCGGTGAGCTTCGTGTCTGGTTTTCCAACTCGCTTCAGCAGTTCGAGGCTATCCCCATTTCTGAGTGGCCGAGGCCAGTCAAGAATGTCGCGCGCGCGAACAGAGCAACGGAAACAGGTGCCGTGGGCGTGAACGACGTGTGGATACAGGCGTGGGAGAGTGAAGAGGAGCACCCATCGGGCATTGACCCGTACGACGGAGACTTGCCGAATGAGTGAGTCGTCGGGGAACACGCCATCGCGCGGCGATGTCGTGTGGGCGTTTTTCGGGTATCGGGAGAAAGACGGGGGGAAGGTGCGTCCCGTCGTGATTGTGCAGAATGATGCGGTCGCGTCGGTAGAGGGCGCGGGTGCGTTTCGGACATTGTTGGCTGTGCCGTTGACGACCGGCGGGAAAGGGCCGGTGAATGGCGCTATTCGCGTCGAGCGCGGGAGCCTCGCGCACAGGCACATGATGCTGACCAGCGAGGCATCTTTTGTGGTACCCGATTGGGTTGGTCCGATTGACTTGAGCAGGGTTGATGCCGAAAAGAGTTGCGACGGTGCGTTTGCCCCGCGAGACATGATGGCGGCGATTGACGCGCGCCTTGCAGAAGTGTTGGGGCTGGCGGTGAGGAAACAGAAATGACGACGTACAACAAATCGATGCTGATCATTCTCGACGGGGTGGGGTACCGCAAGGCGCTCGAGCACAATGCCGTCGCGATGGCGAAGAAGCCGTTTCTCGACCGGTTGCTCAAGGAGTATCCGACAGCGCTGTTGAAGACGTCGGGCAACGATGTGGGGCTGCCAAATGGGCAGATGGGCAACAGCGAGGTGGGGCATATGAACCTCGGCGCCGGGCGCATCGTGTGGATGGACCTCGTGCGCATCGACAACGCGGTCGAGAAGAACCTGCTCCGGAAGATGGCGGTGTTTGAAGCGTGCTTTGCGAAGGTGCGCAAGAGCGGGGGCAAGCTGCACGTGATGGGGCTGACGAGCGATGGGGGGGTCCACTCGCATTACCGGCATGGGTTGGCGCTGGTGCAGGCGGCGGTGAATGCCGATGTCGACCCAAAGAAGATCATGTGGCACGCGTTCACCGACGGCCGTGATACCGCACCGACGAGTGGGGCGGCGTGTCTTGCGGCGGTGCAGGCGGGGCTTGACGAGGCGCGGGGTGGGCGTATTGCGACGGTGATTGGGCGGTATTACGCGATGGACCGCGACAAGCGGTGGGATCGCGTGAAGCTCGCGTATGACGCGTTGACGGCGGGTGAGGGGGCGGCGACGACCGATGCGGTGGCGGCGCTGACGGCGGCGTATGCGGCGGGTGAGACGGATGAGTTTGTGAAGCCGATTGTGGTGACGGAGAATGGGGCGGCGATTGGGAAGATTGAAGACGGCGACGCGGTGATCTTTTTCAACTTTCGCAGTGACCGGGCGCGCGAGATTACGCGGGCGTTCAATGAGGCGGGGTTTGGCGACGAGGGGCGCGAGGGGTTTGCGCGCAAGGCCCCTGCCCTTACCGCGTGGGTGTGCATGACCGAATACGACAAGACGTATGGGCTGCCGATTGCGTTTCCGCCGCAGTCACTGGCGAAGACGCTGGGTGAGGTGGTGGCGGGGCTGGGGCTCGCGCAGTTGCGGATTGCGGAGACCGAGAAGTATCCGCACGTGACGTTCTTTTTCAATGGGGGTGGGGAGCCGCCGAACGCGGCGACG
>CAZXXB010000236.1:0-3799 GCA_964644185.1 uncultured Myxococcota bacterium
CGGGTTACGCGGGCGACGATTTTGAGGAGTCTGTGGAGGGCGAGCGCGCTGCGCTCAGCGTTCCATTCTTGAACGGTGCCGATGATGGCATTGAGGCTCAAGACGAGGGCGATGAAGGCTGCGTCGGTGAACTCGCCCATGACGAGGGCGAGTGCGGCGGCGGCGAGCAGCACGTAGATGAGGGGGCTCTTGAACTGGTTGAGGATGACCGAGAAGAGGCTGGGCGGTTGTCGCTCGGGGAGTGTGTTTTCGCCGTATTGTTTGAGGCGTGTTTCAACGTCATTGGCGGTCAGGCCGCGTGCGACGGTGGTGTCGAGTTGGAGGAGGGCCTCTTCGGCAGTGAAATGGTGCCAATGTTCGCGATCTTGCATGTGACCTCCCTGAGTCGCCCGTGACGCCGAAATTGCGTCGAAGCCATCTGTGCCAACAGTTGCAATCGCTACGCGGTGATGCGGTGACGGGGTGACGCGATTGTGCTGAGCTGTGCGCGCGCCGACGCCCTGTCATGCCGCTGATTCGAGCACGCCGAGATTTGCTCAAGCAGAGATGAAGAGTGAAGCCTTCCCGCTCTCAATGAGGGCACGGGTGGTGCTGCCGAAGAAGATTTCGCCAAGCGCGCCGAAGCCGCGAGTACCAAGCACCACGAGACCGGGGGCGTGGGCTTCAGCGACTTCGACGATATGGCGGGTTGGGTCGCCCTCTTCGACGCGGACATCAACGATGAAGCCGTGGGCTTTGAGAAAGCGCGCTTCCATTTCCATCTCTTCGGCGATGTCGGATTCCATGTTGTCGATGCGAAAGAGGGTGGTTTTGATGGCCTTTGAGTCGCCCCATGAGTGTCCGTAGACTTGGGCGAAGGTGCGCATGGCGCGGGTGGCGATGGGTGAGCCGTCGTAGAGTATGAGGGCGTGGCGTGTGACGCGTTTGGCTTCGAGGGGTACGACGATGACGGGGGTGCTGCGGTCGCGGGTCAGTTTGACGAGTGTGTTGCCCGGTTCGTCTTGTGTTTCGTGGTGGAAGTAGGTTTGCGAGCCGACGCAGAGCACGTCGCAGCTTCTTGCGACGAAGGCGATTTCGGCGGCGGGGTCTCCATCGCGGATGTGGGTCTCGAAGGCGACGCCTTCGGCCTGGCAGTGTTCTTCGAATGCGGTGGCGACGCTGTGGCAGGTGGCGGTCGCCTTTTCGAGGTTACGGGTGATGGCGCGCATCTGGTACTCGAACGCGCCGATGTTTGCACCGGCTTCGTGGCGTTCGATTCCGGGTCGGTTGATCACGGTGACGCCGACGACGGTGGCGTTGTTTGTGACAGCGCGTCGACAAGCGAGCGCGAGCGCGTTTTTGCTGAATTCGGAAGGGTCGAGCGCGACACCGATGCGACGAATCATGGTTGCCTCCGTAGAAGGTGGAAGGGCATGGCAAAACGGCTGCGCCTCAGCTTGATGCGCGGCACGCGAGCGTGAGCGAGCAATGTTGAGGCGCTTTGGTAATGCCGATTTCGCGGCGGTGGGTCAAGCGCGCGGCTACGAAGTCACGCAGACATTGCGCAACCATTACATATTGATGGATGTCGAGCATCAATACATGTTGAGCAAGAGGCGTGCTTCTTCGCTCATTTTGTCGGGGCCCCAGGGCGGGTCCCAGACGATGGAGACTTTGCTGGTGGCAACGCCGGGGATTGAGCGGACGCTGGCTTCGACCTGTGGGGGGATGACCTCTGCTTCGGGGCAGTTGGGCGAGGTGAGGGTCATGCGGATGTGGACGTTTTGACCGGGGTCGTCAACGGCGATGTCGTAGATGAGTCCGAGGTCGTGGATGTTGACGGGTATTTCGGGGTCGTAGATGAGTTTGAGTTTTTCGATGACGTGGTCGCGCACGGCGGGGTTGTCGCCTGAGATTTCGAGCAGGTCGTCGGCGGGCTTTTGGTCACTTGTGGCTGATTCGCCGGGCGCAGTCTCGACGGGGGCCGTTTTGACGTGCGCAGCTTCAGTGGGGGCGGTCTCGCTCGCTGGGGCTTCTACCGTTACAGCTTCTTTGGATGCCGATTGACCTTCAAGCGGTTGCGCAGCGGCGGGTTGAGTCGCGGCGGGCAGCGTTGCGGCGGGCAGTGGAGCTTCGGTTGAGCCGCCGACGTGTGCGGGCTCGGTCGCCACGGTGGTAGCGGGCGCGACAGGCGCGGGTGCAGCCGCGGGCGGGGTTACGGGTGCCGCGGGTGGAGAATAGCTCACGCGGGGCGGCGTGTAGGCCGCCCCATTTGAACCGGCGATGAGTCCGAGTGCTTCGGCCTCAATTCGCGCTCGATGAAGAAGTCGTCTGACCGTCGAGAAGGGCCTGATAGGCAACTGCATAGTACACCACCTGCTTCAACATGGCCGCGAGTCCATTGCGGCGGCTCTGCGAGAGGTTTTCAGCGAGTCCGAGTTTGTCGATGAAGTCTTTTGGGGCTTCGATAATTTCGCGTGGGGTGTGGCCTGAGAAGACGCGGACGATGATGGCTGTGAGGCCACGCACGATGGCGGCGTCGCTGTCGGCCACGAGCTGGACTTTGTCGCCGATGAGGTCGGCGTGCATCCAGACCTGGCTCATGCAGCCGCGCACTTTGTTTTCTTCGGTGCGGTGCTGTTCGGGAAAGGGGGGCATCTCTTTGCCGTACTGGATGATGAGTTTGTAGCGGTCTTGCCAGTCGGGCAGCATGCCGAATTCGTCGATGATTTCGTCCTGAGCTTCGTCGATGCGCATCGTGGTTCCCCGTTGTTTCTATGCGTCGTCGAAGGGGGTTATGCGGCAAGCTCACGTGCGGTGTCGAGAGCCTTGAGAAAGGTCTCGACGTCACGTGGGGTGTTGTAGAAGGCGAACGAGGCGCGTGCACTGGCGGTGAGGCCGAAGCGGCGCAAGAGGGGTTGGGCGCAGTGGTGTCCGGTGCGGATGGCGACGCCGTACTGGTCGAGAATCATGCCGAGGTCGAAGGGGTGTACACCTTCCATCGTGAAGGCGAGCACGGAGGTTCGGTTGGGGCCGTTGCCGAGCACCCGGATGCCGGGGATATCGCGTGCGCCGCGGGTCGCAGTGTCGAGGAGGGTGTGTTCCCATGCGGCGAGGCGAGTGAGGCCGATGGCGGTGACGTAGTCGATGGCCGCACCGAGGGCGATGGCTTCTGCGATGGCGGGTGTGCCGGCCTCGAAGCGCAGCGGCGGCACCTCGTAGGTGGTGCGCTCGAAGGTGACGGTATCGACCATCGAGCCACCACCCTGCCATGGCGGCATTGCGGCGAGAAGGTCGTAGCGTCCGTAGAGAATTCCGATACCGGTTGGGGCGTAGACCTTGTGGCCTGAAAAGGTGAGAAAATCGCAGCCGAGTGCCTGCACGTCGAGGGGCATGTGGGGCGCCGATTGTGCGGCATCGACGAGGGTGATGGCACCGACGGCGTGGGCCATCTCGACGAGTTGTTTTACCGGCAGCACGGTGCCGAAGGCGTTGCTGACGTGAGTGAAGGCGGCGATGCGGGTGCGCGGCGAGAGCAGGCGTGCGAAGGCGTCGATGTCGAGCGAGCCGTCGTCGGCGACGGGGGCGACGCGCAGGGTGGCTCCTGTGGTTTCGCAGGCGAATTGCCAGGGGACGATGTTGGCGTGGTGTTCGAGCTCGGTGATGAGCACTTCGTCGCCGGGTTTGAGGTGGGGGCGGGCGTAGCTATGGGCGACGAGGTTGATGGCTTCGGTGACTCCGCGCACGAAGACGATTTCGTCGTGTGAGGGGGCGTTGATGAAGGCGCGCGCTTTTTCGCGGGCGGTCTCGAAGGCGTCGG
>CAZXXB010000236.1:3933-5925 GCA_964644185.1 uncultured Myxococcota bacterium
GGGGGCACTTGTTGACGGTTTGCTGAAGCACGGGAAACGCGGCGCGCAGCGACTCGACGTCGGCGAGCGTGAGTGGCGGTTCGCTTGCGACGGTCGGCAATGCACCCGGCGGCGGTGTGTGTGTCGCCGGGGTGGTCGTGGTGGTTAGCGGGGTTGCGTGCATGGTTTTCTCAGCGCTTCTTGTTGTCGGCGCGGGTGATTAACCGGCGAACGACTCTTCGGGCAGATTGCCAAAGATGAGGGTGTGCAGGTGTTGGCGCAAGGGGGCGTTGGTGACGCGCATCAAGACCTCGCCGATGAACGCCTGAGTGAGCAGGGCGTTGGCGAGCGCTTCGTCGATGCCACGTGAACGCAGGTAGAAGAGCGACTCGCCGTCGAGGCGTCCGATGGTGGCGCCGTGCGAGCATTTGACGTCGTCGGCGAGGGGTTTGGTGTTGATGGTTGCGCCTTGCGAGAGGAGCATGTTGCGGTTGCTTTGAAAGGCGTTGGTTTTTTGCGCCGCGCTGTGGACGTAGACGGCCCCGTTGAAGACGGCGGTTGAGTCGTCGCGCAGAACGCCTTTGTAGAGCTGGTTGCTGGTGGTTGCGGGGCGCACGTGCTCGACGAGGGTGTGGTTGTCTACGTGGGTGTGTCCGCGCGGGGTGTAGAGTCCGTTGAGGGTGGCGTTGGCGGCGTTGCCGTCGAGTTTGACGTGGGCGTCGTTGCGCACCCATTTGCCGGCGAGACAGAAGACGTTGGTGGTGAGGTTGGCTGTGGTGGCGAGGTTTGCCGCAAAGACGCTGGCGTGGTGCGCGGCATCGCCCTCGTGGATGAGTCGGGTGTGGTCGAGTGTGGCGCTTTCGTCGAGCCAGACCTCTGTGACGGCGGCGGCGAGCGTGCGGTGGGCGTTGCCCGGCGGCGCGATGGTGGCGTGGGTCTCGACGACGGTGGCGTGGGCCCCGGCACCTGCGCGAATGGCGATGCGGGGGGCCGTTGCGGCACCGTCTGCGCGGGGTGACGAGATAAAGACGAGGTGAATGGGGGCGTCGAGGGTGACGCCGGGGGGGAGATCGACGACGGCACCATCGAAGGCAATCGCGGCGTTGAAGGCGGCAAAGGGGCGGCGCGCGAGCCCAGTGAGGGTGCCGATGTGGGGGGCGCCGGCGGTGTCGTAGGCGCTCATCGCGGCGATGTGGCGCACGGTGACTTCGGCGGGGATGCCGCTCGTATGCGAGAGGGCCCGGGCGAATGCGCCGTTGACGAAGACGAGGCGGGCCGCCTCGCTGCCGTTGGCGAAGAGGTGCGGGGCGAGGTGCTCTTGGGTGATGTCGAGCGCGGGCGCGCCGGCCTCATGCAAGCCGAACTCGTTGAAGAAGCGGCAGTCGGTGTATTTGAACGCCTCGTCTTTGCGCGATGGAAAGCCGAGCGTCGAGAAGGCGGCGGTGGCGTGCTCGCGTAGCTCGGCGAGGGCAAAGGGGGCGCTGCGCGGGGGCGCGGGGGTGAGGGTCTCACCGGCCATTACGCGACCTCCTGCTTGAGGGTGTCGTAACCCTTGGCGTCGAGTTCGAGGGCGAGTGCTTTGTCGCCCGATTTGACGATGCGTCCGTTGTAGAGCACGTGGACGAAGTCGGGGACGATGTGGCTCAGAAGACGCTGGTAGTGGGTGATGACGATGAATGAGCGGTCGGGCGAGCGCAGGGCGTTGACGCCTTCGCTAACGATGCGCAGGGCATCGACATCGAGGCCCGAGTCGGTCTCGTCGAGTACGCAGAGCGAGGGTTGCAGCACGGCCATTTGAAAGACTTCGTTGCGTTTTTTTTCTCCGCCCGAGAAGCCTTCGTTGACGGCGCGCCCCATGAGGCTCTGGTCGAGCTGGACGAGCTTCATTTTTTCTTTGGCGAGCTTGAGGAAGGGGCCGGCGTCGAGCTCGGGCTCGCCTTTGTATTTGCGGATGGCGTTGAGGGCCGAGCGTAGGAAATACATGTTGGAGACGCCGGGAATCTCGACTGGGTA
>CAZXXB010000237.1:0-211 GCA_964644185.1 uncultured Myxococcota bacterium
CATCGACGGCCAGGGTGTCGGGGGCGTCACCGATGCTTTTTTCATCTTTGCCATGCGCGCGACTGTGCAAACCTCATTGCCGCTTGTCAAACATTGCCCCTCGTCAAACCCCGACCCGAAGTCAAACCCAACCGCCCCCACTCAAAAAACATTCCCCTTGCGACCCCCCCCCCCCCCCGGCCCCCTCCCCCCCCCCCCCCCCCCCCCCCCC
>CAZXXB010000237.1:266-5899 GCA_964644185.1 uncultured Myxococcota bacterium
CTCGCGCGAAACTCTTTACTTGCGCCCCCACTTGCCCTAATACGCGCGCACTTTTTTGCGTGCGGAATCCACGCGGTGCCACGTCCGGCACCCGAAGACTCCGCGCGCAACCGCGGGCGACCGTCTCAATCAACCATGCGCCGCCCCGCAGGCCCAAAAAAATCAGGAGTCTCCCACCATGCATCCGTGGCACGAACTTCCAATCGGTGATGAAGCCCCCAGCATCTTCCAGGCCGTCATCGAAATCCCCAAAGGCAGCAAGGTCAAATACGAGGTCGACAAAGAGTCCGGCCTCATCCGCGTTGACCGCGTCCTCTACTCGTCGGTCATCTACCCCGCCAACTACGGCTTCATCCCCCAGACCCTCGGCGAAGACCATGACCCACTCGACGTCCTCGTCCTCATGCAGGAACCCGTCGTCCCACTCAGCATCCTCCGCGCCCGCCCCATCGGCATGATGAAAATGCTCGACCACGGCGAAGGCGACGACAAAATCATCTGCGTCCACATCGACGACCCCGAATACCGCGGATACACCCACATCTCGCAGCTTCAGTCGCACCGCCTGCAAGAGCTTCGCCGCTTCTTCGAAGACTACAAGAAGAACGAAAACAAAGAAGTCATCGTGCAAGAGTTTCTCGGCGCCGAAGAAGCTCAGGAAACCGTCCGCACCTCGATGCGGTTTTATCAGGAGCACTTCGGACGGGCTTGACCCGTCCGAACAAACAAGCCCGCGGACGGGCTTGACCCGTCCGAACTTGCTTGACAGCCCGTCCGAAAACCTTTAGCTAGCCCAACTCCGCGCCGGACGGGGGCCTCGTGGCAACACCAAGAGCGCCCGTCTCGCGCGGTTACCGACCGACAAATCGCCCAACGCAACTCGCCAAAGCGCTCTGTCGGGTCGACTCTGGCCGGTAAAAAAAGACTCTGGCCGGTAAATAAAAACTGTGTCCGGTTCAAAAAACCGTGCCCAGCAAAAAAAACGTCTCTCGCGTCCCCGGGGCCCGCACCCAAAGTGCCAAAGCCCCCCAATGTAAGGAGGCAGCCCATGTACGCTGTCGTTCGCACCGGTGGTAAGCAGTATCGCGTCGCAGAGGGTGACCGCCTGCGCGTTGAAAAGCTCGATGGCGAAATCGGCTCGACCGTCCGCCTCGAAGAAGTCCTCATGGTCAGCGGAAACACCGGCTCGGCCATCGGCGCCCCCCTCGTCAACGGCGCCTTCGTTGAAGCCACCATCACCGGACAGGGTCGTGGTCGCAAGATCATCGTCTTCCACATCCGCCGTTGCAAAGGCTTCAAAAAGAAGCAGGGACACCGCCAGCCCTACACCGAGCTCACGATCAAAACGATCAAAAACTAACTCGTTGCGGCAGACGCGCGCACCGACACCCGCGTAGCACCCTTCGGGCTCGCGGCGCCTTCCGAGGTCTCAAATGGCACATAAAAAAGGTCAAGGTTCGACCCGCAACGGTCGCGACAGCCAGCCCAAATACCGTGGCGTAAAGCGCTTCGACGGCGAAGTCGTCCTCGCCGGAAACATCCTCGTCCGCCAGGTCGGCACCCAGTTCCACCCCGGCAAAAACGTCGGACTCGGTCGCGACTTCACCCTCTTCTCGCTCGTTGACGGCACCGTCAAATTCGAGCGCGTCGGCAAAGCACGTAAGCGCGTCTCGGTCTACCCGGCACCCGCCGCCACCGATTCCGCCGCGTAACGCCGCCTACGGCGCTAACCAAAGCGCCAACCCATCTCGCGCAAACGCCCCGCCGCACCCGTGATGAACCTCATCACACCGTGCCGCAGGGCATTCGCACATTCATGCCTCTGCCGCTCGCGTCTCCTGCCGCATCCTCGCTCGCCTTCGTCCGTCTCCCCTTTCCCTCTCTGGGGGAAAGGGGCAGGGGGTTAGGGGGTAATGCCCAGCCCTCTCTGGGGGAAAGGGGGCCGACGCCTGCCGTCGGCAGGTTAGGGGATAATCGCGTCTGCGGCGGGCGAAGACCCCCCCTCAAACCCCGCCAGCAGCGACCGCGACTCCGCCTCCAGCACACCCGCCTCAATCGCCCCCCGCAACCGCTCCATCAACCGCTGATAAAACCGCAGGTTGTGAATCGTCAAAAGCCGGTACACCAAAAGCTCTTTCGTCGTGTAAAGGTGCCGCAAATACGCCCGCGAAAAATTCCCGCACGTAAAACAGTCGCACCCCTCTTCAATCGGCCCCTCATCATCGCGAAACGCCGCATTCTTAATGTTCATCTTCCCCGCAAACGTAAAAAGCTGACCGTTCCGCGCGTTCCGCGTCGGCACCACGCAATCAAACATATCCATCCCCGCCACCACAGCCCCCACAATATCTTGCGGATACCCCACCCCCATCAGATACCGCGGACGCTCCTCCGGCATCCGATGCGCCACCGCCTGCAAAATCTCCTGCGTCACCTCGGGCGGCTCACCCACCGCAAGACCACCCAGCGCCAACCCCGCCGTACCAAGCCCCGCCAACTCCTCCACGTGCGCCAGCCGCAACCCCACATCAACACCCCCCTGCACAATCGGAAAAAGCACCCCATCGCCCTCGCGCAACGCCGCCACACACCGCACCGCCCACGCCGACGTCCGCCGCATCGCCCCCTCAATCGTCTTCGCATCCGCCTGCGCAGGTGGACACTCATCAAGCTGCATCATGATCTCGCTGCCAATCGCCCGCTGCATCGCAATCGCACCCTCAGGCGTCAGCCGCTTCAAACTCCCATCAATGTGCGACCGAAACGTCACCCCCTCATCATCCACCTTGCGCAACTCACTCAGCGAATAAACCTGAAACCCACCCGAATCGGTCAAAATCGGCCCATCCCACCGCATGAACCGATGCAGCCCACCAAGCCGCCCCAGCAGCTCTTCACCCGGACGCAAAAACAGATGGTACGTGTTGCCAAGCAATATCTGCGCGCCCGTCGCACGCACCTCATCAGGCGTCACCGCCTTCACGCTCCCCTGCGTACCCACCGGCATGAACGCCGGCGTCTCCACCACCCCGCGCCGTGTCGTGATCGTACCCCGCCGCGCCTTGCCGTCGCGCGCCCGAACCTGAAATGTAAAGTCACTCACGCGAGCCTCACTCACCCACCACCGCATCAAACATGTCGGCAATCACAAGGTGCCCCGTCGCATTCGGATGAATGCACGTCGGGTCAAACCACACCTCGTTCTCCGGCGCGTAACACGGCGACGCCGGATTATCGCGCTCGAAACCGTGCCCGCAAAAATTCTCCAGCATAAAAATCATGTCCGTCTGCGTCTCAACCGCCAACTGCGCGTACATCTCGTTGAACCGTATCGTCGGCTCCGTCCCCTCCGCCCACGAATCCGGATAAAGCCCCTCCGCAATCGCGCACGACGACAAATCACCCGTCCCGTCGCTGAACTCGTAGTTGTTGCTGAAAATCACGTACGACCCCTTCAGAAACCGCTTCGGATCCTTCAGCCACGCAATCCCCTCGCGCAACAACTGCACCGCATCATCCGCCGCCTGATTGATCTCCTCAATCGTCGTAAAACGCCCATCCTGCCAACGCTCAACCCACGCCGACAAATCGTTCCCCCCAAGCGTCATGATCACCAGCACCCGCTTGCGCAACACCGTCTCCGGAAAACACTCCGTCAGCATCCCGCGCCCGCCCGCCCCCAACAAATCATCCGTCCGCGTCCCGTACTCCGAGCAATTCCGAAACTCCAAATCCGGCCCAAACCGCCGCGTCATCTGCGCCATCATCACGTTGCGATAATAAAGCTGCTGCGGCGTCGGCGGCGTCCCCGCCGTGATCGAATCCCCCACGAACGCCACGATATCCACGTCCTCGATGTCCTGATGATTCGTCCCCAGACAATGCGACCCCACCTTCACCCCAAACTGATCATAATCCGGACCCTCAAAATCGCCCGACACCCGACTCTCAAAACACTTCTTCACCGTCAGCGGCTCGTCGCCCGTATCGCCCGTGTCGCCGGTCTCACCCGTCTCGCCCGTCTCACCCGCGCCGTCTGTCTCGCCCGTGTCTCCCGACCCGTCTGTCTCTCCTGAACCATCTGTCTCGCCCGTCTCGCCATCATCATCGTCGCCATCATCATCGTCATCGTCGTCGTCATCACCGTCATCATCGTCACTGTCGTCACTGTCGTCACTGTCGTCATCGCCTGCGAGTGACGCGGGGTCGGTGCACACCCCATCGAGGCAAAACAGATCAGCAAGGCAGTCGGCGTTCACGCTGCATGCGTCACCCACCGAGGCACTCCCCCCATCCGCATCGTCGTCGTCACTGCCGCCATCGTCGTCATCGCCCGCATCGCCCGTGTCAGGTGCGCTCGTGTCGCCGGCGTCATCATCATCGTCGGTATCGTCATCATCGCCGCAACCCATCTGGGGTGCGATCAACACCGTGGTCGAAAAAAGGCACAGGGCGAGCAGGGCAAAACGGCGCGTCGTCATGGCGAAAACTACCTCCGCGTGAAGCGCCACATGCCACCCGGTCGTCACCCGCCCGTCAAGACGCGCTGCGGCACAAACCCTACCGCTCAATGTTGATCTGCTCGCGCACAATCGACACCCGCTTGCGCTCACCCCCGCGCACAATGTCGAGCGTCACCGGCTTACGCTCATCGCCCCGTATCGCCGCCAGCGCCTCCTCCACACTTTTCCCCGCCGCCGGCTCAAAATCGATCATCACAATCTCATCCCCCGGTTGCAGCCCCGCATTCGCCGCCGGACTCCCGGGCAGCACCCCATGCACCGCCACCTTCCCGCGCCCCGCCTTGATCGTCGCCCCAATCCCCCCAAACTGCGTCTTGCGCATCATCTCGCCATAATCGCCCGGCGTCAGCTCGACCATCAGCCGCACCTCTTCTTCACCCGACGACACCGTAAACCGTTCCGTCTCCGCAGGCAGATACCCCGGCGCCACAACCCGCGCGTACCACACCCCCTTCGGAACCCCCGTCACCTTCGCCACACCCTCACCCCCCGCCGTCCCCGTCGCCACATAATCCCCCGTCCGTGGCCCCCCGCCTCCCGACGCCGCCACCACCCCCACCGTCGCCCCCGCAACCGGAAGATTCGCCTCTTTGCCCCGCAACTCCACAAGCAGCGTCGCGCTCGACACCAGCGTCACCACCACGTCTTCCACCGCCACCCCTTCACCCACCGCAATCCCCGTCCGCTCACCCAGCCACGTCCGCCCCTCATGGTTCGCCCGCGCCGTCACCTTCCAACTCCCCGTCGCCAAATCTTTGAACCGAAACGACCCATCGCGCTTGCGAAACTCACGCGTAAACGACAAATGCGCCGCCCCATTCTCCACCGTCACCTCATACTTTTTCGGAGGTTGCCCATTCGGCAACTCGACCCGCCCCAGCAACGTCGCCGACCGCTCAAGCACCACCTTCACATCTTCTTTACCCGCCGCGATACCCTTCACCTCGCCATCGGCAAACCCGCTCGCCTCGGCCCGCACCGTAAACACCCCCGCCCCCAGGTTCTCAAAGCGAAACCGCCCCTCTGCATCCGTCGCCCCCGCAATCGGCTTCACGAGCCCCCGCGTGCCCCCCCCCACCACCGCCCGCCGCGCCCCCGCCACCGGCTCCT
>CAZXXB010000238.1:0-2954 GCA_964644185.1 uncultured Myxococcota bacterium
CCTATCCCCCGCCGACGGCAGGCGTCGGCCCCGTTTTCCCCAGTGAGGACTGTTTCTATTTTGAGGGGGGGGACGCGCGCGAGTGAGGGTGGGGTGGGGATTGGGTTGCCGGGGAATTGACGGATCAGAAAGCAGAACACCCCTCCAGACTTACGTCGGGAGGGGTTTTTTGTATTTTGGGGAGGGGTGGCTTCGCGTTAGACGGCGATCAGCCTTCAGACGGCGAAGCTTTCGCCGCAGCCGCACTCGCTCTTGACGTTGGGGTTGTTGAATTTGAAGCCGGCGCCCATCAACGACTCGCTGTAATCAAGCTCGGTGCCGATGAGGTAGAGGTAGCTCTTGGGGTCGACGATGACCTTGACGCCGTCTTTTTCGAAAACTTTGTCGTTGGGTTTTTGCTCTTCAGCGAACTCGATGAAGTAGCTGAGGCCCGAGCATCCACCGCCGCGCACGCCGACGCGAAGCCCTGCCGCGGTGCGGGCCTTTTCGTCTTGACTCATGATTGCTTTGACTCGGTTGGTGGCGCTCTCGGTGATTTGCAGCATGACGGAAGTACCTCGGTGTCGGCGTGGCGCAGGTGGAGACCCTCGACGGAGGGGAAGCGCCAGCCCCACGAGCATAAGCACGAAGCGGGGCGTTGTCGAGGGGCGGGCGTCTGGAGGCGGGAGATACGTTGGCGCTGTGTGTGTGCCGCGTGAGGGGTGTTATGAGGCTTTGAGTGCGTGGAGTGTGGCGGTGGAGATCATGTGTCCGCTCTTGTCGCGTTTGGTTTTGAGGTAGGCGACGTTGTGCTGGTTGGGGCGGATTTCATGGGGGACGCGTTCAGCGACGTCGATGCCCCATTTTGTGAGTCCGGAGACTTTTTTGGGGTTGTTGGTGAGGAGGCGGACGTGGTCGAGTTTGAGTGCGCGGAGCATGGCGGCTGCGACGTCGTATTCGCGCAGGTCGTCGTGGAAGCCTAAGGCGAGGTTGGCTTCGACGGTGTCGAGGCCCTGCGACTGGAGTTCGTAGGCTTTGATTTTGTTTCCGAGGCCGATGCCGCGCCCCTCTTGACGCAAGTAGAGGACGACGCCTTCGCCTTCGCTGGCGATGCGTTTGAGAGCGCCGTCGAGCTGTTCGCGGCAGTCGCATTTGAGTGAGCCGAAGACTTCGCTGGTCATGCATTCGCTGTGGAGGCGGACGAGGACGCCGGATTTGCCTTCGACGGTGCCGCGGACGAGGGCGACGTGCTCTTTGTCGTCGCGGTTGGTGCGAAAGACGATGGTGCGCAGGTCTCCGTTGCGGGTGGGGATGACGGCCTGCGAGTAGATGGTGACGACGAGGGGCGCGAGGGCGGCAGCGGGGTCGAGGTCGGCGTCGTCGTTTGACGAGGTGATGTCGGTGGGGTGGGCGTCGAATTTTGCAACGAGGTTCATGCGGGAATCTCCTCCAGCGGCGGGCTCGGGGTGCCAGGATGACGAGAGAGGCGTCACGATGACAGGGCGGGAGCCAGCCCGGATGTTGTTGGGTCGCCCGCTGTGCCGAAGAGAAATCGGACAGACGCGAGCGACGGGGGATTGTTTACGCGGTTTTGAACAGCATGTCAATCGCCCACACACGGAGATAACTTAACGGATTCGGTGAGAACTGCAAGGGCAACATTCGGGTAGCGGTGTGGGGCTGGGTGGCGGGGCTGCGGGGCTGCGGGGGGAGGGGGCGGGTCAGGTTGTGGTGGTGGTGGAGACGCCGTTTTCGGTGACGACTTCGGTGAGCAGCTCGGCGGGGACGGCCTCGTAGTAGATGTTGGCGATTTCGATGTCTTCCGGCGCAGATTCCCAGACTTCGCTTTCGGGGTTTCTTTCCATGATGACTTCTTGCGAGTCGGTGGGGCGGCGGAATTTGAGGGTGCTGCAGACGAGGGTGACGTGTTTGCCGTAGTGGCGTGCGGCGAGTGCGGTCATGGCGCTGCCGACTTTGTTGACGGGGGCACCGGCGGCGGTGACGGCGTCGGCGCCGATGACGACGCGGGCGATGTCGGGCATGACGGCGAAGGCCTGTGCGTCGGTGATGACGGTGACGGGGAGGGCGGCGTCGGCGAGTTTTTCGGCCATGCGACGTCCTTCGAGCATGGGGCGTGATTCGCAGACCCAGACGCGGCGGATGTTTGCGGCGGCTTCGATGAGCATGCGGGCGACGGTGCCGGAGTAGCTGAGGGTGAGGATTTGTTCTCCGGGTTGGATGAGTGCGGCGGCTTTGCGGGCGACTTCGTGTTCGGCCCATTCGGAGTGGCGGATGCGTTCGCCGATGGCGGCGAGGATGGAGGCGCGATCGCGTGCGCGTGCGAAGTCTTCTGCGAGGTCGCTCATCATGTTGACGGGTGGTGCCATGGCGGGCCTTGCGGAGCGGAGGGCCTGGACGGCTTCGGCGAGGCGGGGGCGGAATTTGGCGAAGGATTCGTCGGGGACGAGGCGGAGGAGTTTGGCGAATTCGGTGGCGGCGGCGCGTGCCATTTGTCCGGCGCCCATGTCGCGGTCGTTGCGGAGCCAGTGGACGGCGAGGGAGAGGTTGGCTTCGATCATGCGGTGGATGCCCCATGGGGGCCAGACGACGTCGAAGGCTTCGTGGAGGGCGGGGACGGTGAGGCGTTCGAGGTCGAGTTGCCACTCGTCAATGTCGGACCACTCGAAGGCTTCGGTTTCTTCGTTGAGGCGGATTTCGACGTTGGGATCGACGGCGAAGAGGAAGGGGTAGACGATGAAGGTTTTGGCGTCTACGTCATCGTAGACGTCGATGGGTTCGGCGCGGTTGCAGAGGGTGAGCTGGATGCGGTCGATGCCTGTTTCTTCGAGGACTTCGCGGTAGGCCTGGTCGAGGGGGTCGGCGGTTTCGAGGTATCCGGAGATGCCGGCCCAGTGTCCGGGGTAGGTGGAGACGTTGTCGCTGCGGAGGAGGAGGAGGACGCGCGCACCATCCCA
>CAZXXB010000238.1:2967-3301 GCA_964644185.1 uncultured Myxococcota bacterium
CGGATGGGTGGGCCGTCGTCGTCGTCGCCGTGGTGTGAGAGGTCGTCGTCGTCGAAGGGGTAAGAGGCCGAGGATGAGTTGCCAATCGCCATGGGAGACCTTGCGCCAACGTTTGTGGCGTATCTGGGTTGCGCGGTGCGGGCGGGGGTGAGTGTAGCGGTGGGCGGGGGCGGTTGTCACGGTGGGGGGCGCGAAGTTTTTGGGGCGCGTCTGGGGTGTGATTTGTGTGGCGCAGGGGGCGCGATTTGCGTGGCGCGGGGGGTGTGAACACGGTAGGCTGCGAACATTCGGGAACGGCAACTGGAAAGACCGGTGGGGAAGACGATGAACGTAT
>CAZXXB010000238.1:3323-5883 GCA_964644185.1 uncultured Myxococcota bacterium
CGTGCGGGGTGGTTGCTTTTTCGGCGACGTTGAGTGCGTGCGGTGACGAGGGCAACGACGACGACGTGTTTGGCGACGATGATGATGATGATGACGGCGATGATGACGACGATGACAACGATGCCGGTGACGATGACGACAGCAACGCGACGGTTGCGTGTACGTCGGATGCGGAGTGTGAAGGGGCGGGGCTCGTGTGCAACGAGTCGCTGTCGGTGTGTGTCGAGTGCCTCGGCAATGCCGACTGCGATGAAGACGAGACGTGCATCGGGTTTGCGTGCACGGTGGCGGCGCGGTGCAGCGAAGATGGCGACTGCAAGTCGGGGGTTTGTTCACCCGATCTCGCGGTGTGCGTTGGCTGCCTCGACGACAGTGGATGCGACGCGGGCGAACAATGCCTGCGCTTTTCGTGCATCGACACGTCGCAGTTTGATGATGATGACGATGATGATGATGATGTGACCGGCGATGATGATGATTCATCCGACGACGACGACGCGACCGACGACGATGATGATTCATCCGACGACGACGACGCGACCGACGACGACGATGATTCATCCGACGACGACGATGTGACCGGCGACGACGATGTGACAGACGATGACGATGTGACCGACGATGATGACGATTCATCCGACGATGATGACGATGTGACGGGCGACGATGATGATGATTCGACGGGCGATGGGGCGTGCCTCAACAACACCGATTGCAAGGGCGGGCAGTTTTGCGCGCAGGGCTTTTGTCGAACGTTTTGCGAGTCGAACGCCGACTGCGCCACGGTGGGCGAGAAGTGCGATCTCGAGTTGCAGTGGTGCATCGCGTGCAGTGGTGCCGCGTGCAGCGACCCCGTGTGTACGCCTGATGCGAAGAGCTGCGATGGGACGGCGACGCTTGTCACGTGCGCTGCCGATGGGTTGAGCGAGACGCGGACATTGTGCAGCGGTGTGGGGGCGGGGTTTCAATGCGCGGCGGGGGCGTGCTTGAACGCGTGTGAGTTTGCGGCGGCGACGAAGAGCGAGGTGGGGTGTGAGTTCTGGCCGACGCAGCTCTCGAACAGCCAGATGAGCGCGACCCTGCTGAATGAGTTTGCGGTGGTGGTGGTGAACCCGAATGCGAGCGCGACGACGGCGACGGTGATCAACGCTGCGGGCAACGTGGTGACGGCATTCAACGTGCCGGCGAATGGGAAGGCGAGCGCGAAACTTCCATGGATAGGGCAGAACGTGACGACGACGACGGGCAGCGGGTCAAGCCTCGTGGTTGCGTCGAACTCGGCGTCGGGCACGGCGGCGTATAAGCTGACGACAACGTTGCCGGTGCTGGTGCAGCAGTTTAATCCGCTGCCGCCATCGGTCGGGGGTAACCCGACGTACACGAACGACGGGACGCTGCTGTTGCCGGCGCATGCGCTGGCAAAGACGTATGTGGGGGTGTCGTACGTGCACATGACGGCGAAGGCGCGCAACGCGACGACGCCGTTTGCTTCTCCGGCGCTGCTGGCGCTCGTGGGTACGTCGAGTGGGACGACGACGGTGACGGTGAAGAATGCGGGGTATGTGGCGGCGGGTGGTGAGGTGTTGAGCAGCTACACGCCGGGGCAGACGTTTACGGTGACGTTGAGCGCGCATGAGGTGGTGCAGATTGCGACGCGAGCGGCGGGCGCGGAGACGCGGGGACCGACGCGGGGTGCGCTGGAGAATTTTGAGTATCTGTCGGCGTACCGCGAGGCTGACCTTTCGGGGACGGTGATCACGAGCGACAAGCCGGTTGCGGTGTTTGGCGGGGCCGATTGCACGTTCGTGCCGTATGACAAGTTTGCGTGCGACCACGTGGAAGAGCAGGTGGCGCCGGTTGCGATGTGGGGTAGCAGGGCGTTTGGGGTTCCGATGGCGCCGCTGCAATCGGTGGCGACACCCGACTGGCGGTCGGTGGCGGTGGCGCGCGCTGGGACGCAGCTCACGTTTAGCTCGGCGGTTGGTGACGCGTATAGCGGGGCGACGTTCACGTCGAAGACGGTGAATGCTGGCGACACGCTGTATGTGAAGCTGGCAACGGGGACGACGGCGTTTGAGGTGAAGTCGCAGGGGCTGACGCACCCGATTGCGCTGACGCATTTTATTCCGAGTCAGGAGGCGTGGGGGGCGTCGGCGTCGGCGGGTGACCCGTCGATGATTTCGGTGGCTCCGTTTGAGCAGTTTGTGAAGGTGCTGTCGGTGGCGGTGCCGGCGGATTACACGTCGAATCGTGTGACGGTGGTGCGCAAGGTGGGGACGACGACGACGGTGACGGGGGCGACCTCGACGCCGGGTTTTACGGCGATTGGTTCGAGTGGGTACGAGTGGGCGCGGTATCCGGTCACGGCGGGTGGGCTCGCGAAGGTGACGTGCGACGAGGGGTGTGGGGTGGCGCTGATTGGTACGGCGGAGTACGTGTCGTATGGGGTGTCGGGTGGACAGCGGTATGACGCGATCAACACGGCGACGCCGGATGATCCGTAAAGGAGACGAGCATGACGGGTGAACGTGGGCTGTGTGGGACTGTTCGCGAGTGTGGG
>CAZXXB010000239.1:0-5849 GCA_964644185.1 uncultured Myxococcota bacterium
TGAAGGGGGGGCCCGCCGAGTAGTGAATCGTGGGTAGCTGGCTTGCGCTCGTGCCTTGCTGCCAGTTGCTGGCGAAGTTGTATTCGCCCTCGCGCAGTTTGCGGAAGAGCAGGTTTTCGAGGGCGAGGTCGAGCATGACGTGACGCCAATGATAGCCGACGGTGGCGTCGAGCGAGAGCCATGGTGAGCCGCGTGCGCCGAGCGGAAGGTCGCGCGGGGCGATGCCAACAAAGTTGAAGCCCGCCCGCCATCCATCGGGGTGGGTGAGCACCGAGCGGATGCCGCCCATGAGCCACGGTGCGAGGGGCACAGGGTTGCCGCTCGCGTTGAAGCGGGCGTCGGCGAAGGTGGTGTAGGCCGCGAGGTCGAGCCACGGCAGCGGGGTGGCGGCAAGGGTTAGCTCGGCGCCGATGCGGCGAGTTCCGTCGAGGTCGAGGTTGATGCCTGAGACGTGGTCGAAGACCGACTCGCGCTCGATGAAGGTGGCGAACCCGGCGAGGCCGAGGGTGACGATCGAGAGGGGTTTGATGTGGAGTCCGGTCTCGACGGTGTCGGAGACGGTCATGCGGGCGCCGGTTGCTGCATCGCGCTCACCGAAGAAGCCTTTTTGCGCGGGGTCGAAGGTGGTGTAGGCGCGAGCCTCGGGGGGGCGAAAGCCTCTGCCGTATGAGGCGAAAAGGGTCACGATGGGGTGGGCCTGCCATGCGAGGTTAGCGCGAGGAGAGATGGCGTAGAGCGCGCCGCTGTTGCGCGCGAGGTCGCTCTGGGTGGCGCTGGCGGCGGTGCTGGCGGCTGTCGCGAGCGCGTCGTCTGTGGTGGCGTAGGCGAGGTCGGCGCGTGCGCCGACGTTGAGGTTGAGGGTGGTAAGCGGTGTGGCGCGCAGGCCCAGCATGGCTGAAAAGAGCGATTGGGCGGCGGCGAGGTCGCGGGTGACGCGCAGGGTTGTTTCGTCGGGCGTCGCGTTGCGCTCGCTCTGGGTGAAGAGGTCGCCGCGTGCGCCGAGGCTGGCGACGAGGGCCAGCTCGTCGAGCAGTGGATGTTCGATGCCGACGTTGACGAAAAACGGTATCGCGTCGTGGCTCTGACTGCGCAGGTCTCCGAAGGCAGGGTTGGTGAGGTAGCCGGTGAAGTTCTCGCGCAGGCGCAGGCGGCGGTAGCCTGAGGCGAAGGTGGCGTCGATGCGGGTGCGGGCGAGGGTGCGGGTGTAGGCGAGGGCGACGAGGGCGCGCATTGAAGAGCCTCCGCTCGCGTCGTAGTCGGGGGTGTAGCTGGCGGCGAAGCCGATGCGGTCGTTGAGCCAGTCGTCGAGCCTGAGCGGGGTGGGCAGTCCGAAGCGGGCGGCGTAGGCGGCGGTGGCGAGGGTAAGCTTGCCGACTTCTCGTGTGTCAAAGAGGGTGAGGGCGGCGTTGAGGCTGGCACGCTGCGCGAGGCGGTTTATGCCATAGCCGGTGTCGTGCAGGGCTTCTACGGCGACGAATGATTGTCCATCGCCGTCGTGGGGTGTGTAGGTGGTGACGACGCGGTGGCGGTTGGTGGTGCCGACGATGTAGGCGGCGTAGATTCCGCGACGGTCGGGGGCGATGCCGGGGGTGTATGCGGCGGACCCCGCGACGGCGAAGGCGCTCTGGCGCAGGGTGAAGGGGCCTTTGACGAGGTCGACGGCGCGGATTGCTTCGGGGATGACGAACGAGAGATCGGTGTAGGCCTGGGCGTGGATATTCGACCACTCGTTGACGGGTATGCCAGCCCATGTGACCTCGAAGTCGGCGCCGTGTTATCCATCGAAGCCGCGGAGGAAGAATTGGCGGGCTTTGCCCTCGCTTCCATGTTGAACGATGGCGATGCCGGGTACGAGGCGGAGAGCGTCGTCGGCGGTGCGCAGGGGTGCGGCGGCGAGGTCGTGGGGGGCGAGGGTGAGTGACGAGGCGGTGGGGTCGAAGCGGGCGCGGTTGTCGAAGACGGTGAGCTCGAACGGTGTGGTGTCGGCGACGGTGTCATCGGTGGCGGTGTCGTCAATCGAGGGGTCGGTGGCGGGGTTGGCGTCGCGGGCGTTTTGGGTGGTCGGTTGGCCTCTTGGTTTGGGTGCGGGTGGGTGCTCTTCGTGGGCGAGCGCGACCTTTGCCGTGAGCGCGACGGCGAGTGCGAGCGTTGCGAGTCGCAGGCGAAGCGGTGTCTTGCCGTTACTCGACGGGGCCCGACTTGCAGTGGGCTTCGCCGTTGAGGTGTCCGAGTGAGTTGGCATGTTCGACGATGAAATCCCACAGGTTGTCGATGTCGAGGCTGCCGGTGTCGTAGTCGCCGATGGGGGCTTCGGCAAGTTCGGCCTGCGAGACTTCTCCGTCGTTGTTCGAGTCGGCTTTTGCGTAGGCGTCGAAGCGGAGGTTTGCGGCGTCGCCGACGAGCGAGTCGTAGAAGAGGTGGTCGGAGTGGATGGTGATCTTCATCGTCGATTCGTACTCGGTGGTGACGCCGACGAAGGTTTCGCAATCGGTGTAGCGGATGGGGGTGGGGAAGCGCCAGAGGAAGGTTTTGGTCTCGTTGCCTTTTGTGGCGATGCCGCGGACTTCGATGTCGGAGATGACGAACGAGGCGTCGTTGTAGTCACCGACGGGGGCAGAGAGGGCACCGACGGGTTGTCCCTTGTCGTCGCTCGGTTCGGTGAGTTCGCTTTCGAAGGGGCCGGCGAGAAAGTCTCCGCCGACGTTGATGTCGCTGATGGTGACGTTGAAGCGTTCGAACTCGACGGCCCAGCCGTCGGCGAATTCTGCGGAGGGGATACCCTCTTCGATGAAGCCTTCACCCCATGCGTTGACGTTGATGGTTCCGTCTTCGGTGCAGGCGGCGAGGCTTGTGATGGCGGCGAAGAGGGTGGCGGCGAAGAGGGGGTGGTGGGCGAAGTGGGTCATGGTGTCTGGCCTCTGTGAAATCGTCGATGTGTACCGGTCACTGGGAGTACGTGAATTCGTACTGGTCGTGAAGTTGCAGGGTGCGGCGCAGCGCCTCGTAGGCGGTGAGGGCGTCGCCGACTGCGTCGGGTGAGGGGGTTACGACGCGGGGTGCGTTTTCGGTAGCGCCGGGTTGTGACACTTTGGCGAAATCGACTCCGTCGAAGAGGGTGTCATCTTCGTAGGGGTCTTTTTCGAGCAGGTGAAACGCGATGGTACCGGTGGCGTCGGGCGCGATCTCGTGAGCGAAGGGAATTCCGACGAGGTCGCGGTTGCCGGTCGAGTCGGTGACGACGGCGATGTTGGCGGTGAGGGCGTAGCGCGTGCCGTCGTTGCCGGTGGCGCTGGCGGTGAGGGTGATGCCGTGGCCGGTGTCGACGGGGTTGAAGAGCTTGAGGTTGGCGCTGGTGTAGGTTCCGGCGAGTAGCGATGCGGTGCCGATGGGGGTTTCGTCGGTGCCGAAGGTGACGGTGTAGTCGCCAGGTAGCTCGCCCGTGATGTCGCCTAACTGGGCGTGTCCGGGGTGGGCGTGGGCGATTGCGGGGGTGAAGAGCGAGAGGCTCTTGAAGAGCGTGTCGAGGCGGGCGTTGAGGCGGGTGCTGCTGCGGGTGTCGAGACGCGCCGTGTGCAGGTCTCCGCGAACGGTGAACTCGACGCTCCGCAGGTTGAGTGTGGCGCCGGTGAGTTTGACGGTGTAGCCGAGGTCGGTCTCGACTTCGCTGGCGTCGAGCGGAGCAGCGACGGCGTCGAGGGTCAGGCGCGGCGACTCTTCGGCCTCGTCGTCGCAGGCTGTGATGGAGAGGAGCGCGAGCGACGCAAGCAAGACCGCGGCAATCAACCTGAGGCGCGCGAAACCTGATTGCGCGATGCGGGGGTGAGGGTGTCGTGGGTGAGGGTGTCGCGGGTGAGCGAGCGAAGCATGCCGACGCATTTTGACCTTTCGACTCACGATGAAGTCTAGCCCGACGCAGTCTACCCCCGACAAAGCGCGCAGTGTGTAGCGGGGGCGTGGGGCGGTGGCAAACGGGGCAGGGGTATCGCTTGCTAGAAGCCTGAGCCGGGCTGGGTGAGAAACTCGGTCTCTTCGGGTGTCGAGGCGCGGCCGAGCGTGGCGTTGCGATGCGGAAAGCGGTTGAAGCGGGCGATGATTGCGTGGTGGCGTTTTGCGAAATCGAGGTACATCGCGAACTCGGCTTTGCGCGGCTCGGCGGCTTCTGCGAGCAGGGTTTCAAAAAGGGCGACACAGCGATTTTGATCTTCTAGCGACTCGCTGTGCTCGAAGGGCAGGTAGAGAAAGACGCGCTCGATGGGGTGCAGCGCCTTGTCGTGACCGGCGTCAACGGCGGCCTTCGCACGTGCGAGCGCGAGGTGATCGTAGGCGAAGGCGCGGGGCGAGTCGCGGTGCATGTTGCGCGAGAACTGATCGAGCAACACGACGAGCGCGAGCGTTCCGCGTGGGGAGCTGGCCCAGTGGTCGAGTTCGCCACGTGCAGCCTGTTCGAGCGTTTCGTCGAAGTGGTCGCGAATCTGCTCGTCGAAGTCTTCGTCTTTTTTGAACCAGCTTCTGGCGATCTCGGGGGCGACGTCGCCCCACGCGTTGATTTCACCAAACCAGAATTGCAGCACGTCGTCGGCGGTTTTGATCATGATGCGCTCGCGTGGCCCGCGTGGGCGGTGTGGGGTTCGTCGAAGATTCCGGCGGGTTTGGGGGTGGGTTCGCCTTTTACGCGCACGGATGCGAAGGCGAGGTAGGCGATGAGTGCTGCGGCGAGTGAGAAGACGAAGGGGTAGCCGAGTTCAAGTCCCCATTTGACGAAGGCGTAGGTGGTGATGCCGGCGAGCAGCGAGGCGATGGCTGAGACGCGTGCGCCGATGCCGGTGTAGAGGCCGAAGAGAAAGCAGACGACGACGCCGGCGGTGCTGACGGCTGAGGCATCGACGACGAGGGTGTAGACGGCCTCGGCGTTGATGGCGATGACCCATGCGAGCAGTCCGAAAAGGGCGACGCCGCCTTGCGAGATGACGACTTTTTGCACGGGGCGCAGGTCTTTGCGCAGGGGGAAGATGATGTTGTGGGCGAGCAGAGTAGAGCAGACGAGCAGGCACGAGCTGACGGTCGAGAGAATCGCCGAGACGAGGGCACCCGCGAAGACGACGTAGAGAAACGTGTTGAGGTATTTTTGGGCGAGTGCGGGGAGAATCTGCTCGCCGGATTCAGGTCCGGGTACGAGTTCGGGGCCGAGCATGCCGAGGGTGACGGGCATCATGCCGACCGAGATGTAGACGACCCCGCCGAGCAGGCAGGCGTTGCGGGCGACGTAGCCCGATTTTGAGGCCGCGGCGCGCGTGACGAGTTCTTGTGATGCGAGTCCACCGATGATGGGGATGAACCAGACTTCGAGGTTGGTGAGGGCTTTGACGATGCGGGTGGGTAGCTCGGTCGAGCCGAAGAGCGCGGTGAGGGCATGGAAGAACATGTCGTCGGGCACTTCGGGGGGTATTCGGGTTGCGCCGCCGCGCTTGATCATCGCGAACGCTTCATCGACGCCGCCGACGCTGCTGACGACGACGACCCACATGACGCCGAGGCCAATGACGATGGCGATCGACTGGACGACCGAGGCGGTTGCGGCGGCGAGCATGCCACCGAAGGCGGTGTAGGCGACCGAGAGAACGGCGGCGAGAAAGACGGCGTAGTGCAGCGGGATGGCCTCTGAAGAGGTCGAGAGCACCGAGCCGAAGGCGCGCACCTGAGCTGCGCCCCACATGAGCGAGACGGGTATGAGCAGCACCGCAACGAGGCGCTCGACGCTGGGCGAGAAGCGCGAGCGAAAGAGGTCGGCCATGGTGAAGATTTTGCGTCGCCAGAGGGGGTAGGCGAAGACGAGGCCGAAGGCGAGCAGG
>CAZXXB010000240.1:0-5730 GCA_964644185.1 uncultured Myxococcota bacterium
ACGTATGAGGGCGGGGTGCCGCGGAAACGAGTCCCGCGGCAAGGATAGAGAGTTCATGTGACCCCACAGTACGCGAGTAAGCGCGGGGTCGGACCGGTCGGACCGGTGGGACCGGTCGGACGTATGAGGGCGCGATGAATCGCGCCCCTACGGGGAGCGTGGCGAGGTGGCCCACTGCTGAATGTTTTGCCGATGCAGATTGCGATAGAGCTTTCCGGCGGCGGGCAACGCAGCTAGTGTGCCGCCATGCCGAGTGTTGCCCTACTGCCCGACTCGATGATGCGCACGGTGACCGAGCTCGCGGCGCTCGCATCGCCCAAGATGGTGAGGCTCATCCGCTGGTCTGAGCTTGTGCCCAAAGCGATGGGCCAGGCGCGCAGCAGCTACGCGTCCGAAACGCGACAACGTGCCGTGGCTGGGTTGCGGGCCGTCATCAACGAGCCGTCGCTGAAGATTACGGACGAAGGGTTCGGGGCCGAGACCGCGCGTCGGTTGCACAGGCCGAATCGATTCGGCAGGCGTTCATCGAATATTTCGGCGTGGGTGGGCAGCAGCGGGCAGTTCGCTTCTCGCGAGGACACGCGATGAAGATCGCCGTCGCGGGTGCCAGCGGGTTTGTGGGCCGCGCGTTGATCGAGCGTCTGCGGGCCGAGCATCAGATCATCGCGCTGTCGCGTCGGCCTGTGTCGGCAGCCGCCGGGGTCGAGCCGAGGGCGTGCGATCTGTTTTCGCTGCTAGACGCCGAGAACGGGGTTGAAGGTGCGGAGGTCGCGTTCTATCTCGTCCACTCGATGTTGCCGTCGGCACGGCTGACGCAAGGGCGGTTCGAGGATTTCGACCTGATCGCGGCGGACAACTTCGCGCGGGCGTGCGCGAAGCACGGGGTGAAGCAGATCGTCTATTTGGGCGGTCTTCAGCCGCAGCCGGGTTGGGGGTCGAAGCACCTCGAGTCGCGGCTCGAGGTGGAGGCTGCGCTGGGCGGGTACGGGGTTCCGGTCACGACGCTGCGGGCGGGGCTGGTGATCGGCCGGGGCAACTCGGGGTTTATGATGCTCGAACGGCTGGTGCGCCGCCTGCCCGTGATGGCGCTGCCTGCGTGGACGGCGACACCGAACGAGCCTGTGGCGCTGCGCGACGTGGTCGAGCTTTTGGCGCGCAGCGTGGGTCGGGCCGATTGTCTGGGGCGGTCTTTCGATATTGGCTGTGGCGAGGTGGTGACGTACCGCGAACTTCTGACGCGGACCGCGCGGCTGTTGGGCAAGCGCCCTTTGCTTATTCCGGTGCGTTACTTTTCGCCGGGTTTTTCACGGCTCTGGGTGTCGCTGGTCACCGGTGCGTCGCGGGGGCTGGTGGCGCCGCTGATTGAGAGTTTGCGGTGTCCGATCGTGTGTCGCGATCATGCGCTTCAGGGCTTGCTGGGTGTGGTGCCTCAGTCGCTGGACGATGCGCTGGCGGGGGCACTGACGGATACGCTGGCGGGGGCGTCGGGTGAACGGGCTGACGGCGCTGTGGTCGCGGTGCCGGTCGCCTACAAGAAGGCTGCGGAGGGCGACAACGAGGTCCGGTCGGTGCAGCGGATGGCGCTGCCCGCGGGGCGAACGGCCGAATGGGTCGCGAGCGAGTATCTGCGGGTGTTGCCGCGGCTGGTTTTCGGAGCGGTGCGCGTGGATGTTGCAGGGGCGGGGCCGGGCGAGGTGGATAAAGGCGAGGTGTGCCGTTTCAGGCTTTGGGGTCTGGGCACAACCTTGCTGGAGCTAACGCGGTCACCGAAGCGGAGCGTTTCGGACAGGCAGCTTTTTTACGTTACCGGGGGGCTGTTGGCGCGACCCGCCGAGCGCGGGCGGCTGGAGTTTCGCGAGGTGGGTGCGCTGGGTGTGATGTTGTCGGCGATTCACGAGTTTCGACCGAGCTTGCCGTGGCCAATTTACGTGATGAGCCAGGCATGGCTGCACGTGTGGGTGATGCACCGGTTTGACCGCCATCTGCGGAGCACGAGGGGCGGGGGCTAAGGGGGCGTATGGCCATGCGCCGCCACGAGATGCGAGCGAGATGTGGTGGGCGCGAGGGGGGTTATGGGAGGCGGTATTTGACGGTGACTTCGATGTAGTCGGTGGCGATTTCGCCGTAGGGTTTGTCGGGGTCGGTGGGGTGGCCCGTACCATTGGGGGCTTTGGGGCGAGCGGCAAAGTTGAGAGCCTTGTTGTCGCCGAAGAAGATGCGGTTGAGCACGAGCGGGTCGGTGGTGGTCCACGTCAGTTCGGTGGGGGCGTCGGGTGCGGAGGTGTTGGAGGCGACGGGCTTCCATTGGCCTTCATCCCACACGAGAAGTTCTGTGCCGGTGGTGATCGCGCCATCGGGGTAGCCGACGCCACCTGCGAGCCAGCGGGCGGAGGCGTTGAGGATGGCGGGGTCGCGTGCGAGGGCGGCGTTGAAGAAGAATGAGGCGGCGTGGCGAGGGGCTGAGCGGAAGCCGGTGTCGAGTTCCCACGTGTCGTCGAAGAGCCTGTCTGTACCCATTGCGCCGAGGCCGCCGAAGAGTACGAAGCGCTCGCGCAGCTCGTCGTATACCATGGTGTGGCTGGTGCGTGGTTCTGGCCCGTGTGTGTCGAGCTGGTGCCAGGTTGAGTTTTTCCATGCCCATGTTTCGTCGTAGGTCTGGTCGAGGTTTTTACCGCCAAAGAGGATGATGTTGTCTCGCAGGGGGTCGTAGGCGATGGCGTGATTGGTTCGCGCGAGAGGGGTCGCGTTTTGAGTGATGTTCCATTGTGTACCGTTCCATTCCCAGATGTCGTCGAGAGTGCCGGTAGAGCCGGTGCCTCCGACGATGACGACTGTTTGCCGGGTGCGGTGATAAGCGGCTGCGTGGTCGCGTCGCGCGGAGGGGCCTGTGAGGGGAGTTTTTGCCCATGCGGAGCCATTCCAGAGCCAGGTATCGGCGAAGAGGTTGGCGGTTACGAGGTCGTCTGCGCCGCCGAAGAGGACGACGTTTTGGCGAGCTTCGTCGTGGGTCATGGTGTGGCTGATGTTCTGTGGGGGGCCTGAGGTGGCGATCTGGGACCATGAGGAGTTGGCGAGCAGCTTGGTATCGTGAAGGTTTGTGGTGACGTTTCTACCGCCGAAGGCGATGAGTGCGTCTCGGTTGGGGTCGAGTGCGAGGCGATGAGCGTATCGGAAGGCGGCTGGTGAAGGCGGTACGATCTGGCGCCATGCGGCGCCGTTCCATACGATGGTGTCGGAGAGGAGTTGGGCATCGCCGGAGCCTGCGAAGACGACGACGGCTTTGCGTGATGGGTCGTAGGCGGCGGCGTGGAATGCGCGAGGCGGGGGGGGTGCGATGGCGGCCTGTTGCCATTCGAGACCGTTCCAGAGCCATGTGTCGCGCATGCCGGCGAGGCTGACGGCACCGCCGAAGAGGACGACGTTGCGGTTGAGGGCATCGAAGGCGATGGCGTGCTGGTATCGTGGTGGTGGGCCTGATGTGCTGGCGAGGTACCACGAGGTGCCGTCCCACTCCCAGGTTTCTTGCGAGCCGGGGCCCTCGGGGGCGCCTGAATTGGTGTTGAAGTTTTCGGTGCCGCCGAAGAGGACGATTCGGTTTCGTACAGAGTCGAAGGTGATCGCGTGGTCTGCGCGCGGGCTGGGGCCTGTGACGTTTAGTTTTTGCCACTGCGAGCCATCCCATTGCCATGTGTCGGCGAGGAGTCGTTGTTTGTCGTAGCCGCCGAAGAGGAGGGTTTTTTTGCGAGCGGCGTCGTAGGTGATGGCGTGACCGCCGCAGACTGGCGGCCCGTTGGTGTCGACCTGCGACCACGCGTTTCCGTTCCATTCCCACGTGTCGAAGTTGCAGTCTCCGTCGAGCCCATCTTCTCCGAGTCCGCCGTAGAGGACGAGTTTGCCACGGGCGGTATCGAAGGTTGCCGCGGCGGCGTATCTGGGCGAGGGGGCGGATGGGGAGAGGGCGCGGGCCCATGTTGTTCCGTTCCAGCGCCATGTGTCGTTGCAGAGTTGGGAGTTGGGGTCGCCACACGTGCCGACGGTGTTGCTGAGTCCACCGAAGAGGATGATGTTTCCAGTGCGGTGGTCGTAGGCCATGGATTGGTGGTGGCGTGGGACGGGGCCTGTGGTTGCGACGAAGCGCCACGACACGCCATCCCATTGCCATGTTTGGGAGGTGCCGCCGTTGTTGAAGCCCCCGAAGCGGATGGTGTTGCCGCGGGCGGCATCGTAGGCGAGGGAGTGGAGGAAGAGGGGGTTCTGGTTGAAGTCGTCGAAGGTTCGGTTGCGCCAGATGGGTGTGCCGTGACGCGAGAGGGTTTGATCGTCTGGGAGGGCGAGGTGAGTGAGCGTGTCGGGGTCGAGGGCGACGGGGTCGGGGTTGATGAGGAGGTCGGAGTGGGCGGGTGTAGTGCCGAACTCGTGGGGGTTTTCGAGTGTGCTGCCGAGGACTTTTCCGCCGAGGGTAGCGACCCACTCGATGTCGCGGACGATGCTGGGTGTGGAGGCATTTCCGGCTGTGTCGGTGGCGATGAGGCGCAGTTGGCTCTGGTCTGAAGCGACGAGGAGGTTTGAGAAGGCGCCGTTCTGGTCGGCGGGTGCGTCGCCGAGGGTCGCGCCGAGGTTGCTGATGGCGAAGCCGCGGGTGTTTGGCGCGACGGCGCCAGCGGTGCCGGTTGCGGCGAGTCTGGGCAGGCCCGAGGTTTCGTCGGCGCCCCATGGGATGCGGCGGTAGATGATGGCGTCGGGGGTGTCGGTTGCGGGTGGTGTGGGGGCGAGGGTGTCGACGGTGAAGCCGGGTGCTGCGAGCGAGGTTGCGGGTTGCGCGGCGTTGCCGGCGAGGTCGGTGAGTGATGCGGTGAGGGTGTAGCTGCCCTCTGTGGGTGAGGTGTCGGCGTAGGTGTGGTCGCAGGTGAAGAAACGTCCGGTGCCGGAGCAGGTGAAGGCGAGTCCGGCTTCGGGGGCTGTGGAGGTGAGGGTGGGTGGTGCGGTGAGGTCTTCGTTGGCGGTGAGTGTGACGCGGATGGTGGTGCCGGTGGTGACGGCGGTGACCGAGGCGAGGAGGTTTGTCGCGGCGGGGGTGAGCTGTACCGAGGCGTTGGCGGTGGGTGCGCCCGCGGGGGCGACGAGTGCGGGCGGTGTGGTGTCGAGGGTGATGCGGTCGAGCGAGGTGAGTCTTGCGAGATTGTCGGCAGCGTCGTTGGCGGCGACGGTGACTGAGGCGAGTCGGTTGGCGGACGTGGGGATTTCGTAGGTCCACGAGACGATCTGGTTGCCGTCTTCGTCGAATTCGACGTCGGCCTTTGTCATGGGTTGATCGTCGAAGCGGACGTCTGGGTTGAACGAGGCTGGGAAGTTGTCGGAGATTTTGATGCGTGCGGTGACGATGTCGGCGGCTTTGGCGTATGCGGGGTTTGGGTTGGTGGTGGTGAGCGCGAGGAGTTCGATGACGGGGGGCGTCTGGTCGAGGGTGAACGAACCGAGTGTGAGGGTATCGGTGTTGTTGCCGACGGTGTCGCGCGCGCCTGAGACGGTGACGTCGTATTCGCCGTCTGGGAGTGGGGGTGTGTCGGTTGCGTCTGGGGTGGGTGGGAACCATGCAAACTCGAAGCTCTGCTGAAGGTCGCGGGCTTTGTTGACGCGGGCGCGGGCGGGGGCGGCGTCGGGGTCTTCGGAGGGGGAGGGTTCGGGGGCGGGTGAGACTTCGGTGCCGAGGGTTTCGCCGCCGACGCGGAC
>CAZXXB010000241.1:0-5625 GCA_964644185.1 uncultured Myxococcota bacterium
TCAAAGTCGTTCATTGTACTCGCCCTTCCACACGATTTCTGAACCGTAGGTGGTATGTCTCTTGGCGAACCCTCGCGCCAGAGGCTAACAAACCCTTTCCTCGCGACCTGACCAACGCACGCTGCGCGGCCATGCTGCGAGATGCCACTTGCGTCGCCTTTCGACGAAACACCTACGGTTGTGCCTGTCAAACGCGACAGGCGCGAACGTATAAGCGAAATCGCCGCTTCTTGGAAGCCTTAGATCGCAAAAAACGTCGCAATTATGCCGACTTGCGGGCCTTCACCTGTGCAGAAGACGGAACACGTGGTGTTTTTCGCTTTGAAGACGCGGGGTTAGCTGATTCTCTGCGCGCTGATTTCGTGGCGTCTACTGGTTTAAAATCACGCACAACCTTCATGATTTCGGCTTCTGTGAGCAGGCGGCTGGTCTCTTTGGCGTGGTCGAGGATGGCTTCGGCGAGTTTGGGTGTGGCGGTGATGCCACGTTTTGCGAGCCAGTAGGCGACGTTGGAGAGGCCGGAGTAGTGGCCGACTTCGATTTCCTGAGCGCGTCCGAAGAGTCCGGCGGGGACGCCTGAGTAGATGCGGTCGGCGAGCCATGCGTCGCCGCGTTTTTCGGCTTTGATGATGGCGGAGGCATGGACGCCAGTGGCGGTGCGGAAGGCGTCGCTGCCGACGAGGGGGTAGTTGTAGGGGATGGGGACGTTACAGGCTTTGGAGACGGTGTGGCAGTAGGTGGTGAGTTTTGAGAGGTCGGCGTCGAGTTCACCGAGGAGTTTGAGGTTGAGGAGGACCTGGTCGAGCGAGGCGTTGCCGACGCGTTCGCCGACGCCGAGCGCGGTGCCGTGGACGCGGTCGGCACCGAATTCGATGGCGTAGAGGGTGAGCACGACGCCTAAGCCGCGGTCGTTGTGTCCGTGCCAGTCGATTTTGACGTCTTCTCCGGTGGCGCGGATGAGGTCTTGTGTGAAGACCGTGAGGTTGTGCAGGCCATCGGGGGTGGCGTGGCCGACGGTGTCGCAGAGGCAGAGTCGTTTTGCGCCGCAGGCGATGGCGTGGCGGAAGAGGCGGTCGAGGGTGGCGGGGTGGCTGCGCGTCGTGTCTTCGGTGACGAACATGACGGGGAGGTTGTTGCGGACGGAGAGGGTGATGGCCTCTTCGGTGCGGCGGAGCATGGTGTCGAGGTCCCACTCTTCGGCGTATTGGCGGATGGGGCTTGAGCCGATGAAGGTGAGGACTTCGATTGCGACGCCGGCTTTTTGTGAGATTTCGATGATGGGGGTGATGTCGTTGACGTGGGTTCGGGCGGCGCAGGACGGGCGGAGTTTGAGTTTGTGTTTGACGATTTCCTGAGTGATGCGGAGGCAGTCTGCGACGGCGCGGGGGCCAGCGCCGGGCAAGCCAATGTCGGCGACGTGGATGCCGATGCTGTTCATGAGGTGGACGATTTTGAGTTTGTCTTCGATGGTGGGGTCGGTGACGGAGGGTGACTGGATGCCATCGCGGAGTGTTTCGTCGAGAAACTCGATGGGCTTTGAGGTGAGGGGTGCGCGCTTGTGGAGCTGGTTCCAGTCGAAGACGATTTCTGCACCGCCGTCGCGGTCGTAGATGCCGGTCGTGGTGCGTTGGGTGCGGGGTGAGCGAGCGGCGGGTTTTTTGGCGGCCATGGCGGTGGGTCTCCTTGTGCGGGCATGCGTCGAGACGCGTCGCGAGAGAGTGCCTATTCTCGCGGCGAAGCTCAAGTGATGGCGAGGCGGTTACTCGACGGGGGTGACGGTGATGTCGGCCTCGACGGGGAAGGTTTCGGGTGGGTTTTTGGGGTCGAAGCCGAGGGCGGTGGCGAGGATCGAGTCGGCACCTTTGTCGTCGAAGGCGCCGAAGCCGATGAGGATGGCTTTGATGTCGGCGAGGACCATGTTGCCTTTGAGGGTGATGGGTGTTTCGCCGAAGGTTCCGGCGTTGGAGTAGCTGCCTGTGAGCGTGGCGTCGCGCATGCCGACGAGGAATCCGGGGCCGTTGCCGGCGGGGTCTGGGATGGCCATTTGAAAGTCGAAGGGGTCGCTCGTGAAGCCAGTGGGTGAGCCGAAGCTGGCCTCGACGAGGGTGGCTTCGCTGAAGCGGACGGGGGCACCTTCGGCGAGGATGGGGGCGAAGGCGAGCTGGGTGACGGCGTTGCCGAGAACTGCGGCCCACTCGAAGGCGGGGACGACGGCTTCGAGGGCGAGTTTGGCGAGTGATGAGTCGGGTGAGACGAGGGCGAAGTCGTCTTTTGTGGAGGTGCCGAGGATGGTGGTGCGCGCGATGACTCCGCGAACGGGGATGGTCTGATCGCCGATGCTGTATGAGCCGGTGATGGGGTAGAGGGCGTTGGCGGTGGCGTAGTCGTGGGTTTTGGTGGTGAGGGTAGCGGTGGTGTTGTCGCCGAGGTTGACGGCGGCGGCGGTTGCGGCGTCGGGGTAGCCGATGGCGAGGGGCACGCCGGGTTTGGCGAAGGCGGGTGTGAGGGTGACGCCGGCGACGGTGCCGCCGAGTTCGCCGTCGAGGATGCGGCGGACCTCTTCGTGGCGGTTGTTCCAGTAAAAGAGAAGGTGGGCGGTGGTGTAGACGCGGTAGCCGTAGGTGGTTCCGTTGGGGATGGCGGTTTCGGGTGTCATGCCACCTGCGACGGTTTGAGCGGGTGGGTAGCGGTAGCTGGCTTCGCGGGTGGCGATGCGGGCGGCGGCGTCTTCGAGGGTTTTTGCGGCGTCTTGCCAGCTTTTGCGGGCGGCGGCGCGCAGGGTGTCGCGGGCGGTGTCGTCGGTCGCGGCTTCGGCGGCGCGGTGGGCGAGGACGGCCTCGTAGAGCAGGCGGGCCTGACGTGCGCGGAGGTGGTTGATGTGGAGTCCATCGCGGACTTCGGCGAGCCAGCCGCCGGCGTTGGCGTCGGTGAGGTCGTCGAGGCGGGTGGCCCATGTTTCGTAGGCGAGTTCGATCTCGGTGAGAGCGGCGATGTCGTTGTCGCGGAGTGTTTCGGCGTCTTTGTCGGAGAGGTTGAGGACGGTGGTGAAGGGGGTGCGCAGGCGTCCGAATTCGATGCCGGCGAGTTGTGCGTAGAGGTCGGCTGCCGACTCGCCCATGAGGTAGGCGTAGAGTCCGCCTTCGACGCCTTGCCAGTCTTTCTTTTCGAGGAGGGTTTCGCGCTGGTGGTCGATGGTCTCGCGCATGACGGCGATGAATTCGGTGCTTGCGGCGCAGCCCGCGGTGAGGGGGTCTTTGCCGTCGTCGCGCAACACGCCATCGCAGAGGGGTGCGGCGACTTCGGAGAGGGCGGCGTCGAGGGTGACGTCGGCGTTGAAGTGGAGAAGGCCCGAGACGTAGTCTTGCTGCCAGTAGGCCCACTCGTGTCCGCTGTTGAAGAGGCGGTGTCCGTAGAGGGTGCCGTTGCCGCGCGAGGCGAGGAGGGGTTTGACGAGTTCGATGTCGCGGAAGGAGCGGTGGATGTAGAGGGGGAGGTAGAAGGGGATGGCGTTGTCGAAGTTGAGCCACCATGAGCTTTCGGGGAACCAGACGAGGGGGCGTCCGGCGGCGGAGGCTTTTTGCATGAGGCAGAGTTTGTGGGCGAACGATTTTTGATCGTAGACGGGGGCGCTGCCTTCGAGGGGGTAGAACATGACGGTGTGGACTTTGACGCCGAAGCGGGGGTCGGTGTGGAAGGCGAGGTCGTAGAAGTCTGAGCGGGCGTCGTCGTTGGTGCCGTTGGGGCAGCCGAGGTCGTCGAAGTTGGGGGTGGGTTGTGAGCCGGTGATGTGGTTGTTGATGATGACTTTGATGTCGGGTTTCAGGGCGAGGGCTTTTTGCCCTGCCCAGTTTATCCATTGGACGGTTTCGATGTCGGGGGAGACGGTGAATTCGGTTTCGCCGAAGTGGATGCCGAAGGTTGCGGCGTCGGGGTCGGCGGCGAGGGCGTTGGTGACGAAGGTTTCGATTTGTTCGCGGACGGGGGTGGGCAAAGAGGGGTCGACGTCGGGGGCTGAGCCCTGCTGTGTGTTGTGAAGCGAGATGCCGGGGCCGCCTTCTAGCCCCATGCCCATAAAGAGTTTGAGGTCGTTGAGTTCGGCGACGCGCTGGGCGCGGCGGTCTTCTGGGGCGATGCCGCGACCGGCCCCGCGAAAGTCGTTGGCGAAGTTTTTGACCGACCACTGGTTGACGCGGAGGGCTTCGTCGATGGGGTGGTTGCTGTCGCTGAAGGCTTCGAGGTGTTCGAGGGGGTGGTGGCCGTGGAAGGTGTATCCGCGTTGGGCGAAGTCGGGGGTGTAGGTGACGTCGAGGGGGTTTTTGGGGTTGCGGGCGAGGGCTGTGGGGGTGGCGGCGCGTGACCTGACGCGGGCGAGGGAGTCGGCGGTGGCGAGGTATTCGGCTTCGGGGTGGTAGAAGCGGGCACCGATGCGGCGGAGAAGTTCGTACCATGCGTACTGGCGGGCGATTTTGGTGGCGGCGACGAGGTAGACGATGGTGCCGTCGGGGTTGCCTTCGAGGTCGGTGTAGCCTTTGGCGGTCTCGACGACGATGCGGAAGCCGTCGGGTCCGAGGGGGGCGAGTGAGGCTTGGTCGAAGCGTTCGGGGTAGAGGGTTTCGGCGCCGACGACGATGGTGAGCGAGGCGCGGGTTGCTCTGGCGTAGGCGTCGGCGGCGAACGAGGCGCGGCGGGTGACGGCGATGCGCAGGGGGTCGTGGGTGGTGAGGGCCGCGAGGTAGGTGACGTTGGTGATGTTTGATTTTGGTGGGGGCTCGTCGGTCATGAGTTGGGCGAGCAGTGGGTCGTCGCCGGGGTAGAGGGCGACGATGGGGCTCTGGGGGAGGTTGAGCAGGTCGTCGTCGTCGGCTGTGTCGCCTGTATCGTCGTCGTCGGAGGTGGTGGCGTCGTCGTCGTCGTTGACGCCGGGGTCGGTGGCGGTGTCGAGGTCGTCGTCGTCGAGGGCGGCGGTTTCGACGCATGCGGTGAGGGTGAGCGGTGAGGCAGCGATGAGGGCGAGGGCTGCGAGGGTCGCGCGGGTCGCGCGGGTCGCGTGGCGTGAGATGGCGCGGGGGGAAGTCTTAGAAAACGCGGAAAGAAAAATCGTTTCTTGACACATGTTCAACTTGTCCTACTCTCGTGTCGGGTTCACTCACACCCGACGTCTTGTTGTCGCAAGCGATGACCGACGCGGGGTTTGGTAACGGGTCAGTTCACCGCGGGGCAAGCCGCCGTGCAATGTCGAAGCAGAGAGACTTTGGGCGCACGTCGCCAGGGCAACGGTCGCGGATTTGCGGCGATGGTGGCGCTTTGCGGCGCGATCGTCGTCGCGGCGGGCCCTTTGCATGTTTCGCATGCGGGCGAGACGGGCGCAACGCAGAAAAAGGGTGAGGCGAAGGGTGGCGCGAAGGGTGAGGCGAAGGGTGGCGAAGAGGCGACGGCGCGGGTTGATCCACCGACGTCGGATGAGCCGGGGGCGATGTATGAGCACGCGCGGGCTGAGTATTACGAGCTTGCGGAAGATGCCGAGCACGCGCCTCGTCTCGAGGACCGCGTACTAGACCTCGGCTCTGCCCTTGCTGCCTCCGATTGCGCCGAAGTCGAAACGGGCGACCTGACCCAGCATAGCGC
>CAZXXB010000242.1:0-3209 GCA_964644185.1 uncultured Myxococcota bacterium
CCCGGATGCGCCACCACCTCGGCGGTGCTGAAGCCGGGCTTCACCGATTCGCCGGCGGGCAGCGTGGAAATCGTCTGCGTCTCCGTCAACACGCCGCGCGCCGCGTCGTAGTCAAACGCCGTGAGCGTGCAGAGCAGTTCGTTGATGACGTAGGCGCGCAGTGCGGGGCCGGTTTGGGCGTCGTCGCAGGCGGTGAGGGTTGTGAGGGTGAGGGCGGCGACGAGGGCGGTGCAGAGGGTGGTGCAGAGTGCGGTGAAGAGTGCGCGTGTGCGGGAGGCGACCGCAGGTGAAGCGACGGGAGCGGCGGGTGTGACGGGCCGGGCACGCGGCTGGGTTGGGGCGGTGGAGGTAGGTTTGATCATCACACGGGCTCTTGGCCGGGCACCTGGATGGTTTTTAGAACTGGTAGGTGGTCTTCATCGTGACCGAGTCGTTGGCGAGCGAGGGGACGCCGGCCTCTTCGATGCGGTGGACGTAGTTGAGGGAGTAGCGGAAGAGTCCGAACGGGGTGCGGACCTGGGCGTTGAGTCCGGCGGAGATGGCGCGGAATTCGCGGGTGCCGGCGGTGTCGTTGAGTAGTTCGAGGGAGTAGGCCTCGTAGCGGGCGGCGAGTTCGATGTGTTCTGGGAGGACGTAGTAGCCGCCCTGGACGAACCAGCCTTTGTTGGCCCACTGGCTTGCGAGCTGGTCGGGGAGGATGGTCTCGCCGAATTTGGCTTCGTAGTCGCGCTGCATGTACTCGCCCGAGATGGCGAGGCCGAACCAGCGGAACTCGCCGTCAATGCCCCAGCTTGTGACCGAGCGCGAGATGTCGTCGTTGTGCAGGACGCTTGCGCCGACGCTGAGTTGTGGGCCGCGCAGGCTGAGCATGTTGCGGATGCCGGCCTGCGTGAGCCATGTGGGGCGGTCGTCGCCCTCTGAGTCGAACATGCGGGAGAAGAAGTCGATGCGGAGGCGTCCGACCCACATGACGCCGCCGTTGTTGTCGGGGAGGTAGACGCGGTCGCCGCGGCCGTTGAAGACGCCGCCGCGCAGACCGATGACGACGGCTTCGCGGGCGAGCCCATATTCGGCGTCGAGGGTTGCGCCGACGTCGCGGCGGATATCCATCTCTTCGACGACGATGGCGCGGTTGATGAGTTGCAGGCGGGCTTCGCTCATGAGGCTCTGGCGCGAGAAGGGAATGCGCATGCCGCCGACGGTGAGTCCGTGGCGGGCGGTGTAGTCTTTGCCGCGCATTGATTCGGGGAGCCATGAGACGCGGAGGAACATGACGTCGAGGCCGAAGAGGAGTTGTCCGTCGAGGCTGGTTTCGGAGGCGAGGGCGGCGACGTAGGTGAGCCAGTCGAAGAAGAGCTGGCCTGAGAAGCCGATGGTGGTGTTGCGAAGTTGAAAGTTGCGCTCACGAGCGGGGCCGCCGGGGTAGTCGATGGCCTCGTCGACGGGCATGGCGTTGTAGGGGGTGTAGGCGACCTGGAGTGTGAGGTTGGGTCGGGCGGTGACGTTTTGCCACCAAACGCGTGGTGCGGCGGCGGTGGCGGGGGTGGCGCCGATTTCGAGTTCGGTGACCCATGCGGGGAGTTCGCGGACGGCGGGTGCGACGACGTCGCCGGCGGTGGGTGCGGGCTGTGCGTGCGCGAGGCGATCGCCGGTGAGGGCGGCGAGGGCTGCGAGCAGGCAGAGGCCCGAGGCGAGCGAGCGCAGAGTCGAGCGCAGGGTCACGCGCAGGGTCGGGCGCGGGGTCGAACGAAGCGTCAACGGCACGGCGGTTTCCTCACGGGTCGAAGGCGGCGAGCGCGTCGCACGAGGCGGTGCGCTCGCATGTGGGGTGGCGGTGCGCGGGTTAGTGGCCGCGCACGTGGGTCATGGGGTCAATCCACTCGCCTTTGAGCAGGTAGAGCGGGGCGGCGTGGTACATTTTGATGTCGTGAAAGGGGTCGGTGAGGATTTTGGTCATCCAGACGAGGCCGTGTTGTGGGTTGCGTGTGACCATGAGCCAGAGGCCGCGCGCGAGGAGTCCGACGACGGCGAGCCAGAGCCATGCGATGCCGAGGCGGTCAATCCATGCGTTGGTGTCGGTTGTGGCGGGGAGGATTCCGCCGAGGGTGGAGTCGAACCAGAGCCAGAGGGGTAGCGCGGCCCATGCGGTGAGGAGGATGATTTTGCGGCGGAGGTTGAAGCCGACCTTGATGTCTTCTTTGTGTTCGAAGGTGGCGTTGTTGACGGTGTCGAAGCCGCGGGGTTCGAAGAAGAAGTGGCCGATTTGGCGGATCCACATGGGGAGTATCCAGCCGATGATGGCGGCGTAGGCTGGGTAGAAGGGGAGCATGGCGTAGACGCAGAGAAAGCTGCATGCGCTGATGAGGTGGAGTGATTGGTTGACGCGGCTGTGGTGGTAGAGGCGGTGATCATCCCACCGCTGGGTGTGGAGTTCTTCGAAGAAGGAGGGTTGCTGGAGCGCGTTTGAGGAGGCGGTGTCGAGCGTGTGCATGGTTGAACCTCGCGTTGCCGTGCGGTTGCGCGGCGGGATTATGGGGACTTTGGGTTATTGACCAGAGAGGACTGAGGCGGTTTTGAAACGGGCTTGTAACGATTGTGGTGTTGCGGTGACGGGGTTGTGTCGCATGAGGGGTTGTGTCGCAGCAGGGGTTGTCCGACGCGGATGATGCGGTTTTCGGCGACGCCCGAAGCGAAGGTGAAGTTGCCTTTGGCGAAGAGGATGATGGTGGAGCCGGCTTCGAAGCGTCCGATTTCGAGTCCTTTTGTGACGGGGTGAGAGGGGGTGAAGCGGCGGCTGCCGCGAAAGCTGAGGTTGAGTGGCAGTTCGAGGAAGTTGAAGCGGATGCCGCCGACGAAGATTGCGGCGACGGGGACGATGGCGACGCGGGTGTTGGGCCATGCGGGGTTGATGTCGAGGATGGCGCGTTCGTTGCGGCAGAAGAGTTCTTCGATGCGTTTGACGGCGATGGGGTTGACGTTCCATGTGTCGCCGGCGACGTAATCGACGGTGGTGATGGTGCCTTCGCATGGGGCGTGAAAGCGGTGGTACATGTTGGCTTGCAGGCGCAAGGTGACGAAGTGAGCGTTGTCGTACTGGTGGGCGAGGTCGTGCGAGGCGAGTAGTTCTTCGACGGCGTAGTTGAGTTGCTTGGCCTGGATGACGGTGCCGTCGCGGACGGCGCCGTGTGCGCCGACGATTGCGTCGCAGG
>CAZXXB010000242.1:3225-5617 GCA_964644185.1 uncultured Myxococcota bacterium
CGAGGGTTTCGGGTCGCGGGTCGATGGGTCGTGCGCCGGGTTTGAGGGCGCGGGTGAAGCAGTCGTGGAGGCTCTCGAAGTCGGTGGATTCTGCTTCATCGAGGCGGAGGTCGTCGGCGAAGAGTTGCCAGATGGCGAGCGAGGCGCGGGTGAGTGGGCGGCTGCGGATGCGGCTGAAGCGGGCGAAGGCTTTTGTGGCGAGGCGGCGTGGGATGCGGTTGGTGATGAGGAAGTTGAGGTCTTCCTGCAGGAAGAGTTTTGCGAGGGGTGAGGCGAACGACTCACCGACTTCTTCGAGGATGGTGGCGGGGTCGCTGGCTGACACGTCAGTGGCTCGTTGCCTGCTTGCCGATGAAGGCGCGCAGGGTGCGGGTGAAGAGGTCGCGGCGCAGGGCGCGTTGAGCGACGGGGCTCTGGTCGTGCCAGAAGAAGCCGTCGGTGTGCATTTGCTGGCAGGCGGTGACGAAGCGGCGGATGACTTCATCGAAGTCGGCGTCTGTGTAGTCGTGGCTGAAGATGAAGCGCCCGGTACCTATCCATGAGAGGGAGAGTCCGTTGGCGCGGAGGTAGTACTGGAGGAGCCAGTGGTAGAGGCCGGGTGAGGTGAAGGTGGTGACGAAGACGGAGGTCATGTTGACGACGCGGACGGGGATTTGTGCGCGTTCGAGGGCGTCGTTCCAGCGGGCGGCGCGGTTGTTCCAGCGGGAGTCGATGTCGTGCCATGTGGTGGCGGCTTCAGGGGTGTCGATGAAGCGGAGGAAGGCGTTCATCGCGGTCATGACGTAGGGGTGAGCGTTGAAGGTGCCGCGGGCGAGGCACATGTCGAGTGGTGCGCCTTCGCGGTAGCGCTGCATCCAGCGGTGGTTTCCGCAGACGACGCCGACGGGGAGCCCGCCGCCCAGTGTTTTGCCGTAGGTGACGAGGTCGGCTTCGACGCCGAAGTACTCTTGTGCGCCGCCGCGTGCGAGGCGAAAGCCGAGAAAGACTTCGTCGAAGATGAGGGCGATGTTGCGATGGGTGCAGACGTCGCGGAGTTGTTTGAGCCACGTGATGTAGGCTTGTTTGTCGAAGCGTGCGTGGCGTTCGCCGGTCATGAGGGCGGAGTCGGCGGCGGGTGGGCGGTTGGGTGCGAGGGCTTGCAGGGGGTTGATGAGCACGCAGGCGATGTCGTCGCGGGTGCGCAGCACGTTGAGTGTGCGGGGCGACATTTCTTCGAGGGTGTAGAGGTTGTTGACGGGCAGAGGGTTGCCGGGGCCGGCCTGCACGCCATCCCACCAGCCGTGGTAGGCGCCGGTGAAGCGGACGATGTGGGTGCGCTTCGTGTGGTAGCGGGCGAGTCTCACGGCCTGCATGACGGCTTCGGTGCCGGACATGTGGAAGCTGACTTCGTCTTTGTGTGAGAGGGCGGCGAGGCGGTTGACGTTGTCTTCGACGATGGGGTGGTAGGCGCCGAGGACAAGGCCCACGGGGGCGGCTGCGCGAACGGCTTCGTCGATGAAGGCGCGGTATTTGTCGTTGCCGAAGAGGTTGACGCCGTATGAGCCGCCGAGGTCGTAGGAGGCGTTGTTGTCGAGGTCGAAGAGTTGCACGCCTTCTGCGTGATCGACGATGGAGCCGACGTCGAGGCGTTTTGCGATGGCGTCGCGAAAGGGGAATGGGACGCGGTAGCGGGCGACGAGCTGCATGTCTGAGACGTGGGCGGCGAGTCGCTTTGAGGCGTCGATGGTGCGCGGTGCGCGGCTGCGCAGGGTGGCTTCGAGGCGGTCGAGCGCGGCTTCGCGTGCGCGCTTGACGGTTTCGGGTGGGCGGTCGGCGGCGAGGGCTTCAGCGGGTGAGTAGGCGTACTCGGGCAACAGGCGCGCGAGGCGCAGGGCGATGCGCGGGTGTCCGGTCAAGGTGGGGTGCTTTGCGCGTGAGAGTTGCAGGCGCCGCCAGAGGCGGAGCACCGGGTTGAGGCGGGTGAGCAGTCTCATGCGGCAGCCCCGACGTAGTGGTCGTGGGAGTTGTCGGCGAGATGTGGGTCGGCGAGATGCGGGTCGAATGAGGCGGAAGCGAGGTCGAAGACCTGGGTTGACATGGGCGAGCGTTTGGTCGAGCCGGCCTTTTTGGTTTCGGCGACGGTCTCGCGGTAGCGCTCGGCGTCGAAGACGGCGGTGAAGGGTTCGTCGATGCGGTGCTGTTCGCAGAAGGCGCGTGCGTTGCGGCCCATGGTTTCGCACAGGGTGCGGTTGGTGAGAGATTCCATGGCGGCGGCGAGTTGATCGGCGTCGTGTCCGCTGACGCGCAGGCCGGTGACGTTGGGCTCCATGAGTTCGCTGGGGCCACCGATTTCAGAGACGATGACGGGCAAGCCGCACGACTGTGCTTCGAGGGGAGCGTTGCCCCATGTGTC
>CAZXXB010000243.1:0-5579 GCA_964644185.1 uncultured Myxococcota bacterium
CCTGCACCCGCACAAGAACTGCGTGGTGAACCAGCGCGAGATCGGGGCCGACACGCACTCGTTCAAGAAGGCGCTGAAGTACATCGCGCGGGTTGACGGGGTGTGGGGCACGCCTGTGACGGTTGATGAGACGGGCGAGTGCGGTCAGTACACGTCGATTGTGGCGACGGCGACGGGGCCGAAGATTAGCTACTACTGCCAGGTTGATGCCGATGGGAACTCGGCGTTGAAGGTGGCGGTGGGTACGGTTGCGGCACCGACGGCGGCGAGCGAGTTCACGATTACGACGATTGAAGCGGCGGCGCCTGTTGAGACGACCGACGAGACGCCGAACGAGGGGATTCCGCAGGGTGTGGGCATCATGACCGACATTGCGGCGCGTAACGATGGGCGTGCGGTGATTTGTTACTACGACCACCGGCTTGTGGATGCGGAGACGTACCTTGGCGACCTGAAGCTGGCGCTTGAGAACGTGGATGGGACGTTCACGACGGTGACGGTTGATGCGGAAGGCGACACGGGGCGGCACTGCTCGGTCGCGATTGACGGTACGGGGACGATTGGCGTTGCGTACCAGAACGCGACGATGCGGACGTTGAACTACTGGTATGGTGTGAATCCGCCGAGTGGCAGCTTCGTGCCGGTTGATCTTGGCGTGGTGGCGTCGGTGAACTCGAAGGGGTTTGTCGGTGCCGATGCGTCGCTGGTGTTCGAGGGGAATAATCCGAGGATTGCGTACCATCAGGGTCGGACGAACGACCTCATGTGGGCGGTGTCGAACGATGGTGGTGCGACGTGGCAGTTGCCTGAGGTGTTGAATGGTACGGGTCAGGTCGAGGGTCGGCTTGGCTGCGGCTGGTTTGCGTCGGCGGCGAACGAGGCGGGTGGGGCTCCATTCGTGGCGGATGTGTGCCTCGGGTGGAACGAGAACGCTGACGGAACGTTCAATGGGCGGTCGCCGGACAACCTGTGGAGCGTGCGCAATCCGTAATTGGGGTTGAGGCCGCAGTGGGGTTAAGGCCGTAATGGGTTGACGCCCTGAGAGAAAGCCCCCCCCGGCGTGTGCGGGGGGCGAGCGTGGAGAAGCAGTGATGGCCAGCAAGCTCTCGATTCTCGCGGAGTTTTGGGAGTTTCTCAAAGTTCGGAAGAAGTGGTGGCTGGCGCCGATCGTAATCACGCTGTTGCTGCTTGGTCTGTTGATCGTGCTGACTGAGGGCTCTGCGGTTGCGCCGTTTGTCTACACGCTGTTTTGATGGTCACCTCGTCTACGACGGGAGCGCGACGGTGATCGCGACGAGGTGACGATGACTCAACGGGCGCTGATCACGGGTATCACGGGGCAAGACGGCAGCTACCTTGCCGAGCTGCTGCTGGCGCGCGGCGTCGAGGTGCACGGGCTGATTCGGCGGTCGTCGAGTTTTAATACCGGGCGCATCGACCACCTTTACAAAGACCCGCATCAGAGCGGTGCGCGGCTGTTTTTGCATTACGGCGATCTGGCCGACAGCGCGGGGCTCGCGGCGCTCGTGCGCGAGGTCGCTCCAGACGAGATCTATAACCTTGCGGCGCAGTCGCATGTGCGGGTGTCGTTCGATCTGCCGGTCTACACGGCGGATATCGATGCGACGGGTGCGCTGCGTTTGCTCGAGGCGGCGCGCGAGCTTTCGCGCACGAAGCGGGTGAAGTTTTTTCAGGCGTCGTCGAGTGAGATGTTTGGCAAGGTGGTCGAGACGCCGCAGCGCGAGACGACTCCGTTTTATCCGCGGTCGCCGTATGCGTGCGCGAAGGTGTACGCGTTTCATCAGGTGGTGAATTACCGCGAGGCGTACGGGATGTTTGCGGTGAACGGGATACTGTTCAATCACGAGTCTCCGCGACGGGGTGAGACGTTCGTGACGCGCAAGATCACGCGGGCGGCGACGCGGATTGCGCTGGGGCTGCAGGAGAAGCTTTATCTTGGCAATCTCGACGCGCGGCGCGATTGGGGTTTTGCGGGCGATTATATGCGAGCCGTGATGATGATGATGGCGCACGATGAGCCGTCGGACTGGGTGATTGCGACGGGTGAGAGTTATAGCGTGAGCGATTTTCTCGACCGGACGTTTGCGCGGTTGAATCTCGACTGGAAGCGGCATGTCGAGTTTGACCCGCGGTATTTGCGTCCGACTGAGGTGGATACGCTGCTGGGTGATTCGTCGAAGGCGCGTGGTGCGCTTGGGTGGGTGCCTGAGGTGGGGTTTGATGAGTTGATTGCGATGATGGTCGAGAACGACCTCGAGCTTGCGCGCGATGAGAAGGCGGTTGCTGATGCGCGGCTTGCGCGGGGGGCTTTGTGATGGGTGCGGTGGAGGCACGGGTGACCGATTTATCGCGGGCGCGCATTGCGGTGACGGGTGGGGCGGGGTTTTTGGGCAGTCACATCGTCGAGGCGCTGCATGCGCGTGGGGCGCGCGAGGTGGTTGCGATTCGGTCGCGCGATTACAACCTCGTTGAGCCTGGGGCGGCTGTGCGGATGCTTGCGGATACGGGGGCGACGATCGTGATTCATGGGGCGGCGACGGTGGGCGGCATCGGGGCGAATCGTGAGAATCCGGGGCGGTTTTTTTATGAGAATCTGATGATGGGGGCGCAGTTGATTGAGGCGTGTCGGCGGGCGGCGGTGGCGAAGCTGTGCGTGATTGGTACGGTGTGCGCGTACCCGAAGTTTACGCCTGTTCCGTTTTGCGAAGACGAGTTGTGGGCGGGCTACCCGGAAGAGACGAACGCGCCGTATGGGGTGGCGAAGAAGGCGTTGCTGGTGCAGTTGCAGGCGTATCGGCAGCAGTACGGGTTGAATGGGATTTATCTGTTGCCGGCGAATCTGTATGGGCCGCGCGACAATTTTGATGAGGCGTCGTCGCATGTGATTCCGGCGCTGATACGGCGGATTGACGAGGTGATTGGGCGGGGTGAGGGTGAGCTTTCGGTGTGGGGCGATGGGACGCCGACGCGGGAGTTTTTGCACGCGCGTGATGCGGCGCGGGGGGTGGTGCTGGCGTGTGAGCGGTATGATGGGGCTGAGCCGGTGAATCTGGGGACGGGGCGCGAGGTGTCGATACGCGAGTTGACCGAGATGCTGGCGCGGCTGATGGGATTTCACGGGACGATTCGCTGGCGCAGCGAGATGCCGAATGGGCAGCCGCGACGGGCGCTTGATACGAGTCGTGCGCGGGCGTGGTTTGGTTTCGAGGCGGAAGAAGAGCTGGAGGCGGGGTTGCGCGAGACGATTGGGTATTGGCGCGAGCAGGTGGCGGCGGCGCGGGTGCTGGCCGAGCAGCAGGTACAGCAGTAGGGGGCGAGGAGAGCGATGATGGTGAGCGGATTCACACGAAGAGACGAGACGCTGACGTTTTTGATCGACGCGTTCGAGCGCGTGTTGCGTGACATGGGGCTGGTCGCGGTTGCCGCGAGCCTTCCATGGTCGAGGTCGCCGTTGGGTGCGGTGGGGGTTGAGGGCGTGAGCGCGCGACAGTTGGCGCATGCGCGAACGATCGCGTTTGCGTTGCTCGATATTGCCGAGGCGCGCAGCATCGCGCGCGGCGATGGGCGCGGTGCTGGTGGTGTCGAAGGGGCGGCTCGCAGCGACGAGTCGGGTGGGTTTGCGCGGGTGTTTGAGCGGTTGCGCGCGCGGGGGCTGACGGCAGATGAGATAGCACGGGGACTTTCGTCGTTGCAGGTCGAGGTGGTGCTTACCGCGCATCCGACCGAGGCGAAGCGACAGACGGTGCTTGAGCATCTTGAGCGATTGTACGGGATCGTGTGTGCGTACGAGAGTGCGCCGTTCGCGAGGGGGGCGCGCGAGGCGGTGGAGGTGGCGCTTGAGCAGCTTTGGCGCACGGGCGATGTGTATCTGGAAAAGCCGAAGGTGGAGGATGAGCGGCGTCGGGTGGTGCACTATCTGAGCGAGGCTTTTCCGAAGGCGATTGGGGTCGCGCAGGGGCGGTTGCGCGAGGCGTGGGTTGAGGCGGGGTTTGGCGAGGGTGGGCTGGATGAGGTTTCTCCGCGTGTGACGTTCGGCAACTGGGTGGGGGGTGACCGCGACGGGCACCCGTATGTGACGGCGGAGACGACGGCGGAGACGCTGGGGCTGTTTCGGCGGGTGGCGGTGGCGGCGATGGATGAGCGGCTGCGAGAGGTGGCGCGACGGTTGAGTCTGTCGCACGAGACGACGCCACCGCCGGGCCTGTTGGGCGCGCGAATCGCTGAGCTTGAGGCGTGTTGTGGTGTCGTGCCGGGCATCGCCGCGCGGCGTGAGCCGTGGCGCTGGTTTGTCGACCTTGTGAGGCGTCGGCTCGCGGGCGATGGTGCCTATATGGTTGAAGAGCTGGGGGCTGATCTCTCGCTGCTGTCGCGCGCGCTCACGGAGGCGGGGGCCTCGCGAATCGCACGCGCGGAGATTGCGCCGCTTGAGGCGCATCTTCGCAGCTTCGGTTTGCACCTCGCGGTGGTTGATGTGCGTCAGAATAGCGGTTTTCACGACCGTGCGCTTGCGGGGTTGCTGCGGCATGCAGGGGTGGAAGGTGGTGAGGGGTTTGCGGGGTGGCCGGTCGAACGTCGGCGGGCGTTTTTGCTGGAGGAGCTGGGTCGCGGGGGTCGGTTGCTGAGCGATGGGACGTGGGCCGCCGTTGATGGAGGCTCGGCGGCAGAGACGGTGGCGGCGCTCGAGTGTTATGCGGCGGTGGCGCGGCACGTGGAAACGTACGGGCTGCATGGGGTGGGTTCGTTTATCGTGAGCATGACGCGCGGGGTTGAAGACCTTGCGGCGGTGGTGCTGCTGGCGCGCGAGTCGGGTCTCGCGAACGTCGATGCCGACGGCGTTTTGCAGGTTCCGGTGCCGGTGGTGCCGCTGTTTGAGACGATCGCCGATTTGCAGCGCGCGCCTGAGGTGGTTGACGCGTGGTTGTCGCTTGCGGTGGCGCGGCGCAATCTCGCGGCGGTGGGTCAGCGACGGGGTGATGCGGTGCCGACGCAAGAGGTGATGATCGGTTACAGCGACAGCGCGAAAGACGGTGGCATCGTCGCGAGCATGTGGGGCTTGCAGCGTGCGCAGCGGGCGGTGGTGGAGGTTGCCGCGCGGCATGGTGTTGCGGTGAAGTTCTTTCACGGGCGCGGGGGGACGATTGGGCGCGGTGCCGGTCCGACACACCGATTTTTGCGGGCGTTGCCCGCGGGGTCGGTGCGGGCGGGGATTCGCGTAACGGAGCAGGGTGAGGCGATTCGGCAGAAGTATGGGCGCATTGAGACGGGTGGGCGGCAGCTTGAGTTGTTGCTCGCGGGTACGCTCGAAGCGTCGTTTGCCGCGGCCGAGGCGCACCCTGACGAGGCGGCGCTGCGCACGGCGATTGAGACGCTTGCGGCATCGAGTCATTCGTTGTGGCGTCAGCTCGTCGAGCGCGATGGGTTCGTGCGGTTTTTTCGCGAGGCGACACCGCTTGATGTGATTGAAGCGAGTCGCATTGGTTCGCGTCCATCGCGGAGATCGGGGGCGCAGACGCTTGCCGACCTGCGTGCGATACCGTGGGTGTTTGCGTGGAATCAGT
>CAZXXB010000244.1:0-1010 GCA_964644185.1 uncultured Myxococcota bacterium
ACTGCCCCAGCGCCCCCGCTCGCGCCATGTACCCAATGTCATGCCCCGCCGCATACGCCATCGGCCCCGTCTGCCCATACCCCGACAGCGAACACAAAATCACCTTCGCGTTCACCGCCTTCAACGCCTCATACCCCACCCCTAACCGCTCCATCACTCCCGGACGAAAACTCTCCAGCACCACATCGCACTTCGCCACGAGCCCCTTCAACCGCTCGACATCACCCGCCTGCTTCAAGTCGAGCACGATGCTCTCTTTGCCCCGATTCAACGCCGCAAACATCGTCGAAAGATCATGCGGCGTCCCCTCCATGTGCGGTGCCATGTAGCGCAGATAATCGCCCCCCTGCGGGTCTTCGACCTTAATCACCCGCGCCCCCAAATCGAGCATCCACAGCGATGCCAGTGGACCCGGCAAAAGCCGCGACAAATCGAGCACCGTCACACCAGCAAGTGGCTTACCCATGATCCGCATTCTCCCCTTCGTCGTCGCGGCCTTGCGCCCTCGTCGTTACTCCCGCCGCGCGCACAGACCGCCTGTGTTTACCTCTCAAACGCTTCTCGAACGCTTCTCGAACGCTTCTCAAACGCTTCTCAAACTCATCTCTCACTCGTCGCAGACTCGTCAGCAAGCCTCACATCAGCTTGCGCTGCCACTGCGGCATCACCGTGCCGCCAAACAGCATCAGCACCGTCACCACCTCGAGCCGCCCAACCCACATCTCAAAAATGAAAATGAACTTCGACAGATTCGTCAGATCAGCGAAGTGCCCCATCGGACCAATGCTCCCAAACCCCGGACCCGAATTGCCCAGCGTCGCAATCGAACCCGACAAACCCACCGTCAAATCGTTTTCGATGTACCCCACCGCAAGCCCCCCAAACGCGAAGATCGCAAGATACAAAACAAAAAACGCCACCACCTGCGCCAGCACATCATCGCCCACCACGCGCCCATTGAGCCGCACCGGCACCACGAGCCGCGGGTCGCGCGCCTTGCGAATCGTCGC
>CAZXXB010000244.1:1029-2051 GCA_964644185.1 uncultured Myxococcota bacterium
CCAGCAGCAGCAGCCGCACAATCTTCGGCCCACCACCCGCCGACCCCGCACTCGCCCCCAAAAACATCGCCCCCACGAGCACCGCCTGCGCCGACGCCGGCCACAGCGCAAAATCCGCCGTCGCAAACCCCGCCGTCGACATGTACGTGATGATCTGAAACGCGCTCACCCGCAGCGTCCCCTCCTCAACCTTCATCCCCCCCTTCGACACCAGCGCCGCAAACAGAAACAGCGTCATCCCCAAAAACAGATACGTGTAGAATCGAAGCTCTTCATCGCGAAACAGCGCACCCGCCCGCCCACGAAACACGTGATACCAAATCGCGAAGTTACTCCCCGCCAAAAACAGCGCCACCGTAATCACCCACTCTGCCGCCGGGTTGCGATACCCCATGATCGACAGCGGATTCGGCGAAAACCCACCCCCCGCCAGACTCGAAAACGAGTTACAAATCGCATCGAAAAGCGGCATCCCCACCGCCCACAACGCGATAATCTCCGCAAACGTAAAAATCAGATAAACCTTGTAAAGCTCCGCCGCCGTCCGACGTATCCGCGGCGTCAACTGGTCATCCGTCGGCCCCGTCGACTCCGCAAAAAACATCTGCCGACCCGCAATCGAAAACGCCGGAAAAATCGCCACGAACGCCACCACCATCCCAAGCCCACCAAGCCACTGCGTCAACGACCGCCAAAACAGCAGGCTGCGCGGCAACGGAGCAAAATCGCGCAGTATCGTCGCCCCCGTCGTCGTGAACCCACTCATCGACTCAAAGTAGCCGTCAAACGCCGAAAACCCATGCGCCCAGTATGGCACCGCCCCCGACAACGCCAGAAACAACCACGTGAACGAAACAATCGCGCACCCCTCAATACGCCGTATCCCCTCCATCGACGTCCCCGAAGCCCAGAGCATCGCCTGCCCCACCACCGCCGTCACAAACCCCGTCGCCACATAAATCGCTACCTCGCGCGTCTCGCCGAGCGCGGGCGCCGCCAGCGCCGCCAACAGATACACCAGC
>CAZXXB010000244.1:2082-5531 GCA_964644185.1 uncultured Myxococcota bacterium
CAAATACAGGGCGGTAGCGCATGGTGTGCCGTCAGTGCCTCGTCAGCTCTCTGCCGAGAAAAAGTCGCGCACTTCTTCGTCGCGCCCACATGCGCAAAAAATGATGAGGTCCGTACCACCCCGCAACACAAAATCACCTCGCGGAACCTCAAACCCCTTCTCACGTCGCGCCGCCACAATCAGAGACTCCGGCGGCATCTTCAACTCACTCAACGCCTTCGCCACAAACCCCTGCGGAACCCGCACCTCAATCACCACCCCAAGCCCCTCTTGCAGCAACGCCAACAGCCGCGTCCCCTCCGCCAGAATCGCATGCACCACCGTCCGCACCGCAGACGCATGCGGGTCAAGCGCCACATCAACCCCAAACCGCTCGAACAACCGCACGTTCTCAGGCTTATTCGCCCGCGTAATCACCCGCTTCACCCCAAGCTGCTTTGCCAGAAGCGACGCCAGCAAATTCTTCTCGTCATTGTCGGTCACCACCACAAACACATCGGCATCAAGCAACCCCTCTTCTTCCAGCACCTCCACATCCGTCCCATCCGCCTCCAGCACCGTCACATGCTCGAGCGCCGCCGCCGCCTGCACGCACCGCGCCGCATTCGCCTCCACAAGCCGTATCCGGTTCTCGCTCGCCGGCAACAGCCCCGCCACCCGCAACCCCACGCTACCCCCACCAATAATCACCACGTTCTGCCGCCGCCCACGCCCAGACTGCGAGATTCGCCCCTGCAACTCGGCCATCCCCGCCCGCGTACCGATAAACACCGCCTTGTCATTCGGCTCCAGCGCCGTTGAACCCCGCGGAATCACGAGCTTGTGCTCGCGCACCGCCGCCACAATCAACACCCCCGTCGGCAACGACAACTGCGAAAGCGGCTTACCGACAAACGGACTCCCCGCGTCGAGCCGATACTCCAGCATCCGCATCGCCCCATCCGCGATGAACTCCACATCCAGCGCGCCAGGCACGCTAATCACCCGCGCGATATCATCCGCGAGCTGACCCACGGGCCAGATGAACCGATCCACAAGCCGATCATCATCGCCCGCCACGCTGAAGTTCTGCATGTAAACCTGCTTGTCGACGATGCAAAACGTGTTCACGTCGGCCACCCGACGCGCCGTCAGACACGCAATGAAATTCACCTCGTCGCTACCCGTACACGCGATGAACGTATCCGCCTCGTGAATCGCCGCCGCCTCAAGCGTCGCCTTCTCAAGCCCATTGCCCCGCACAAACTGCACATCGAGCCGGTCAAACCGCGCCGCCGCATCTTCATCCGCATCAATCACATACAGGTCGCGATGCGGCGCCAGCTCGCGCGCCAGCGCATACCCCGTCTCACCCCCGCCGCAAATCACCACGGGCCGCAGCGCGGAACGGTTCTTCCGCACCGGACCAATCATCTTCGTTGTCGGACGTTGCGCCATCGCCTCGTGCTCAGCGGGCCCCATCGCTACCGAGTTCGAGCCAGTCACGCGGCTTCAAAAAAAACTCGGTGAGTCGTTGCTCGGGGCTGCCTTCTTCTGCGCGCCAGTCATACTCCCATCGCACAGCCGGTGGAAGAGACATGAGAATCGATTCAGTTCGCCCATTCGTTTGCAACCCAAACAATGTCCCCTGATCGTACACAAGGTTGAACTCCACGTACCGCCCGCGCCGAATCAACTGAAACCCTCGCTCACGCTCGCCAAAAGGCATCGCCCGTCGCCGCTCGACCACCGTCGTGTACCCCGTCAAGAACGCCTCCACCACATCGAGCGTAAACCCCAGAAGCTGCTCGAACGAACCCTCCGACGCCCCCAGATCATCAAAAAATATCCCCCCCACACCCCGCTGCTCACCCCGATGCGGCAAATAAAAGTACCGGTCGCACCACGGCTTGAACCGCGCGTAATACCCCCCGTTCGTCGCATCGCACGCCCGCTTCAACGCCCCATGAAACGCCACCGCGTCCTCCTCAAAACCATAGTACGGCGTCAAATCGGCCCCACCCCCAAACCAGTAGACCGGCCCCGCCGAAAAAAACCGCACGTTCATATGCACCGTCGGCACATACGGATTCTTCGGATGCAACACGAGGCTCGTCCCCGTCGCCACCCACGGGTGCCCCGCCGCCTCAGGTCGCCGCTTCGTGATCGCCGGTGGAAGATTCTCGCCATGAACCAGCGAAAAATTCACCCCACCCTTTTCAAACAGCGCCCCGTCGGCAATCACCCGCGTGCGACCACCGCCCCCCTCTGCCCGCTGCCACGCATCTTCGCGAAACGTCGCCCCATCGAGAGCACTCAGCGCCGCCGTCAGCCGCTCTTGCGCCCCGCGAAACGCCTCTGCCGCGCGCTCGCCCATCGCTCGCCCGCTCGCCACGCTGTCACCCACAGCTTCACTCGTCGCCTCACGCTTCACTTCACTCATCACTTCGCCTCACCAAATCGATGTGCCCGTACTTCATCAACAAACGAAAACGCCAACACCTCGCCAATCGTCGCCCGCCCCGTCACCACCATCAACACCCGGTCGAGCCCCATCGCCATCCCCCCACATGCCGGAAGGTCCACCAAATCGGCCAGAAACGGCTCATCCGGCAAATGCGCCTCACCCGTTCGCGCCGCCTTCTCGGCCCCGTCGCGCACAAACCGCGCCCGCTGTTCTTCCACATCCGCAAGCTCGACAAACCCGTTACCCAACTCCACCCCGCCGACAAACAACTCTGCCCGCAGCGCCACCCGCGGGTCACCCGCATCGAGCCGCGCCAGCGCCGCATCCGCCGCCAGAAAGTGCGTCAAAAAACATGGACGCTCGCGACCCAGCGCCGGTTGCACCAGCGCCACGTACAACCGCTCCACCGTCTCGCGCCAATCCGTCCCCTCTGGCACCCGCACCCCGCGCCCTCGCGCCACATCAGCCGCGCGACGCCCCGCCTCACCCGCCGCACCGCGCGCCGCCATCTCCGACAACTCCAGCGGGTCTACCCCCGCCAACTCGCGACACGCATCGGCATACCGTACCCTCTCAAACCCACCATCGAGGCGACATCGCCCCCCATCACACAGCGTCACCGCCTCATTCACCCCAAACGCCGTCGCCACCGCCCGCAAAACCCCCTCCGTCCGCGCCAGCAACCCGTCGAGCCCCACCCCCGGCTCATAAAACTCCAACCCCGTAAACTCCGGATTATGCTGCTGCGTCGCCTCGCCGTTGCGAAAAAACTTCACGATCTGAAACAATCTGGGCACGCCCCCCGCCCCGCCAAGCTCGCCTGCCCCGCCCGCCTCTCTCGCCTCTCCCGCTTCCCTCGCCTCACGCGCCAGCCGCGCAAGCAGCCGCTTCATATAAAACTCCGGACTCGTCGGCAGCGACAACCGCACCTCACCCGCCACATCGGTCGATCCCCCCCCCCCACCCCAACCCCCCCAACCACCCCCCCCCCCCATCCCACCGC
>CAZXXB010000245.1:0-3436 GCA_964644185.1 uncultured Myxococcota bacterium
GTGGTCGAGGAGCGGGCGCGATGAATCGCGCCCCTACGCGGAGGGGGCCGTGGAAGGGCCGAGGTGGGATGGGATGCCGCACGGCGCGACATGGACGAAGACGTCCACGTCATGCGCCCTACATTTGGATCGGGGCGAGCGGCATGAGTGGTGGGCGACGAGCGAGGTGTGAGACCAGTGGGACCGGTGGGACGGGTGGGGCCGGTGAGACCGGTGAGACCAGTGAGACGGTTGGGACCGGTGGGGGGGGATTGGTGGGAGGAAAGAAGGTGCGGTTGGGGGGTGGCGGCGAGGGTGAGTTAGCGGGGTTGGGTGGGGGCGAGGGAGAAGTCGCCGCGGGAGAGTCCGCGCCAGAGGGCTTCGAGGGGGCCGACGCGGAAGTGGCGGGCGTAGCGGGTGGCGAGCACAAGCTGGAAGGCCCAGAAGAAAAATGCGGCGAAGAGCAGTTCGAGGCGGTCGAGTCTGGCGAAGAGGGCGAAACCTTGTCCGCCAAAGACGAAGACCCCCATCAGCGATTGCATGATGTAGGCGGTGAAGGCGAAGCGTCCGAGCGTGGCGATGGCGTGGATGAGGGTGAGGGCAAGCGTTGGCGGGGGGCTCGCGGCGGTGGAGGCGCCCTGCCCGCTCGTCTCGTTGAATGCAGGGGGTGACTGCGTGGCGGGTGACTGCGTGGCGGGTACGTGATGGGCGATGCGCAGCGCGGCGGTGACGACGAGCCATGCGAGGGCGTAGGCGAGCAGCACGGAGCCGACGTCGTGGATGCCCTGGCCGAGCAGGACGGCGACACCGCTGATGCCGCCCGCGGGTTGTTCTCCGGAAAGGGTGACGAAGATGCCGAAGGCGGTGATGGCGATGCCGAGTGCGAGGGCGGCAAGGGTGGTGGCGAGGTTGCCGATGTGGCCGTGGAAGAAGCCTGAGCGGATGGCGGCGATGCCGAGCATCATGCAGCCTGCGGCGCGCCATCCGGTTTCGAGGAGGAGGGCCCATGTTTGCATGTCGAAGGCGATGGCGGCGCGCAGGGGCATCTGGGCGAGCCAGTTTGCGCGCTGGATGCGGATTTCGTCGGCGATGAGGGCGGGGTCGGGGTTGGTGTAGGCGGCGACTTCGTGGAGTAGCACGGGGGGTAGCGAGTCGTAGGCGAAGGCCATGTAGAAGAGGGCGAGCGAGGGGACTGAGAGGAGGGTGAGTCCGGCAATGACGAGGGTGCGGGGCCGCCATGTGGGGGCGCGCAGGGCGAGGAGGGTGAGTCCGATGACGGCGTAGGTGAAGAGGACGTCGCCGTACCAGATGAGGTAGGCGTGGATGAGGCCGAAGATGGCGAGCCAGAGGAGGCGTTTGACGGGGCGGGAGGCTGTGCCGGCGAGGACGAGGGATGCGCCGAAGAGTGTGGAGAAGAGGCTGATGAATTTGTAGTCGAAGAAGAGGCGGGCGACGACCCACGCGAAGAGGTTTGGGCCGGTGAGGTCGCCCCATGCGAAGGGGTTTGTGTAGGCGGTGTGTGGTAGTGCGAAGGACTGGATGTTCATCACGAGGATGCCGCAGAGTGCGAATCCACGCAGCACGTCGACCGACTCAACGCGGGGTTTGCGCTGGTCGGTCGTGGTGAGCATGGTGCGGCTTCGTGATGGCGGGTTGGCGGGCATGGGTCAACCTTTGACGCAGAGGAGTGCTTTGAGGGTGGCGAGGGGGCGCACCAAATCTTGCTGGTTGTGCATCACGGTGTCGATGTTTTTGTAGGCGGCGGGGATTTCATCGAGTACGCCGTCGTCTTTGCGGCACTCGACGCCGATGGTTTGCTCCGCCAAGTCTTTGACGGTGTAGGCACGCTTTGCGGCACCTCGCGAGAGGCGACGTCCGGCACCGTGAGAGCATGAGCAGAAGGCGTCGGGGTTACCCAACCCTTCGACGATGTAGCTGCGGGTTCCCATGCTGCCGGGGATGATGCCGAGTTGGCCTTTGTGGGCAGCGACGGCACCTTTGCGGGTGATGTAGTGGTCGCCCTCGCGGTCGATGTAGTTGTGGTGGCAGCTCACGATAGAGCCGACGATGTGTGCGTTGGGGATATGTGCCTTAGTGGCGTCGAGGATGGCGGCGAGCATCGCTTCGCGGTTGAGGCGAGCGTAGTTCTGGGCCCATGTGACGTCGTCGTAGTAGGCGCGGAATTCGGGGGTTCCATCTTCGAGCCATGCGAGTGAGGCGTCGGGCAGGTCGAGTTGGCGTTGGCGCGCGAGGTTTTTGGCGACGTTGATGTGGATGTCGGCGATGGCTTTGCCGATGTGGCGCGAGCCGGAGTGGAGCATGAGCCAGACGCCGTCGTGCTCGTCGAGGCAGAGTTCGATGAAGTGGTTTCCGCCGCCGAGGGTTCCGAGTTGGCGGGTGATGCGGTTGCGCTGTTCGTCGATGATGGGGGCGGCGAGGCGTTTTGCGGCGTCGTGGAGTTCGCGGAAGGCGGCGACGAGTTGAGGTTGTGTGACGGCGAGGTCGTTGTGCTGTGCGAAGCCGACGGGTACGCGCTCTTCGATGGCGAGGCGCAGGGGTGCGAGGGAGTCGGGGAGGTCGGTGGCGTTGAGGTTGAGTCGCGCGGCGAGCATTCCGCAGCCGATGTCGACGCCGACGGCGGAGGGGATGACGGCGACGCGGCTTGCGATGACCGAGCCGACGGCTGCGCCGACGCCCATGTGGACGTCGGGCATGGCGCAGACGGCGTCGATGACGGGCAGCATGGCGACGTTGCGGAGCTGGTCGAGGGCTGCCTTTTCGATGTCGGAGGCGTTGGCGACCCATGCGCGGGTCTTTTGGTCGAGGGTAATCATGGCATGCCTGAGGGGAATTTTCGTGGGGGTCGATTAAGCACGAAAGCCCGCATCGCGTGAGGTCGCGTGCGGGTCTCTTTGCACGCTTCGCCGTGGTGGCGAAGCTGTGCGTGAGGTTACGAGCTTCGCCGGTTTAGTTGGCCGATTTGGCTTCGGTGGCGGCGGGTTTTTTGCCTTCGGGGTGGATCGCGAAGGCGGGTGTGGTGCCCTTGGCGCGGATGAGGCGCTTGCGGACCTTACCCATGTTTTTGCGGCGGACGCGGCGCATTTTCATTGGACCGAATGGCTTTGGCATTTTCTGTCTCCTGACGGGCACGCCCACGGGGCGAGCAAAGCGGATTGAGCTGGTTTGAGATGGTGCGAGTTGGGTGGAGTGGGGCCTCTGTTATGCTTTTGCGGCAAATGCGGCAGGCAGGGGCCCGGCGGTGATGAGCGGCTCACCCATGTCGTCGACCTTGCGGAATCCGTCGAGGGTGCGCTGTTCGGGTGGGAGGTCGAGTTCGAAGGCGCGGTGGAGTTCGCGGACGGCGAGTTCGACGAATTTGGGTTCGATGACGCAGGAGACTTTGATCTCGCTTGTGGAGATCATCATGATGTTGATTTTGCTGTCCGCGAGTGTGCGG
>CAZXXB010000245.1:3450-5475 GCA_964644185.1 uncultured Myxococcota bacterium
ATTTTTGCGGCGACGCCGGCGTGCGAGCGCATGCCTAAGCCGACGATGGAGATTTTGGCGACGGCGGGTTCGCTTGAGACGCGTTCTGCGCCGATGCGTTTGACGATGGCTTCGCAGCTTTCGAGGGCCTGTTTGTAGTCGCTTTTGGCGACGGTGAAGCTCATGTCGGTGACGCGACGTCCGTCGATGACTTCGGCGTCGGTCTGGATGATCATATCGACGCTGATGCCTTCGTCGGCGAGTGGTGTGAAGACGGAGGCGGAGATTCCGGGTTCGTCGGGGACGCGGCGGAGGGTGATTTTTGCTTCGGCGCGGCTGTGGGCGATGCCGGTGACGACGACGTGTTCCATCGATGCATCCTCTTTGCAGACGAGCGTGCCTTCATCATCGGAGAAGCTTGAGCGGACACGCAGGGTGACGTTGTACTTCATGGCGAATTCGACGCTGCGAATTTGAAGTACTTTTGCGCCGAGCGAGGCGAGTTCGAGCATTTCTTCGAAGGAGATGCGGTCGAGCTTGCGTGCTTCGGGTACGACGTTGGGGTCGGTGGTGTAGACGCCGTCGACGTCGGTGAAGATGTCGCAGAGGTCGGCTTTGACGGCGGCTGCGACGGCGACGGCGGTGGTATCGCTGCCACCGCGGCCTAAGGTCGTGATGCGTCCATCGGCGGTGACGCCCTGAAAGCCGGCGACGACGGCGATTTTTCCGTTATTGAGGGCTTCTTGCAGCGAGTCGCCGCTGATTTTGCGGATGCGTGCTTTGCCAAACATGTCGTCGGTGACGATGCCGACGTGTTGGCCGAGAAAGCCTTGAGCCTCGCCGCCTTCTTGCTGGATGGCCATGGTGAGGAGGGCGACGGAGACTTGTTCTCCGGTGGCGAGGAGCATGTCGTAGGCGTCGGGGTCGGGGCGGTCGGCGACTTGTGATGCGAGGTCGACGAGGCGGTTGGTTTCGCCAGCCATGGCCGAGACGACGACGATGACGGAGTGGCCCTCACGCTGGGTGCGGAGGGCGCGACGTGCGACGTTGCGGAATCGCTCGATGGAGCGCACGGAGGTTCCGCCGTATTTTTGTACGATAAGCATGTCGAAGCATGTCGTTTGGTCGAGATTTGCCGCAGGCGAGGCGTCGCACGCGGCATACCCCTGACGATGGGGCGCGCAAACTAGTGGGGGACGGTGCGGGTGTCAAGGCGCGGGTGCTGTGTTGTTGGCTCTTCGCCTGACGGCGCGCTGAGTTGTTGGCTCTTCGCGCGAGCGCTCATCGCGGTTGTTGGCACGTCAGGCAGAGAAATCGATTCCGTCGTAGATGTCGGTGGTGGAGAGGGTGAGGGCGAGGGGGGCGATGTCGAAGGTGGTGTTGGCGGTGTAGGGGGTGAGCAGCCATGACTCACCCTGCCTGAGCCAGCGCTCGACGCGAACTTCGGTGGTCGAGACAAGCAGAATGGCTTCAACCGAGGGGATTTTTTGATAGGCGCCGAGCTTGAGTCCGCGGTCGTATTGCTCGGTCGAGGGCGAGAGGATTTCGACGATGAGGCGGGGGTTGTCGATGAGGCGCTTGTCGCGGGCAACGGGGCCACACGAGACGATGAGGTCGGGGATGAAGCACGAGTCGGCGGTGTCGGTGATGGCGATGCCGATACCAGCGTCGGCGACGCAGGGTGGGCGGAGGCCGCGTGTGAGGGCAGAGGCGAGGTTGACGGTGATGCGTGAGTGGGCGCGCAGCACGGGTGCCATGGCCCAGATTTCGCCGTGGACCAGCTCGTAGCGGGTGTCGGGCTCGCCTTCGAAGGCGAGGAATTCGGCGAGGGTCATGGGTGACGGTTTTTCGGCTGCGTATCCCATTTTTTTGATCCGTGTGGGTCAGGTTTTCGATTGTGGACGTCGCGCGAGCGGGGGCTGAGTTGTTGGCTCTTCGCGCGACGGCGCGCTGAGTTGTTGGCTCTTCGCGCGAGCGCTCATCGCGGCGGCTGGCACGTCAGGCAGAGAAATCGATTCCGTCGTAGATGTCGGTGGTGGAGAGGGT
>CAZXXB010000246.1:0-4158 GCA_964644185.1 uncultured Myxococcota bacterium
GCAGGCCCCGAACCGGGCGGCGACGTATTACCCGTCTTCACCGCATACCCCGTCAACAACGAGAACTCGTTCTTCACCTCGGCCATCGGCAATAGCTGCTCAGACAACGCATACTCAGACCCCGTCGTCGCCGGTATCCACTTCTCTGGCAGCACACCGTTACCCCAGTAAAACATCCCATACCGCAGCGGAAACGCATCACCCGCCGCATACGCCGTCCCGTACCGGTTGAAAAAAATCTCCAGCGGCGGAAGTCCCACCGCCACGGCGGCACCCCCACCCACGATTCCACGCAACAATGTTCTGCGGCTCAGTCGAATCTTGCTCATCGTCGAGCACCTCACGCGCGTTCGCTCTATCGTTTTCGCCCCGCGCGGCTCTGCTGGTTCGTTCGTTCGTCTCTGCTCAGCCCCGTGTCGTCAGCGCGGCTCGCCCGCAAGGCGAAAACCGGGGCTTGCGGCCACTTCGGCAAACAGGCTCTTCACACGATAACCCGATGCCTCAAAGCGCTTCGCAAGCTCTTCGATCACCACTTCTTCTTCATCCGTCTCTTTGTGCCCCACCGCATACCGATACACGTTGCGCGCAAAGCACGTCCCCAGCTTCGGCGACAGCGCAACCTGCAACCCCAACTCAGCCGGAGTCTTGAACGGCACCCCATCCACATCGCCCGACGCATCAATCGTCGCCCCGTTCTCTGTCGTCCGATACCGTCCAATCCCGTCAAAGTTCTCAAGCCCCAACCCCAGCGGATCCATCGCAAGGTGGCACTGCGCGCACGACTCTTCTTCAAGATGAATCGCAATCCGCTCGCGCAGCGTCGGCGTCGTCGGCGACGGCTCAGGTATCTGCGTGCTCACGTTCGCCGGCGGCGCCGGAATCTCACCACACAAAAGCACCTTGCGAATGAACAACCCACGCAACGTCGCCGACGACGACGTCGTGTGTGCCTTCAACGACAAAAAGCTCGCCTGCCCCAACAACCCCCGGCGCGGCCCATCGAGCGGCAACAGCGTCTCCGCAAACCCCTCTTTTGCCGGTGCCGGAACCCCATACAGCGCCGCCAGATCGCGGTTCACATACGTCCGCCGCGTCGTCAAAATCTCGCGAAAATCACCATCGTAATCAAACACAAGCTTCTCAAGCCCCAACAGCGTCTCTTCGCGGGCAAACAGCGCCAACTCCGGCGCCGCCTGCGGATACACCTTCGGGTCTTTCGGGTTGTCATCAAGCTTGTAAAGCTCAAGATACTCCGTAAAAAAGTTCCGCACCGCGCTACGCGCCTTCGCCCCATCGAGCATCGCCCGCGCCTCGCGCCGCACATCACTCTCGCTCGCGAGCTTCCCCTCGGCCCCCTTCGCCAACAACCCATCATCCGGCGTCGTGTTCCACAAAAAGAACGCCAGCCGAGACGCCATCTCGTTGCTCGTATAAGCCCGCACCGACGACGTCGGGTCAGCCACGCTCACCTCACCCAACTCGACCCGAAACAGAAAGTTCGGAGACTGCAACAGCGCCGCAAGCCCAAACTCAAGCCCCAGATAGAAATCACCCAGCGTCTCTGCCGACTTCGTCGCAATCGCCGTCAGCGCATCCACCTCTTCCGTCGTCAGATTCCGCCGCCACAACATCCGTCCCACGCGCGTCAGCGTCTCTTTCGCGCACGCCTCATCTTTCGTCCCCGCGGGCGTGCACTTCACATTACGCGCACGCAACGCCTCATCGCGCAGCGCCTGCTTCGCAATGTCATACGCCGCGTTCGAAAACTGCTCGACACCACGCGGAGAAATCGTCGTCTCCGACGCCCCCACCGACAAAAACCCCGCCACCGAAAAATCCGGCTCCAGCTGCGACGGCACCACGATCGCCTCACCCAGCACATCCCGCACCGCATTGCCGTATTGCACCCGCGTCAACCGCTGCAACGACGCCCCAGACGCCGCAAACCCCGCCAGATCACCAAATGGAACATCCGGCGCTTCCGTCGCGTCATCGTCATCGCCAGACGCATCGTCGTCGTTCGAGTCGTCGTCATCGTCCGCATCGTCGTCGTCCGACGCAGCATCGTCGTCATCGGCGGGCGTCGCGTCGCCATCATCGGCAGCAGGTGCCGTCGCGTCGTCGTCATCCGCCGCCCCTCCGCCCGACGGTAACACCGCCGTCGTGCACGCAGTCGAGGTCGCCAGCGTCCCCGTCACGAGACCCAGCAGCAGCACGACCCGCGCAACCGACGTTCGCGCCCGTTGCCCGTCAGCCAAAAACCACAGAGCCCGTGCCACCGCGACCCGCCCCTTCGGCGAGATTTCACACGACGACCCCTGGCTCGCACCAAAACAAATGCGACGCCCCATTCAGATTTCCTCCCGTGCAAATTGCTATGGGTCAATTCACCCCATGTCAATTGTTTTTTGCAGCTTTGTCGGGCATGAGCCCTCTCACGGTCATGCCCCCGAAACCCAAAAAAACACCCGACGACTTCGAACCCGACGCTCAGGCCCGCCCCTCCGCCACCCCTGCGGACCCCATCACCCGCGTCTGGAACAGCCCCATCCTCCGCGGCACCATCGGCTTCGGCGTCCTCCTCTTCGCCGCACAAACCGCATGGCTCGCCGCCTCACCCTTCCCACTCTGGCTCAAATTCATCTGCGCCGCCCTCGCCATCCTTGCCACCCTCTACTTCCTCGTCGAAGCCTTCGGCTTCACCCTCGCCGTCAGCTTCGTCGTCGCCTCCGCCATCCTCACCTTCAAAGCCTGGTCGCTCGCCACCCTCAAATACGACTCCAGCCTCCTCGGCTCGTTCGCCGTCATCGTCTTCGGCATCTTCGCCCTCGTTTACTATTTCTTCGACAAGACCCGCCAACGCTGCGAAAAATGCGGAGCTATTCTGACCGACGACCACCTGTTCGACGACGAAACCGCCAGCGTCTATCGCTGCCCCAACTGCAAACACATCAACTACCACAAGTTTCCCGCGCTCAGTCCCGCCCACAACCCCTCGCACGACGACGAGCGCACCCACACCGACCGCTAGCCCTCAACCGCTAAACCTCGACCACACAACCCTCATCAACCTCGCCCCGCACACCCCATAGGTCGCACCATGCAAGAGATGGTCATCAAAGGCGGCAACCGCCTCTCAGGCGAAGTCGAAGTCGCCGGATCGAAAAACGCCGCGCTCCCCGTCCTCTTCGCCTCTCTCCTCGCATCCGGCGAAAGCGTCATCACCCGCGTGCCCCAACTCGCCGACATCCGCACCACCTTCAAACTCCTCAACCTCTTCGGCGCCAAAACCTCGCACACAAACGGCACCGCCCGCATCGACACCTCACGCATCACCGAACTGCGCGCCCCCTACGACCTCGTCCGCACCATGCGCGCCAGCATCCTCGTCCTCGGCCCCCTCGTCGCACGCCACGGCGAAGCCGAAGTCTCGCTCCCCGGTGGATGCGCGATCGGCGCGCGCCCCATCGACCTCCACTTGAAAGCGATGGAAACCCTCGGCGCCAAAATCACCCTCGACCACGGCTACGTCAAAGCCCGCGCCAAACGCCTCGTCGGCGCCCGCGTCAGCTTCGACAAAGTCACCGTCGGCGGCACCGAAAACACCCTCATGGCCGCCTCACTCGCAAAGGGTGAAACCCTCATCGAAAACGCCGCCCGTGAACCCGAAATCGTCGACCTCGCCAACGCCCTCATCAGCATGGGCGCTCAAATCGAGGGCCATGGAACCCCGATCATCCGCATCCAGGGCGTTGACGAACTCACCCCCGCCAAACACCGCGTCGTCGCCGACCGCATCGAAGCCGGCACCCTGCTCGCCGCCGTCGCCGCCACGGGCGGCAAAGTCACCCTGCGCGGCATCGAACCCACCCTCATCGACGCCGTCCTCGTCAAATTCCGCGAGATGGGATGCCGCGTAGACGAGCGCCCCGGCGAGCGCGGCGATGACTCGGTCGCCGCCGTCTCACTCGCCGCCCCCGCGCGCCCAACCCCCATCATCATTCAGACCGCCCCCTATCCCGGGTTCCCCACCGACATGCAGGCGCAGATGATGGCCGTCCTCGCCCGCGGCAAAGGTGCCAGCGTCGTCACCGAAAACATCTTCGAGAACCGCTTCATGCACGTCCTCGAACTGCTGCGCATGGGGGCCCACATTCG
>CAZXXB010000246.1:4252-4671 GCA_964644185.1 uncultured Myxococcota bacterium
GTCGTGAGCCGCATCTACCACCTCGATCGTGGCTATGAGCGCATCGAAGAAAAACTCAAACGGCTGGGTGCCGACATCACCCGCAAATCCGCCGACGCCTGACGCCGACGCATAACGCCGACGCTTCACGCCGTCGGCGCGGGCTCGTCCCCCCATGAAAAAAATCACGGAATCTCGCTGTTGCCCAGTGAGCCCCACTCGCAGTAACTCACGCTCTCAAGGTAGCCGAGCGCGTCAAAAAACATCTCGCTGCCGCCCGTGCCGAAAACGTACTTCACCTTCGACCCCGAAGGTTCGCTAAACGCTTTCACGCGCGCCGCGTCGCCGCTCATCGACCCCGTGCTGCGAAACAGCCCATTCTGGGCAAAGAAGCTTCCATCAGCGTTCACAAAGTCGGTCGTCCAGCGGTCGAGATAATA
>CAZXXB010000246.1:4746-5450 GCA_964644185.1 uncultured Myxococcota bacterium
GCACACCTTACCGGCCAATGCCTCCGGCGCATTCCCCGCGACTGGCAATCGTATCAGCCCCACAATCGGCACGCCGTTGTTATCGACCGCGTAGTACTCCGAAGGGTCTTGCTGAAAAATCACCGCGCGCGACCCGCACCCTTGCCCGACCCAGCTCGCCCCGCCGTCCGACACATCCGGACCATCATCGCACTCGGCCCAGTCAATTACCGCCGACAGACCAAGATCGAGCCCCACGGAGTCATCGTCATCGTCGGTGAGGTCATCGTCATCATCGGTGCTGGTGAGGTCATCGTCGTCATCGTCGCCGGTGCTGGTCAGATCATCGTCATCGTCGTCGTCGGTGCCGGTCAGATCATCGTCATCGTCGTCGGTGCCGGTCAGATCATCGTCGTCGGTGCCGGTCAGATCATCGTCGTCGGTGCCGGTCAGATCATCGTCATCGTCGTCGGTGCTGGTCAGCTCATCGTCATCGTCGTCGGTGCCGGTCAGATCATCGTCATCGTCGTCGTCGGTGCCGGTCAGATCATCGTCATCATCGTCGTCGGTGCCGGTCAGATCATCGTCATCATCGTCGTCGGTCAGATCATCGTCGTTGTCGCCGGTGAGATCATCATCGTCGTCGTCCGCGGCGTCGTCATCGTCACCGCACGATGTGAGTCCAGCCGAAGTGACCCAAACCTGCGAAACCACCCAAACCACTG
>CAZXXB010000247.1:0-5181 GCA_964644185.1 uncultured Myxococcota bacterium
CGTCTGCATCACAGACCACCTGCCACGCCCCACCCCACACGACCTGCGCGACGCCAACGTCGAATTCATCCGCGCCGCACACCCTATCCCCGACGAAAACAGCCTCGCCGCCGGTAAGCGCGCCATCGAGCTCGTCGCCGACGCAAACCCCCTCGACACCGTCGTCGTCCTGCTCTCCGGCGGCGCCTCTGCCCTCTGCGAGTGGCCCCGCGTCGGCATCACCCTCGAAGACCTCGCCATCACCCACCGCGCCCTCCTCCGCTCCGGCGCAACCATCGACGAAATCAACGTCGTACGTGCCGCACTCTCACAAATCAAAGGCGGTTCACTCGCCGCCCGATGCCACGCAAGCCGCCTCGTCACCCTCATCGTCAGCGACGTCTGCGGCAACGATCTCCGCGTCATCGGCTCGGGCCCCACCGTTCCCGCCGGCTCGTCACAAGAGTGGCAATACAAATTCGACGGAACCTACGGCATGCCCTACCGCCCACCACCCCGCGCCGCCGACATCGTCCGCGACTACGGCCTCGCCGCCGAGCTACCCCCCGCCGTCCTCGGCGTGCTCCGCGCAACACGCGACCGTCCCCAGACCGCCACCTCCGACTTCAACGCGTGCGAACTCTTCCACCACCTCGTCGCCACACCCGAGTCACTCGCCGAAGCCGCCCGCGTCGCCGCCCTCAAACACCCCACCGGCGTACACGTCATGGCCGCCCCCGAACCGCTCGCCTCAGACGCCGCAACCTTCATCGACCACTACGCCGCCAACGTCCGCAACCTTCGCAGCCACACCGGCAAAGGCACGCGCGGCTTCCTCCACATCATGGCCGCCGAACCCACCCTGCGTGTCACAGGCGACGGCACGGGCGGACGTAGCCAGCACGTCGCCGCCCTGCTCGCCCGCGAACTCGCCGGTGTGCCCGGATGGGCCTTTCTCGCCGCCGGCTCAGATGGACGTGACGGCCCCACCGACTTCGCCGGCGCCCTCGTCGACGGCAGCAGCTACGCCCGTGTGCGAGCAAACGGCGGCGACCCCGACGCACTCATCGATTCGTTCGACTCGACCCGCTTTCACGCCCTCGCCCAAACCCACATCAACCGCGCCCACACCAACACCAACGTCGCCGACCTTCACCTGCTCTACGTCGCATGAGACCCAACCCAGCGCGACCAGCACCGCGTGAACTTTACCTCGCGTGAACTTTGCGTCACATTGGTCTGACAAGTTTCACCACTTGGTGCATCTATAAGATGTTGGCGTGTGTCTGCCCCCACACACGGTGAGGTTAGCACCCACGCTTGCGAAGGTTACCCCATGACTGGTTCACTCATGCCCCGCTCCTCCGTGCCCGCTGTTTCCGCCACAGCAAAAACTGGCGGCACCCGCGTCGCCCCCCTCGCGCCCCTCGCCGCCTTGCGGTTGCTCTGCGCCACCAGCGTCTCGGCGCTCGCGTTCACCGCAGTCACCCTCGCCGGGCTCACCCTCACCGCATTCACCCTCACCGCCTGCGGCGATGACGAAGACACAGGCGACGACACCGGCAGCACCGACACCGGCGACGACGATGACGCCACCGACGACGACGACAACAACGACAGCGACGACGACGACAACGACGCCGATGACGATGACGATGACAACGATGACGCCACCGACGACGACGACGCCACCACCGATGACGATGACGACGATGACGTCACCGATGACGACGACGACCTGACCGACGACGATGACGACGCCACCTCAACCGACGACGACGACGCCACCTCAACCGACGACGATGACGCCACCTCGACCGACGACGACGACGCCACCTCGACCGACGACGACGACGATGCCACCAGCACCGACGACGACGACGCCACCGACACCGGCGACGAGTTCACCGACGTCTTCGTCGGCACCGAAGACCCGTTTCAGCTTGGCACGCTCAACATAAAAACCGTTGACCTCGCCGAAGACCAGGCCGGCGCCCCAAAAGCCCTTCGCATCTACGCCCCCGTCGCGCAGGGCACCTACCCAGTCATCCAGTTCCAGCACGGCTTCGCCACCAACGCCAATGACTACAGCGAGATGCTAAAGCAGATCGCCTCGCACGGCTTCGTCATCGTCGCCCCGCAAATGTACAACCCCCTCACCGCCATCATCAGCGCACCCTCTTCAGATCAAGAGATTCAAGACGCCCTCGCCATCACCGCATGGATAGCAGCAGGCATCGACTCGTCAGCCGGCGTCACCGTCCGCGAAGACCTCTTCGGCTTCGTCGGACACTCGCGCGGCGGCAAAGTCTCGTTCGGTGCCTCAAAACTCGACAACGGCGCCAACTACGACGCATGGGTCGGCGTTGACCCCGTCGATGGCGGCGGCCCCCCCTTCGGCCCCGCGCCCCCGGGCAACGGCAACCAGGCCGACGCCCCCGCCACCTTCCCCTTCCCCTCGCTCGTGCTCGGCATGGGCCGCGGCGCAGAGGGCATCACCCCATGCGCCCCCGAAGACGACAACTACGCCAAGTTCTACGGCGCTGCCCCCGAGCCCGTCTGGCTCGTCGTCCTCAAAGACGCTGGCCACAGCGATATGTACAACAACCGCAACATTCTCTGCCCCGGCGCAAGCAACATCGCACCCCAGCGTAGCGCCACCGCAGGGCTCACCACCGCCTTCCTCCGCGCCTACCTGCAAGGCGACAACACTGCCCTCGCCGCCCTCTCTGACCCTTCAGAAATACCGGTCACCGTCACCGTCGAAAATCGCGGAGCAGCCAACTAACCGTCTCCGCCACGCCGATTTGCGCGCAATGTCGCATGTTTTCGATTGAGACATTCACTCAATTCGGCTAACTTGACATCCGGCTGAGTCAGTCACACCTCAACGCGCGCGCGGCACATCGTGACCGCGCGTTCGCTTATCGCGTGCCTCGCTCCGCCGCCCGTCCAGGTAATCTCTTTCTTGTTCTTCTCGTCGATGTTGCCCCCGCGGGGCCTGCCCGCAACGTGTTGGTGATGGGGTCTTCAACAAAGCGCGTCTGGCGATTCGCCACGACGCTGTAAAGGGGTGTCATGGTCTCGACTCAACGCCTGTTGGCAACCGCAACCCTCGTGCTTGCGCTCATCGGAATCACTCCGCAAGCGCACGCTCAGACGGTCCAGCGTGACTTCAACCTCCAAACCTTCGCCCCCGCTCCGGGCCAAAACAACTTCATCACCGTCGAAGGCGGCGGCGTCGTCGACGGCGAAGTCAACGGCTCATTGGGCTTCATGCTCAACTACGCCCACCAATCACTCCAGTTCAACGCCGACGGCACCATCACCGACATCGTCCGACACCACACCACCCTCGACCTCATGGGGGCCATCTCCTTCGCCAGCTTCTTCGAACTCGGCATCGTCCTCCCCGTCCTCCTCAATCAAGACGGCGAAGACCTCATCATCCGCGGCGTCCCCTTCGCCGGTGGACGTGAACCCACCGTCAAAGCCGGCCTCTCAGACCCCCGCTTCCACCTCAAATTCGACCTCCTCAACGGCTTCTGGGGCAAAGTCTCCGACATCGTCGGACTCGCCCTCGTCACCGTCATCACCGCACCCCTCGGCGACGCCCTCAACGCAAACCAGTTCATGGGCAACTCAGGCATCACCGTCGCCCCCAAACTCGCCCTCGAACTCAACTTCCTCCCCGTCCGACTCGGCTTCAACATCGGCTACCGCTACGCCGAAGATAAACAGTTCTACCAGGCCGACCTCGGCCAGCAACTCACCTACGGCGGCGCCATCGAATGGTCCGTCCTCCAGAACCTCCGCCTCCTCCTCGAAGCCTACGGCGCAAACGCCTTCTCCAACGTCTCCAGCTCCTCACCCCTCGAACTCTACGGCGCACTCAAATGGGCCTTCGTCAAAGACGTCTGGTGGACAACCGGCGTCGGCGGCGGACTCCCCCTCTCTGGCGACGACATCAACGTCGGCACCGGCGCTCCCACCGTCCGCGTCTTCACCGGAATCAAATGGGAACCCACCGCCGAAAAAGCCCCCAAACTCCTCGACTCAGACGGCGACGGCTTCTTCGACGACGTCGATAAGTGCATCACCGCCCCAGAAGACAAAGACGGCTTCGAAGACCAGGACGGCTGCCCAGACTACGACAACGACAACGACGGCTACGTCGACGCCGTCGACTCATGCCCCAACGACGCCGAAGACCTCGACGGCTTCGAAGACCGCGATGGCTGCCCTGACCTCGACAACGACAAAGACGGCATCCCCGATTCCAAAGACAAATGCCCCAACGACGCCGAAACCAAAAACGGCATCGAAGACGACGACGGCTGCCCTGAAAAAGACACCGACGGCGACGGAATCCTCGACGCGGTCGATCAATGCCCCAACCAGCCCGAAGACAAAGACGGCATTCAAGACGAAGACGGCTGCCCTGAAACCGACGCCGACGCCGACAAAATCCTCGACCCCAAAGACAAGTGCCCACTCGAGCCCGAAATCTACAACGGCAACGAAGACGAAGACGGCTGCCCTGACAAAGGCGCAGAGCTGATGCGTGTCGGCGCTCAAAAACTCGAAATCCTCGAGCGCGTCGAATTCGCCACCGGCTCAGCAAAAATCGTCGGCGCACAGTCCTTCAAAGTCCTCGACGCCGTCAGCGGACTCCTCAAAGGCAACGAGGCCATCAAGGTCCGCGTCGAAGGCCACACCGACAACGTCGGCAAGCCCGCGAACAACAAGAAACTCTCGCAGGCCCGCGCCGAGTCGGTCACGAAATACCTCGTCGGTAAAGGCATCGCCAAAGAGCGCCTCACCGCCGAAGGCCTCGGGCAAGAAAAGCCCATCGCCGACAACAACACCAAAGAAGGCAAGCAGAAAAACCGCCGCGTGGAGTTCCACGTCGTCGACTAACGCACACCTGACGCCTAGAGCGGGCGAGGCCTGCATCACCTCGCCCGCACCGGAGAAAAAAAGACCATGAAAAAACTGATCCCCCTCGCGGCTCTGCTGCTCCTCACCGGCTGCGACCGCTCACACCTCGGCTTCACACCCGAAGACATCGCAAAACTCATCAAAGCCGGCGTCATCCCCGGTATCGTCGGCGACGATGACGACGACGCCACCGCAACCGACGACGACGACGACGTCACCACAACCGACGACGACGACGACGACGTCACAGCCGACGACGAC
>CAZXXB010000247.1:5203-5423 GCA_964644185.1 uncultured Myxococcota bacterium
GACGACGTCACCGCAACCGACGACGACGACGACGACGACGTCACCGCAACCGACGACGACGACGACGTCACCGCAACCGACGACGACGACGACGCCACCGCAACCGACGACGACGACGACGTCACCGCAACCGACGACGACGACGATGTGCCCGAACCGGCCCGCGTCTACGTCTTCCACGGCAGCCCCGACGCTGGCGCCATCGACATCTTCCAGAACG
>CAZXXB010000248.1:0-3081 GCA_964644185.1 uncultured Myxococcota bacterium
CCGGGACCGCCACGGCCGGTGCCGGTGGGGTCGCCGCCCTGAATCATGAAGTCGTCGATGACGCGGTGAAAGATGGTGCCGTCGTAGAAGTGGCCCTTTTTCTTTTCGCCTGTTTTGGGGTCGGCAAATTCGAGGGTGCCCATGGCGAGGCCGACGAAGTTGGCGACGGTGTTGGGGACTTCGGTGTCGTAGAGTTCGGCGGTGAAGCCGCCCATGCTGGTTTCGAAGCGGACCATGGTGGACATGATGCTGCCTTTCGTGTTGCGGGCGTTATGCACGCTGGGGAGACGTGAAGCCGTAAAGCAGATTACGGGGCGTGAAATAGCGCGCCTTTGCGGCTGAGTCACGTTTTGCCGGAGCGAGGTTTCTGGGGGCCTCAGGTTTCGAATGAGCGGGTGAGTTCGCCGCCGGATTGTCCGCGGCGGACGGCGTCGGAGAGGGTGCGGAAGAGGTAGTCGAGGTTGAGGAGGCTGACGGAGTCGCCGGAGCTTTGAAATTCGAGGTCGATGAATGAGTCTTCGTTGCGGGCGCGGTTGCCGGGGTAGGGGCGGACGTCGAAGACGGCGTCGACGCGGATTCCGAGGAGTCCACCGTTGGGGCGGACGATGACGACCCAGTCGGCGGGGCGAAATTCGCGTGGGGGCTGGGCGAGCATGCGTTCGAGCAGCACGACGGGTACGACGGCACCGCTGCGGTAGATGACGCCGACGACGAAGTCGGGTGCGCTGGGGACGCGTGTGACGGTTTCGACGCGCAGGACGGCTTCGACCGAGCCGGTGTCGGCGGCGAAGCGTTGTGCTCCGATGCCGAAGAGCAGGGCTTCGGATGTCTGGCGGTGTGCCACGATTGCCTTTGCGCGCGGCTAGCGAGCGACGCCGTTGTCGCTGTCGTCTGCCGACGCGAGGATGCGGGCTATGGTAGCGACGAGTTGGTCTGGCGAGAAGGGTTTGACGAGGTAATCGCACGCGCCCTGACGCAAACCCCAGTAGATGTCGCTTTGCAGACCTTTGGCGGAGATCATGATGACGGGGGTTGCGCTGAGTTGGGGGTCGGCTTTGAGGTGTCGGCAGATCTGGTATCCGTCGCGTCCGGGCATGACGATGTCGAGGACGAGAATGTCGGGGGGTGAGGCGCGCAGGTGGTGTTCGGCCTCGTTGCCGTCGCAAGCGAGAATGACGTCGTGACCGGCGGCGGCGAGCGCCCGGCGCAGCATTTCACGCTCGGCTGGCGAGTCGTCGGCTACGAGAATACGGGCCACCGTGGCTCCATGACGCGGTTCGTGCTGCCCGGCGGGGGCGTGCGGCGACCGCGCAAACAGTGACTTCGCAAACAGTGACTTCGCAAATACAAGACCCAAACGAGAGTCTTACAATCGCACAGTGAAATGCGGGTTCACAAGTTATTTTCGGGTGTCGCGCGATGATATAGGGGTGAAGTCGAGTCGAGGCAGGGTCAACGAAGCGGGAGAAGCGACGATGAGCGACGAGAAACGGCACGGCGAGATGATGCGCGGTGAGACGACGAGTGATGAGGTTGGGCTGACCTACAAAGTGGTGGAGTTGTCGCACGTGACGGATGGCGAGATGGAGGCGGCGATCAACACGTGGGTCGGTGCGGGGTGGCAGTTTGATGGGGTGCACTTTGCGATGCGTGACGCGTCGAAACGTCCGGCGATGGCGTTTTTGATGTTCACGCGCAAGGGGTGAGTGGGCGCGGCGGTCAGCCTTCGCGAATGGTGCGCATGGCGAGCAGGGCGAGGAGGCCGAGCACACCGAGTACGCCAGCGATGATGGCGGCGCGGGCGGGTTTGAGGCGGGCGATGGTGTCGCTTGCGCGGGGTGCGTACTCGACCGAGTCGCGGGTGAGGCGAAAGAGTTTGTCGGCTTCGTTCATCGAGCCCTGCGGGGCCTGAAGTTGCAGGATGAAGAGGCGCGAGCCGCTGAGGTGGTAGGCTTGCAGCAGGTCGAAGCCGCCGGAGGTGCTTCCGGCGGCGAAGGCGATGGACCCTTTTACGATGCCCGCGGTTTCGGCGGCGGGCTCTTGCCGAGTGAGGCTGAAACCGAGTTCGTCGGCGTAGTGGGCGATGGCGGCGCGCATGAGTTGATCGAGCAGGGCGCGGTTGTCTTCGCCGGCGGCGGTCTCTTGCACGACGAGGCTGAGGGCGACGCGGTGTCGTGGGTGGGTGAAGTAGGCGGCGATGCCGGTTTGGGGTGCGTCGCTTTCGCGGAATCCGGCGGGGGGGCGGAAGGAGAAGCCGGTGGCGACGTGGGTGTAGCGAAGTCCGAGCGGGTCGATGGGTTCGCCTTCGGGCTCTTGCGCGAAGGTGGGGGGCGAGGCGGGGGGGGCGACGTGCAGGGCGGGGGTTGATGTGGACGAGCCATCGGGGGGCTCGACGGCGAAGGGGTTTTGATTGGGGTTTGCAGCGGGGGAGTCGCCGAGCGGGTCGTTGTCGGGTGGTGGGCCGACGGGGGGGCGGTTCGGGTTGACGGGTGCGCCAAAGGCGGGCGAGCCGGGGGCGGTGGGGTTGCCGCCGTTTGATCCGGTCATGGCGCGGTTGAGCGAGCCTTCGAGCATGTCACGCAGTTGGGCGGGGTCGAGGGCAGGCGAGGGTGCGCCGTTGTTTGTGCCACTGGGGCTGGTCATGCCCGGAAAGTTGTAGCCCGGCAGCGAGGGGAGGGTGAGGCCGGGGGGAATGGGCGACGTGGGCGGGGGTTTGCCGGTGCGGGGGTCGGGCGGTGGTTCGCTCTCGAACGATTTTGTGCCTTCGACGCGGGTGGCGGTTTCGCGGAAGGGCTCGGGGATTTCGTCGCGGTCTTGTGCGAAGTGGACGGCGCCGTTTTTGTCTTCCCAGCGGTAGATTTGGGCGTGTGCGAGCGAAGGCACGACGACGAGCAGCGCGAGCGCGGCGAGCGTCGCAACGGGAGGTGGCGGGTGTGAGGTGGCGCGAGAGAACATCACGGGGGCAGCATGCACGGTCGCGGGGGGGCGGCGCAATGCCTGAGTGGCGGTGCGATGGCTGAGGGGCGGTGGGTGTGTGCGGGCGTCACAGACGGGGCGGGGTTTTCTGGGTCAAAAGAATCG
>CAZXXB010000248.1:3098-5417 GCA_964644185.1 uncultured Myxococcota bacterium
CCCGATGAGGGGCATAAGGTTTTGTGCATCAAGTCGACGCGCGATCGTTTTCAGTGTGCACGCCCGCAACGATGTCGACCGCGACCGGGGCGCAAACGACAAGAGGGGTTTCTCATGCGTAGTCTAACGATTGGTTCAACTAGCGAAGAGGTTCGGAAGGTATGGGGCGTGGCGGCGATGCTGCGTGTTGCGCTGGCGACGTGCGGGGTAGCGCTGTTTGCGGTGTCGTGCGGGGGCGATGGGGATGATGATGGTCCAGACACGGGGGGGCTCGACGACGACGACGCGACGGTGGTTGACGACGATGACGATGATGACGATGCGACGGTGGTGGATGACGACGATGACGCGACGGGTGACGATGACGACGACACGACGGGGCTCGACAGCGTGACTGAAAACGTGGGGCCGAGCGGCGGGTCGATTCGCGTGGGGCCGGCGTCGATTGTGATTCCGCCGGATGCGCTGGGCGAAGAGACGGCGGTGACGTTGTCGAAGGGGTGTGAGGGTGCGCCCGCGATACCGGAAGAGTACACGGCGCGGACGGATGTGTTTTCGCTGACGCCGTTTGGGACGGTGCTGGCAAAGCCGATGACGGTGACGGTGACGGTCGCGGTTCCGCTCGATTTGGGGTTCAAGATTTTGACGGTGGCGAACCCGAGTGATGAGGCGTGGGAGGAGATTGTTCCGCAGGTGTCGGCGAGTGAGGTGAGTTTCGAGTGGGGTGAGTTCGGGTGTTTTGTGGGGGTGACGTTTGCTGGGATGACCGATGACGACGACGACACGGGTGATGACGATGATGACGTGAACGCGTGTGGCAACGGTGAGCTTGATGAGGGTGAGGCGTGTGATGAGGGTGAAGAGAATGGGGTTGCGTGCAGTGTTGCCGCGGGTGAGGTGAGTTGTACGTATTGCAACGACGCGTGCGAGAGCGAAGTGGTTCGCGGCACGGGTCGCATGTTTGGGCAGGTGGTGGCGTGGAACGAGCTGCGGATGGGTGTGCTGGCGGGGGCAACGATTCACCTCGAATCGGGTGAAGAAGAGCTCGACGTGGTGGCCGACGAGTTTGGGCGGTTTGAGTTTGACGAGGTGATCGCGACCGATGACGCGGTGCTGACGGTTGAGGCTGAGCGCGAAGAGATTGACCTCTACTTCGGCGCGCCGCGCACGACGCGTCCGTATCTGGCGTGGCAGGGGCGGGTGCGCGTGGGGCATCAGGAAGAGGTGCGGCTGTTTCCGGCTTTGAATGACGGGTGCGGGTATGAGGTCGAGTTGTACGCAGGCAGCGGTACGGTGTCGGGCAGCACGTACAACTGCAATCAGACGCTGCCGTACGGGCCCATTCTCTCGTATGAGGCGGAGGGGTTGCGCACGCCGGATGGTGAGCCGCTGCCGCTCAGTGTCGAGATCGAGACGGTGATCGAGGTCGATGTGATACCGGCGACGTGGCTTGAAGATTTTGGGAGCGTCGGGGTGCAGCGTCCATTCAAACCGGCGACGCTGGGTGCTTGATGTCTACGCGACGTTGCCGGAGGGGTTGTCGTCGGTTGAGCATCCGTTGCGTGAGGTGGTGGCGGCGGTGAGCGTGGCGTGGCACCTGCCGGGTGACGGGGGTCTCGTGCCGTTGACGCTGGATGAAGAGATGCCCGCGACGGTGACAGTGTTTGCGCACCGCGGGGTGAGCGAAGAGACCGATACGTTGCTGGTGTGGAAGTACGATTATGAGGCGGCGATGTGGAAGGAGACGGGGGGTCTTCTGTTTGTGCGCGGTGAAGAGAACGGGGCGTCGGGTGTGCGCGTCGCGGTGACCGAGGCGGGGCTTTATGCGGTGACGGCCGAGGCGATCGAGAGCGCGACGACGGCGACGGTGGCGCCCTCGTGCGTGAAGGGAATGCTGAGTTACGGCGACGAGGTGCTGGCGAATCATCGCGTGGTGTTTGCGGGTGACGGGTTTGGGTTTGTGGCGACGGCATACACGGCGATGGATGGGTCGTTTTGCGCGCCGCTACCGGGCATGGCCGATTATCGCGTGCTGGTTGAGGGGTTTGACCCGGCGACGTTGTCGCTCGCGATGTCGGCGGTTGGGGCGAGCACCGACGCGATGGGCGGTACGTGCGGTGGTACGGGGTGCGTTGACGTGGGGACGATTGAGCTTTTCGCTCCAGAGCCGGGGTGTTTTTCGGTGGGTCTCAACATGTACGACGAGTACAGCGACCCCGAGCGCGGGCCGGTCGGGGTCGATGGGCCGGTGATGTTTGACATCGGCTTGCCGTACGACCCGGCGTATTTCGCGGCGGGGATACGCAACTACGCGCGGCG
>CAZXXB010000249.1:0-5006 GCA_964644185.1 uncultured Myxococcota bacterium
GGGCGTTCGAGAATTGCCTTCGACACCCTTGTCGAAGTTGCGGCGCGTCGCGTACATGGATTGTGCCAGAAACGCAAGTATGGCGCGCTCATGCGCCGTCTGCCTCCGCGTGACACGGTGTCGCCTCAAGTTTGCGTGATGCCCCACGCGGGTTTATGACGCGAAGGCCCACATCGTCGTCGAAAAGGTCTGCCGAGGAAGCTTTCATGGTTCAGGTTCGTCCGTTTCGTGGCCTTCGCCCGCCAGTCGAGCTCGTGCACGAGGTTGCCACCCCGCCGTGGGATACGATGGAATCCGCCGAAGTGCGTGCCCGTGCGCTCGGTAACCCCAACTCGTTTCTGCACATCGACCGGCCCGAGGTCGACGCCCGCCCGGGGCACGAGACCGACGAACTCGAACGCTTGCGTCTCGCCCGCGACGCGCTGGGTCGGTTCGTCGTGCATGGCACGTTGCGGATGGATGAACGACCCGGCTTTTACCCCTACCGGCTCTCGCTCGGCTCGCACACGCAACTCGGCGTCATGGGCATCGTCGCCTGCGACGACTACGACAACAATCGGGTGCGCAAACACGAGCACACGCTGGTGGCAAAAGAGACCGACCGCATTCATCACATCGACGCGATCTCATGTCAGGCGAGCCCGGTCTTTTTGACCTACCGGCCCCATGACGATTTGAGGCGTCTCTTGCGCAACGCCGTCGAGCGTAGCGCGCCCGTCTACGACCTCGTCGCCGATGGTGTGCGCCACGAGCTCTGGTACGATGCCGACCCGACGTTTTGCGACGCCGTCACCCACGCGTTTGCCGGGCTAGACTTCGCCTACATCGCCGATGGACACCACCGCTCGGCGTCGGCATCGCGGGTGCGCGCGCTGCGGGCCAAGCGCAACCTCAGCCACACCGGCACCGAACTCTACAACTATCTTCTGGCGGGACTGTTCCCCTCAGACGAAATGCAGATACTCGAGTACAACCGCGTCGTGCACGGCTTGAACGGTTACACGCCCGAAACACTGCTCGCCGCGTTCGAGCGCCATTTCGATGTCGCCCCCGCCGAGACCGCGCGCCCAGATGCACGCGCTCGTTTCGGGGTCTACATCGCGGGCAGGTGGTGGCGACTCAGCGCGCGTGAGGCAACGCTTGAAGGGCTCGACGTCGTGGGTCGCCTCGACGTGGCGCTGCTGCAAACTCTCGTGCTCGAACCGCTCTTGGGCATTGCAGACCCACGCACCGACGCGCGAATCGGTTTCGTCGGCGGCATTCGTGGCACAACAGCGCTCGAAGACCTCGTGCGGGCAGGGCGCTACGATGTCGCCTTTGCGCTCTACCCCACGTCAATCGATGACATGATGGCGATCTCTGACATGGGTTCGGTGATGCCGCCCAAATCGACATGGTTCGAGCCGAAGCTGCGTAGCGGATTGCTGCTGCACCCCCTTGATGGGCTACCTCCGCCCGAGCTTGAGCCGAGTGAGTGACGCGTGACAGCGGCCCTTTTGCGGAAGTGGTGAAGTGGAAGAGGCGGGCACAAATTTTGGTGCGTATCGCCTCGTGCGGCTGATTGGCCGCGGGGGTATGGGCGAGCTTTACTTCGCGCACCTGATTCGCGAGCAGGGGTTTCGTAAGCCCCTCGTCATCAAACGAATACTTCCGCATGTTTCGGGCGACCAGACGTTCGTCGATCGCTTTCTTGATGAGGCACGTCTCGCCGCCACGTTGTCGCACCGCAACATCGTCGACATTTACGACTTTGGCCGCGTCGGCGCCACCTACTTTCTCGCGATGGAGTTCGTCGACGGAGCAAGCCTCAAGCAGGTGCTCGGGCACTCGGCGTTGTCGCGCTACCTCGCGAACCCCGATTCGGCGATCGCCGACACCCGGGTTCGTCCCAAATCATCCGAGTTTCAGCCACTCGGCGTGCCCGCTGTCGTCTACATCGCGCGCGAAGCCTTGCAGGGGCTCGTCTACGCGCATCAACGCCACGGTGGTGGAGGCAGACGCGGCATCGTGCACCGCGACATCTCGCCGGGCAACTTGCTCTGCTCGCGCTACGGCGAGGTGAAGTTGACCGACTTCGGCCTTGCGCGCGCCCATCGTCCAGATGCCGTGCAGCCGCGCCTCTCCATCGAGGGCACCTACCAGTACATGCCTCCCGAGCAGGCACGCGGAGAACCACCCGACCCGCGCAACGATCTCTTCAGTCTGGGGTCGGTGTTGCTCGAAGCGCTCGCCGGTCGCAGCACGTTCGTCGAAGACCGCCGCGAAGAAGAGTGGATACGCATGTTGCGACGCGGTGAATTGCGCAGCGTACGTGAGGCGTTGCAGTCGGTCACGGTGCCAGAGCCTCTCATCGAGTGGCTTGCCCGCGCGGTTGAACCCGACATCGAAAAGAGGTTTGCGAGTGCCGCGGAAATGCTGCGCGCGCTCGACGATCTGTGTCGCAATCATGCAATCACCCCCGACTCGCGCGAGTTGGTCGATCGCGTGCATCGCGTCGCTGGTCAGGTGCCAGCCGAGAGCACCGGCACCGAGCCGTCAACGCAACTTGCTGCAAAGCCGCTCGGGGCAAACAAGACTCCACGTGGGGCCGACAGCGCGGTCGGGGCAGGGCTCAGCGCCATTGAAATCGATGTCGTGTCGCGTGGAGTGCCGCGAGCGACACCGTGGTTTTTTCTCGCCGCGGGCACGTTGATCGTGGCGATGGGTACCGCGTGGTTGCTGCAAGAGGGTGAGAGCGTCGCACCGACCGTTGCGGGTGAGCCCGAACCTGCGCCCATCGTCGTGCGGAATCCGCCCACGTTGCCGCCCGTTGTACCGCGCACGTCACCGAATGACCCGTCATCGCGCACCGATACCTCAGCACCTCAACCCAACGCTGAACGCCCGCGCGGCGACGCCAACCGTGCGAGCGACAAATCGGTCGTGGGCAGTGGTTCACGCTCACCCGCGCGCACGGCGAACTCGGCGCAACCTGCAAGTGGCGGCGGTCTCACGGTCGCCGAAGCGACACCCGCGAGCGAGCGACAACCAGCTTCCGCAACCGGCGCGCGCCTCACCGTGCGTGCAGACAACGCCGCCATGAGCGTGAATGGTGAGGCGTTGGGCGGGGCAGGCGGTGCGCCCGGCGTGACGTTGCGCGATGGCGCAAACCTCGTCGCTGTTGATGGCGAGGGCCTTGCCGTACGTGTGCGCCTCGTCAACGACACAACAAGCGTTGGCAATGTGGCGTTCAACCTCAATGCGCGCCCGTGGGGCATCGTCTACATCAACGGCGTTGAGGTCGGTCAGACGCCCGTGAGCGGCCGCACCTTGACGGTGCCGGGCAGCCACACGTTTCGTGTCGTCGCCGAGTCGGGCCGCGAACTCACGTTCACATTCACCCTTGCGCGCCCGTAAGATGCAAAACATTCCGCAAAGTTGCTCCTGTAAAGACAAGGGGTTACACATCTGAGACGCGAGTCTTCCAACATTCGCCGCGCGCTCGTCGTGCGCCACGGAGACCATCATGCGCCACGCCTCACGCCGTCGATTGCAAGCATTTGAGCGGACGTTCTCTACCTGGAGACTTTCGGCTACGGTCTCGTTTGCCCTGTTGGCGCTTGTCGGTGGTTACGCCGCGGGTACCGCCCGGTTCGCGGCGGCGACCGAAGTGGCAGAGTGCCCAAAGGGCGCGTGCTTCGAACTCAAGATCTCAGGCAACATCAAGGCTGAACCTAACCCCACTTCTGCCGATGCAGGTTCGGTGACCAAAGGTGATCGCGTCCGCACGACAGGAGCAAAGCAGCAAAGCGGCAAGCTCATGTGGGTCGAGATCGAGACCGGCGATGGCGCCAAAGGTTGGGTGCCACAGCGCTCGCTGAAACCCGCGAAACCAACGCCCGCCAAAAAGGTCGAAGCTGCGCCTGCTCCGGCGCCCGCAGCCACTGTCGCCGCGCCTGCAACCGCTGCCGAACCGACCAGGCCACCCGCGTCGGCGGCGCCCGCCGCCACGCCTGAAGCAGCCAAAGCAACGCCCCCCGCGCCAGCCGAAGCCCCGGCTCCCCCCTCGACAAAACCGTCTGCGCCCACCGCCCGCGTCCCGGCCAAGTTCGAGCACGTCGCCCCCGTCGCTTCGATCTCTTTTGTCGAGGGCGACGGCACCTTGATTTGGCCCGATGGCTCGCGCACTGCGGCGGGTATCAAGATGGATTTGCGCGTCGGCGACAAACTCGTGACCGGACGTGAATCGTCGATGGTCATCGTATTTCCACCTGATCGACGCATCGTGTTGCTCGAAAACACCACGCTGACGATTGACGCGTTTCATTGGTCGTCGAAAGACGCAACCCACTACGACGCGCGTGTGTCTGTGCAGAGCGGCGCGGTCGAGACCATGTTTGCCCCCGTGCCGAGCGACGATGAGAAAATCGAGATCAAGGCGGCACTGCTCGACGTGCGCGTGCTCGGGCGGCGCGTCGGAGTGCGCGTTGACGTGGCGCGCAACGCGGCGTCGGCCTACGCGCTGCAGGGTGCGTTCGAAGCGTCATCCGCCGGACGTTCGATGATTATCGGCGACACCTTTGGCGTGACGGTTTCACGCGATGACACGCTCTTGCGCCCTCGCCAGTTACCCGCCATGCCTGCCCCCGTTGAGCCATTCGACGGCCAGTATGTTCCCGTCTTGCGCTTTACGTGGCTACCGATCGAAGAGGCCGCAAGCTACCGCTTTCGCGTCACGTACGACGCTGAGGGCAGCTTCATCGCACACGAAGCGTTGGTCACCGGCAACGAGTACGCGCCGCCCTCACTCTCGATTCAGACGGGGCCGTTCTTCTGGTCGGTGAGTTCGGTCGATTCGCAAGGGTTCATCAGCCGTCCGTGCAAATCGCAGAAATTTATCCTCACCGAGTAGCCGCAGCGCGAAAGGCGCGGTGCACCACGACGAAGCGCTGCGACAGGGGTTCGTCGTATGCTATGCGTCGCTGGTGGCCCTGACCGGTCGTGCCCGGTAAAGCCTCGCGCAATGA
>CAZXXB010000249.1:5025-5351 GCA_964644185.1 uncultured Myxococcota bacterium
TCGTGATCATCGTTCCGCTGATGGGCGGTGAGCTTTTCGCGCGCGCCCGCCGGTACGGTGACCGTGAACCCCACGAGGCCGCCGTCGCCGTAGATCGCCTGCCTTATCGCTGGGCTGATCGCACCATTGCCGACACTGCGCTCGGCGGCAGCGTCTACACCACCAACTCGTATGGCTTTCGCGGCAAAGAGTTCTCGGCGGCGAAACCGGCTGAAGCGTGGCGCGTCGTGTTGCTCGGCGATTCGTTCATCTTCGGTAACGGCGTCAACGACGATGAAACGATCGCCGTGCAACTCGAACTGGCGTTGAAGCAAAAACGCGAAGAC
>CAZXXB010000250.1:0-5332 GCA_964644185.1 uncultured Myxococcota bacterium
GAGCCACTCCGCCGGGGAGCGCCCGCGGGTCGGCAGCGGCGCGACGCCCTCGCGCAGGTGCGCGCCCTCGGCGATGGTGGCCTCGTCCAGCGGCACCTTCCAGGAGGCCCGGGCCCAGTCGGCGTCGACCTCCTGCCGCCCGACGGCGAGCCGGCCGTCCTCGTCGGTCAGCCGCGCGATGAGCCGGCAGAGCGCGATGGAGACATCGGGCACCATGTTGCCCCACAGCCCGCTGTGGACGTCGGCGTGCAGGGCGCGCACGGTCAGGCGCAGCTCGATGAGCCCGCGCAGCGAGACGGTCAGGCCCGGGATGGTCGTGCTCGGGTTTTCGCAGTCGGTCAGCACCATCACGTCGGCCTCGAAGGCCTCGGGGAAGGCGTCCATGAAGCGCTCCAGGTTCGGCGAGCCGATCTCCTCCTCGCCCTCGATGAGCAGCTTGATGTTGCAGGGCAGGCCGCCGCTGTGCTCCATCCAGGCGCGGATGGCCGCCAGGTGGCTGACCCAGCCGCCCATGTCGTCGGCCGCCCCACGGGCGTAGAGCCGGCCCTCGCGCACGGTCGGCTCGTGCGGCGGCGAGGTCCAGCGCTCGCCCTTGACGGGCTGAAGGTCCAGGTGCCCGTAGATGAGCACGGTGGGCGCCGCGGGGCCCGCCCCCATCCACTGGGCGGCCACGCAGGGCAGGGCCCCCTCCAGCTCCAGCACCCGCGCCCCGGCCAGCCCCAGGGCCTCGAGGTCGTCGCGGATGCGCGCGGCGAGGGCGCGGACATCGGCGTGGTGCTCCGGATCGCAGGAGATCGCCGGGATGCGCAGGTACGCGCCGAGGGCGGCGAGGGTTTGTCCGGGTGTGACGGCGCGTGTCTTGACGAAGGTGACGATGTCGCCCGCGACAGCGGAGGCGAGGGTGTGCTGTTCGGTACCGTTGAGTTTTGCGAGGCCGCTGTAGCGTTCTTCTTCGCCAGACTCGCCGATGGCGATGCGGGCACCGGGGGCGAGCGTGCCACTCACGACGTGGGCGATGGTGAGTCTGCCGTAGTTGTCGGTGATGGTTTTGATGACGCGCGCAACGAAGGGTTGATCGGCGCGGGGTTTGAGTTCGCGCGATTTTCCGTCGGCGGTAAAGGCGATGGGGTGTGCGGGGGCGCGGGCACCTTCAGCCAGCAGCTCGAGTACCGAGCAGATGCCGGCGCCGATTTGCGCCGCGGTGGCGAAGACGGGGACGATCTTGCGGTCGGTGAACGCGCGCACGAGCACGGGGGTGAGTTCCTGAAAGGTGAGGGCTTTGTCGCCGAAGTATTTTTCCATGAGGGCGTCGTCGTTTTCGGCGATGAGTTCGACGGCGCGCGTGCGGTAGGTGTCGAGCAGTTCGGCGGCGTCGGCGGGCAGCGTGGTGTGGGCAGTTTCGCCGAAGCCTGTTTTGGCTCCATCGCCCGTGATGAGCAGGGTGCCGTCGAGTACGTCGATGAGCCCGGCGAAGGCACCGGCGTTGTAGTAGGGGATGGTGAGGGGGCAGGTGCGGATGCCGAGATGGGCACCGAGTTCTTCGTAGCTGCGGTCGAAGTGCTGGGTCGGCTTGTCGACGATGTTGAGGCAGACGACGACGGGTAGCTGGTGTCGTGCGGCGCGGTTGAAGTGGTAGTCGGTCTCGACGCCGAGGTCTGCGGTGGCAGAGAGCATCAAGACGGCGGCGTCGCTCTGGGTGAGGGCGATTTCGGCCTCGTACGCGAAGTCAGAGAAGCCCGGGGTGTCGATGAAGTTGAGCTTCGTTTCACCGACACGAGAATACGTGCTGTGCTGTTTTGCTTCACTTACGCTCGCGTAAGTGCTGTGCTGTTTTGCTTCACTTACGCTCGCGTAAGTGAAGTGCATCCCCAGTGAAAAATTGCGTTTGCGTTCGGTGGGCTCGGCGTCGAGGTCTTTGCTATGGACTTCGGTGACGCCGCGTTCGAAGGCGTGGTGGACGGCTTCGGCGAACTCGGATTTTCCGGCTCCATCGGGGCCGATGACGGCGACGGTGCGAAAGCGTGTCATGAGAAGGGCCTTTCTACCGCGCGGTTTGCGGCGTGATGTTTGTCGTGTTGGCGGCGAGTTTCGCGCCGTGGTGGGCGCGATACAAGCGGAAAAGCAGGCCCGCACTTGATCTGGGTTAAGTGCGGGCGTGGCGTGGGTCAGATGGGCTGATTTGGTGGGCTTTTGCCGTGGGTTCAGTTGGTGTCTTCGACGATGTTGCGCAGCAGCACCGCGCTGTCCCAGAAACTGTCGCCGCGATCGACGACCTCGAACCTGATTTCGACGGGGTTGCCGGTGGCGGCGTAGGGGGTGAGGTCGAGGGGCAGTTTGACGCGCTTCCAGCCGGTGGCGAGGGTGATGCCGTCGCTGCCGAGCTCGTCTTCGGGTTCGGGGATGGTGAAGAGCGAGGTCTCGTGTTCGCCGAAGCAGACGGTGTCGACGTCGGTTGAGAAGACGACCTGTGGTTCTTCGCCGGGCAGGGTGACGACGACCTGGAAGGTATCCTGGAAGCGTGGGTCTTCGCACCAGAAGGCGGGCTCTGAGGTGATGAAGTTGTAGTCGAACGAGAGGGTCCTGGTGCCGGGCAAGACGCACATGCGTTGAGAGATGGCACCAGAGGACTGGGTGAAGCCGAGGCCGGTCGAGAGCAGCGCGAGTTGCGATGACCCAGTGTAGCGCTGCGCGGGTTCAGCCGAGTCACCGACCGACGGGAAGAAGCGAACGTCGCCCTCAGGCTTCCACGAAGGTGACGTGTTGTAGACTGACGACGAGAGGAACTTTGGGTCGCTGACGCCACCAGTCTGGAGTGCTGGGGGGCCAATTATCGCGGCGGAGTAGCCGTCGCGAACCGAGGCGGTGTACGACCCGAACATCCGAGCGGTAATGGTGCGTCCGCGCGTTTCGTCGAACCGCGACTCGTCGGCGAATCCGTTGGTTCCAGCCAGGTAATGGCACCAGTCCATGCCGGCTGCGGTGTCTTTGATGTACGTCGTGCCGATGTTGCGGCTTACCGTTTGAGAGATCAGGCATCCGAGCGCCGAGTCGGTACCAGCTCGTGCGGTCTCCCTGCTGATGTAGTCTGTGTATCCGAAATAGACCATGAGGCGACGGTTGAACTCTCGGCTGAACGAATAATTCCACATGCTCTTGCAGGTGTTGAAGATCACCGCGCCATGTCCGGGCGTCGTCGCTGACGGAGGCGCGTAGGCGAGCAGTTTGTTGCTAAAGGCGATGCGCCCGTCGGTGCCAAGCCAGATTGCCTGCGGCCCATACGCGGTGGCATCAAACGGGGGCTCGGGAGCTGGCAACCAGACGAACTCCATCGGTTCAGGAATGAGCGGATTGCCGCCACTGAGCCGTTTTGGGAACAACACGACGGGGTCAGTGATGTTGCCAGCGGTGCCGAGTCGCGGGAGCGATACGCGCGGGCCTTGCGCCTCGCCGTGTGCGCTGACGACCAACAGACCGTAATCGGCGTAGTCGATTGCTCGCAGTGCGTCGAGTATCGCCTTCGTGTCGGTCAGGTCGGGTGCTGCGTCAATCGGTGGGCATGTCGCGGCGGAGATGTGGCCGCGCGCGACGGTGAGGTCGGTGACGCCCGACGAGGGCTGTTCATCGCCGAGCGCGTCGACGAGCAATGCGCGGGCGCGTCCGACGGCGCGTGCGCCTGCGCTGGGCTTTGTCGGCACCGAAAGCTCGTCGCCGCCCATGCCGCCCGAGACGATGCGGTTGACGCCGCTTGCGTAGTAGACGAACGCGGTGCCGTCGTCGGGGTGGAAGTAGATGATGTTGACGGCGGGGTCTTCGATGAGCCCCGCGATCATCACGCGCTGGGCGGCTTCGGCCTCTTCGCGGGTGGGGCGCGGCGTCGCCTGCATGATCGTCTCGTAGGCACCGGCGACGGCGTCAAAGTGGGGCTGCTCGGCATCGGCGGCTTCGACATCGGGGGCGGTGAAATACTCGAGGTCACCGGCGAGGTAACGCTCGGTCTCGCCGCCTTCGAGTTCCCACGCGACGTAGAGGTCGAGCTTCTTGGCGCTGCGGATCGCGAGCCCGGGAAACTTGCACGAGAAGATGTTGTCGCCCGCGATTTCGTCGTGGTGGGTCGTGAGCGAGCCATCGTCGCGCAGGTCACACGCTTTTGCGAACTCGCCGTTCATCACGATCTCGATGCGGGGCGAGCCCTTGACGACGGTCACGTCGCCGAAGCGCAGCGGTGCGCGGATGTCGATGGTCTTGCCGATGCATGGGTCGAGCGCGTTGGGGCAGGTGGGCTGGGCGCGGTTGGTGATGACGACGGGGCCTTCTGGAACGATGCCGCCGGCGCGGGTGACTTCGATGGTGAAGCTGCCGGTGCTGGCTCTACCGGTCGGGAGGGTGCCCTCGGCGTCGCAGGTGATCGTGTTGGCGCCCTTTTCGCGTGGAATGGCAATCGCGATGAAGCTGGCGGCGGCGTCATTGAGTTGTTCGAAGAGGGCCGAGCCCGATTTTCCGCGAGAGGTTTGCCATGTGACCGAAGCGGGGACGCCGAGAATCGAACCCGAGAGGGTGACGCTGGCGGCGTTGGTGGCGAATGGGGCGGCCTGCGGCTCACTGACCCACATGCGCATGAGGTAGTTGCTGGGGGGCGGCGCGTAGCCCTGCACGGGTAATCCGCGCAATTGTTCGGGCAGGGGTATCGCCTCGCCATAGCCCTGCCTGGGTGGCCCCAACTGGTCGTCGTCATCGTCGTCGTCGTCATCATCGTCGGTCGTCGTGTCGTCGTCATCGCTGGTTGCGTCGTTATCGTCGTCGTCGCCCGTTACGTCGTCATCATCGGCTGTCAGATCGTCATCGTCGTCATTGCCCGTGATGTCGTCGTCATCGGCGGTTGCGTCGTTATCGTCGTCGTCAACGCTCGTCAGGTCGTCGTCGTTGGCGGTGGCGTCGTTGTCATCGTCGTCCACGGTTGTATCCGGCGGGTTGTCGTCGTCGTCATCGGCGCAGCTTGCGACGCTGAAGGGCAAGAGCAACGCGAGCAGCAGCGCGAGCCAGAGGGCAATCGCATGGGCGGTCTCGGGGTTGACGAGGTGCCGCAGGTTGAAGGGTGGTGGGCTTTGAAGCGAGAGGCGGGTGTTTGCGACCATGATGTTACCCCCAACGATGCACCGCTTGCAGAGACGACAGACGCGCGGGCTGCGCGGCCTCGTGATCTCGTACCGGGCGTGCGTGATCGCGGTGGGCCGCGGATCGCTTGCAGGTGAAATGTAATTTCTCGCGGGGGCGAGTAAAGGCGGGTGGGGGGTATGGGCAGACGCTAAAAGAGCACGGCAATCGAGAGGCGGGC
>CAZXXB010000251.1:0-1387 GCA_964644185.1 uncultured Myxococcota bacterium
GGCTTGTGGTGAAGACGCGGGTTTTTTCGATGGGCAGGGGTGTGTTGCGTGCGATGACGGGCTCGGTGAATCCGCCGACGGTGCCGATGCGCAGGGTGAGCGGGGTGACGTCGAGTAGCATGGCGCTGCCGGCGCCGTGGGCGAGTTGTGCGCCCTGAATGGCGGCACCGATGGCGACGACCTGATCGGGGTCGATGCCGGCGAGGGGTTCGTGGCCGAAGTAGTGCTGTACGCTCTCGCGGATGAGCGGGAGGCGTGTGGGTCCGCCGACGAGGATGACGCCGTCGATGTCGCGGACGGAGCGGCGGGCGGCGTGGAGTGCTTCGTCGGTGACTTTGAAGGTGCGCTGGATGAGGTCTCCGACGAGTTCGTTGAAGAGTGAGCGGCTGAGGGTGTCGTCGAGATCGACGGGCTGGCCTGCTTTGTCTTTGGCGAGGGCTTTGATGCGGACGGGGGTTTCGAGGCGCAGCGAGATGGCTTTTTTGGCTTGTTCTGCGGCGTCGCGGAGTTTTTGCAGGGCGTCTTTGTCGCCGCGGAGATCGAGGCCGGTCTTGCGGAAGAAGTTTTCGGCGAGGCGCTGCATGATGCGCAGATCGAAGTCGTCGCCGCCTAAGTAGGTGTCGCCGGCGGTGCCGATGACTTCGTAGATTTCGTCGGCGATGTTGAGGATGGAGACGTCGAATGTTCCGCCGCCTAAGTCGTAGACGGCGACGCGCTGGTTGACGTTTTTGCCGAAGCCGTAGGCGAGGGCGGCGGCGGTGGGTTCGTTGATGACGCGGAGGACTTCGAGTCCGGCGATTTGTCCGGCGTCTTTGGTGGCCTGGCGCTGGTTGTCGTTGGAGTAGGCGGGGACGGTGATGACGGCGCGGCGAACGGGGTAGCCGAGGTCGGCTTCGGCGATGGCTTTGAGTTCTTTGAGGATGAGGGCGGCGATTTCGGAGAGGCTGTAGTCTTTGCCGTAGACGCGAATGAGGACGGACTGGTTGGGGCCCTCGACGATTTGGTAGGGGCAGACGGCGCGGGCTTTGCGGACCTCTTCGCTGCCGAAGTAGCGCCCGATGAGGCGCTTTGACGAGAAGACGGTGTGCTGGGGGTCGCGGATGATGCGGCGTTTGGCTTCGTTGCCGACGACGACGCGTCCATCTGGGAGAAAGCTGACGCACGAGGCGTGGGTTGCTTCGTTCCATTCGTTGCGGATGACGCGGGGTTCGCCGTCGTCACCGACGATCGCAACACAGGAGGTCGAGGTGCCAAGGTCAATGCCGAGGACGGGGTCGTTTGAGGACATGGTGTTACGGTACGAACCGGCACACGGCATGTCAACGCGTGGAGGCACGGGAATGGGGCGGGTGGGTGACGAATGAGAAGGTATGTGGGTGTGGCCGTG
>CAZXXB010000251.1:1412-5027 GCA_964644185.1 uncultured Myxococcota bacterium
TGGAGGTGGGGAGAGATCGGGGCGTGGTTTGTGTTGCGCTGGCGGTTGCGGTGGTTTAGCGTTTGAGGTGTCGGGTGGGGCGGTGCCGCGCGTAGCGTGAGGTTTGCGGCGATGATTTTCGCGGCGAGCCAGTGCAGTGCCCCTTTCGCACGAGAAGGAGTCTAACGATGAGCCGACTCTTCGGCCTCATGGTAAGCGACCCGCGGCGGATGCGGGCATTTCTCGCCCAGCACGCGGCACTTTTGACCCCCCCAACCGAACTCAACTGCGACGGCTACGGCGTCGGATACTATCAGGCAGATCGTGCGCTGCTGGTGACACGTCCGCGTGTGCCGGGTGCGCGGCAGACGTATGCCGATGTGGTGGGTAACATCGAGTCGGATACGTTGATTGTGCATGGTCGTCAGCCGACGGTGGGCAATCAGTTTGCGGCGCGCAATACGCATCCATTTCGGTACAAGAACTGGATGCTGGCGCATGTGGGGACGCTGTCGAAGATTGCGGGTGATTACGCGGCGGCGGAGGAGACGCTTCCGACGTTTTTGAGCAACAACCTGAAGGGCGACACCGACACCGAGTTGCTGCTGTCGCTGTTTCTGGCGCGGCTGGGTGAGGCGGCGCGGATTGATGACCCGGATTTGACGCCGGATGAGGTGGCGCGGTGTTTGCGCGAGACGGTGAATGCGTGGAGCAGCCCGGGTGAGTCGCCGGGGGTGGTGATTGCGTCGAATGGGCGGATGCTGGTGGGGCTGTGCATGGGGTGGCCGTTGTATCTGCTGGTGCAGAATCGGTCGCCTGAGCCGCTGCCTGAGGTCGAGGCGAAGCCGCCGATCAACGAGAGCACGCCGGGTCGCGATAGTTTTAAGGGGGTGCTGCTGGTGTCGACGATGGCGAAGGCTCCGGCGCCGTATGAGCGGTTGCCCGACCGATCGGTGGTGGTGGTGACGCGTGCGCTGGATGTGATGGTGGTGGAGTAGCGCGCGTACGGGTGCGGCGGGGTTGCGGTCGAGGCGAGTTGGGTTGAGTTGCGTCAGTTGGGTCGCATCAACTGGGCGTGAAGGTGCGGAGTGCGGCGAGCCAGACCTCTGCGCGGTGCTCGGCGATGGTGTCGAAGAAGAGGGCGAAGATGGCCTGGGTGGCGAGGGCGAGTCCGGCTGAGAGGTAGGCGGGGTTGTTGCGCGTGAAGAAAGAGAGGGTGAGGCCGACGATGAAGAGGGTGATTTCGGCGTATTTGTAGGTCGCGAAGGCGCGGGCAACTTTGGTCATGCGGGCGGTTTCGTCGGCTTTGAAGGTGGCGGGGGCGGTGTCGAGCTGGGTGGTGAGGGCGGCGACCTGCGAGGGGGTGCGCGCGACGATGGTGGTGCCGACGATGACTTCGAGCAATCCGACGAGGATGAGGGGTATCATGGCGGCGCGCCATGCGGGCTTGCCGAAGTAGATGGCGATGGCGAGGGCGATGGAGACCAATCCGACGACGAGAATGAGTGAGCAGGCGACGACTTCGGCGTCGAAGTAGCGGGCCATGGCGAGACGAATGTCGGTGGCTTGCATTTGGTTGGGTTGCATGGGGGCGAGTTTGCGATGGCGGCGTCATGTGCGCAAGGGGTTTTGGTGCGCTGGTGAGGGTGTGCGGTCGATGTGTGTCGAGGGCGTGGTGTGTGGGGGATGCGGGCGGGGGATGCGGGCGTGCAAGCAGTCGAAGCGTAAAACAGGCTTTGTGAATTGTATGTGACGGCGGTGGTTTGCTAGGGTGCGGGCCGTGTCGAGTCTTGTGGTTATTTGTGGGTCCGCGTTGTGCGCACGGGGTTGAGGTGGTGGCGATGGGGGTTGGGTGGGCACGACGGGGCGGCTCAGAGAAGGTTTTGTCGATGTGGTTTGAGAACAGCGAGGCGTTTGCGGCGGCGCAAGATGAGGCCGACCCGTTGCGGCGGTTTGCCGATGCGTTTGCGTGGCCTCTCGATGAGGCGGGCAAGCGGAAGAACTACCTGTGTGGGAACTCGCTGGGGTTGATGCCGCTTGGGGCGCGCGAGCACGTGGGGCGGGTGCTCGATGAGTGGGCGACGCTTGGGGTGGCGGGGCATTTTGCGGCAAAGCCAGCGTGGGCGAATAACCCGGAAGTGATTGCGGAATCGCTTGCGCGGGTGATGGGGGCGAAGGGGCGCGACGTGGGGGTGGCGAACACGCTGTCGGTGAACATTCACCTGATGCTGGCGAGTTTTTATCGTCCGAGTGGGAAGCGGAAGAAGATACTGGTCGAGTATCCGGTTTTTCAGAGCGACACGTACGCGTTGAAGAGCCATCTTGCGGTGCGGGGGTTTGATTGGCGCGAGGTGCTTGTCGAGGTGCATCCGCGAGAGGGTGAGGTGGTGTTGCGCGAGGAAGACCTCGAGGCGGCGATGGTGCGGCATGGTGACGAGCTGGCGCTGGTTTATCTGGTGAATTATTTCACGGGGCAGTTTCTCGACCTTGCGAAGATGGTGGTGGCGGCGCACGGGGTGGGGGCGATGTGCGGGTTTGACCTTGCGCATGCGGCGGGGAACACGCCGTGCGAGCTTGATGCGAGTGGGGCCGATTTTGCGGTGTGGTGCAATTACAAGTACCTGAATGCGGGGCCGGGCTCGATTGGGGCGCTGTGGGTGAACCCGAAGCATGGTGATGATCTTGCGACTCCGAGGTTTGCGGGGTGGTGGGGGGCGTCGCTTGAAGATCGGTTTTTGATGCATCTGCGGCCCGACATGACGCCGCTCAAAGGGGCGGCGGGGTTCGCGCTTTCGACTCCACCGGCGTTGGCGCTTGTGCCGCTTGCGGCGTCGCTTGAGTTGTTTGGTGCGGCGGGGTTTGGCGCGTGCGTGGAGAAGTCGCGGAAGCTGACGGCGTACCTCGAATATGTGGTGCGCGAGGTGGCGGGTGAGCGGGTGACGGTGTTGACGCCGGGTGAGCCTGAGCGGCGTGGTGCGCAGTTGTCGCTGGCGATACCGGGCGAGGCGCCGAAGAAGGTTTTTGAGGCGATTTCGGCGCGTGGGGTGGTGTGCGATTTTCGGGTTCCGAATGTGATTCGGGTGGCGCCGACGGCGCTCTACAACGGGTTTGGCGATGTGTATCGGTTTGGCGTCGTGTTGCGTGATGCGCTCGACGCGCGTGTGTCGTGAGGGCTCGTCGCGCTGACGACGGGGTGCCAGATTGGCAGGGGGAATCATGAGCGAGCGACTGACGTATTCGAATTATCTGGCGGTGGAGCAGTTGTTGTCGTTGCAGACGGCGCGGTCGAACCCGCCGGAGCACGACGAGCAGCTTTTCATTATTATCCACCAGACGTACGAGTTGTGGTTCAAGCTGATGCTGCATGAGTTCGAGAAGATTCAGCGCGACTTCGAGGGGGGCGATTTGTTTGGTGCGATGCACACGTTCAAGCGGGTGCGGACGGTGATGAAGACGCTGGTGGGGCAGCTCGACATACTCGAGACGATGACACCGCGGTCGTTCACGAGTTTTCGCGACCGGCTTGAGAGTGCGTCGGGGTTTCAGTCGCATCAGTTTCGCGAGGTCGAGTTTGTGCTGGGGTACAAGCGGCGCGATGTGTTGAATCCATTTGAGCCGGGGACGGCGGTGCGGGAG
>CAZXXB010000251.1:5041-5315 GCA_964644185.1 uncultured Myxococcota bacterium
TTGCGGCGCCGACGTTGATTGATAGTTTTTATCGGTTTCTGGCGCAGCGTGGGGTGGCGGTGCCGGGTGAGTTGCTGGGGCGCGACGTGACGCAGTCGAATACGGCGAGTGAGGGGTTGCAGCGAGAGCTGGTGCGGGTCGAGCGCGAGCAGCCTGAGCTGGGGTTGCTGTTTGCGGTGATGTGCGACTTTGACGAGGGGATGCAGGAGTGGCGGTATCGGCACATCAAGCTTGTCGAGCGGACGATTGGCGAGAAGACGGGTACGGGAGGTTC
>CAZXXB010000252.1:0-5207 GCA_964644185.1 uncultured Myxococcota bacterium
GCCCGACTTTTTGGCCCACGACGCGATCACGCCTTCGTTGATCGATTCGCCGACGGTCGGTACTCTGATTTCCTGCTTCATGGGTTGCCTCTTCTCTGGGCTGGTTCACTGCGCCTGTTCTCTGCGCTGGTTCTCTGCGTCTCTGTTCGCTGCGCTGGTTCTCTGAAGTTCCCCAAACTGCTCTGAACTGCTCTGAACTGCTCGCGAGGCCGCTCTCTCAAACCGGCTCACGCGCCAACGGTCAGCGCCGTCGTCACAATCTCACGCTGCTTCGCCACGTGCTTCGCCAAAAGCCCCGTCGCCGGACTCGCCGCCGCGTCGCGCCCGATGTATCGCACCCGCGTCTTCGGGAAAAACTCGAGAAACACCGGAAACAGGTGCGGCCACGCCCCGCGATTCGCCGGCTCTTCCTGAACCCAGCAAATCTCTTTCACCTTCGGGTACCGCGCGACGATCTTGCGCAACTTCTCTTCGTGCAGCGGATAAATCTGCTCGAGCCGCACAATCGCCACCTCGCCCGCGTTCTCGGCACGCGCATCGACGAGATCATAAAACACCTTGCCCGTACACAGCACGAGCCGCTTCGCGTCACGTGGCGCCATCGGGTCGTCGAGCACCTCTTCAAACCCGCCCGAGATCAACTCTTCCACCGGCGAAATGCACTTCGGGTGCCGCAACAGACTCTTCGGCGACATCACAATCAGCGGACGGCGAAAATTGCGCTTCACCTGCCGCCGCAACGCGTGAAAGAAGTTCGCCGGCGTCGTGATGTTCGCCACCTGAATGTTGTTGCCCGCGCACGCCGCAAGATACCGCTCAAGGTACGCGTTCGAGTGCTCAGGCCCCTGACCCTCATACCCGTGTGGCAACAGCATCACGATCCCGCTCGACCGATTCCACTTCGTCTCCGACGACGTAATGAACTGATCGATAATCACCTGCGCGCCGTTCGCAAAATCGCCAAACTGCGCCTCCCACATCACCAGCATCCGCGGCTCAGACAGCGAATACCCGTAGTCGAAACCCAGCACCGCCGCCTCTGAAAGCAGGCTGTTGTACACGCAAAACTTCGCCTGCCCCGGCTGAAGGTTGTTGTGCGGCTTGTATGGAGCATTCGTCTCCATGTCTTGCCACACCGCATGACGGTGCGAAAACGTGCCGCGCTGACTGTCTTGCCCCGACAACCGCACCGGCGTCCCCTCGACCAGCAACGCCCCAAGCGACAAACCCTCGGCAAAACCCCAATCAACCACCCCCTTGTCGCGAATCGCTTCGAGCCGCTTCGGCAGCATCCGCGCCACCTTCGGGTTCAGCTTAAACCCTTCTGGCACCGTGCAAAGCCCACGCGCCACCGTCATCAGCGTCGCATGATCGACGCTGGTGTCAACAGGGTCGAGACTGAACGGATTGAGCAACCCCTTCCAGTAAATCTCGTGCTGGTCGTCGTGCGCCACCGCCCCTTCCGACTTTTTCACCTCATCGTGCGCCGCCGCGAGCCGCGCCTGAAACTCGTCGCGCAGCTTCTGCTCATCCTGCTCACTCAACGCACCCGAAGCCATCAGCTTCTGTGTGTACGCCGCCCGCACCGGCGTGCGCCCCTTGATCTTGCGATACATCGCCGGTTGCGTGAACTCGGGCTCGTCGCCCTCGTTGTGACCGTGCTTACGGTAGCAAACGATGTCGATCACGATGTCGCGCGCAAACTGCTGGCGAAACCTCAGCGAAAGCTCTGCCGCATAAACCACCGCTTCGGGGTCGTCGCCGTTCACATGCAGCACCGGCGCCTCGATCATCTTCGCCACGTCGGTGCAATACACCGTTGACCGCCCCTGGTCGGGCGTCGTCGTGAACCCAATCTGATTGTTCACGATGATGTGTATCGTCCCGCCCGTCCGATAACCCTCAAGCTGCGACATATTCAGCGTCTCGGTGACGATGCCTTGCCCCGCAAACGCCGCATCACCGTGAATCAGCAGCGGCACCACCGACCGCCGCGTCTCCGAATCGCCAAGCTGCCGCTGCTTTGCCCGCGCGCGACCCTCCACAACCGGATTCACCGCTTCAAGGTGACTCGGATTCGCCGTCAACGCCAGCGCCAGCTCTTTGCCCGCCGCCGTCTTGATCACCGAGCTAAACCCCTTGTGATACTTCACGTCGCCGTCGCCATAGACCGAGTCCTCAGGCATCCGCCCCTCAAACTCGCTGAAAATCGACGCATACGACTTACCAAGAATGTTCGTCAGCACGTTGAGCCGCCCACGGTGCGCCATGCCGATGACAATCTCTTTCACGCCCACTTCTGGCGCCAGCTCGGCGATGAACCGCATCGCCGCGATCAGCGTCTCGCCCCCTTCGAGCGAAAACCGCTTCTGCCCGGGGTACCGCGCGTGCACGAAGTTCTCGAACATCTCGGCTTCATTCAACGCCCGCAAAATGCCAATCCGCTTCCCAAGTGGAAGCCCCGGCTGGCTGCGCACCGTCTCCATCTCCGCCTGCATCCACCGCTGAATCGCCATATCCTGAATGTGCATGTACTCGACGCCGATCGTGCGGCAGTACGTCTCGCGCAGGTACGTCAAAATCGCCCGCAGCGTCATCCGGTTCTGCGGACAATGCAGCTCGGTGACATCAAACTCGCGGTCAAGGTCCGCCTCGGTAAAGCCAAACCGCGCAAGCTCAAGGTCGGGGTACGAACTCAACGGCGGGTCAAGCGGATTCACATCCGCCATGCGATGCCCCTGGCTGCGATACGCGAGAACGAGCGACCACACCCGCGACTGCCCGGCGGCCTCACCGCCGCCCGCACGAGTCGAACTCAGCCCAAAATGAAAGCCATTGAAAAAATGGCTCCAGTGCTCACCGACCGATGCCGGGTCGGCAAGCCACGACTGATAAAGCTGCTCAATGTATTCGGTGTTCGCGACCGTTGCGGTCGCGGCGGCGCCTGCAAGCGTGTTGGCACTGGCCACGATAGGGTCTCTCCGGTCTCTCACGAGTGAGTGCGTCGTGTCGGGTTGCACGGGTGAGCGTCACACGTTCGGCGCGACCAGTCATACACTTGGCTTGACGAAGCGCGTCGGGCGACGCTTGCGCGTCAGCGAGGTAGCACACCCTTATCGACGTGCCAACTCTTTCGCCGCTCGCCAATGTGAGTCGTCTTTGCCGAAGTGACAAGTTTTCCTGTCCGCCACCCCCGCGAGGTGTAGGTTTTTGAGGGCGGTGCAAGGTTTGGTGACGCATCGCCCACCCCATCGCACCGCCTGCCGCCACGCCTCTGTAATAAAAAACCTAACCACATCAATATGTTAGCGAACGCACCCAAAGCTGGCACGCGCCTTGTTACGTCTTCGCCGTGAGCCGCGCGAGAAAGGCAGGATGTGCCTGACGCGCAAAGGGGAAACCCCGAGCACGGCAGGCTTAAAAATCAACCGGTAGCCAGGCGAATCTCCCAAAAACCTGTCTTTCTCGCGAGGCCTCATTTTTTCTTCAGCTCGTTCTGCTTCGAACCTCACCACCTTCGACTTCCCCCACCGGACCCTGCCGTGCTTCACGCCGGCGGGGTTTTTTTTCGGCTTTTTCTCCGAGATTCTCTCGCTGCGGTTGTTTCCTTGCGCTCGCCCCCCTCACGCCCCGCGCGATGTTGCCAGAAGACGCGAGCACTCGCGATGAGCCGCAAGGCGAAGAGCCATCAAAATGCCCCCACGCTCACAGAATTCCGTCTCGAAAACTTGAGGTTTTTCGACACGCCACCACCCCCAATCCATGCCGCGTCGCGTCGCCCCGCGCCGCCATTGGCCCACCGCCACAACAAAAGCCCGTGTAAAATCAGTCAGTTGTCAGCAGCATCCCAAGACAGCTTCCATCGAACACGCACCTGCTCGCCGCATACCAAAACTTGGCACCACGTTTGCTCTATATCGACCGTAGCAGGTGAGCGTGGCAGCGAAGCCCCCACCTCCATAGACGCCAAGAGCCAAGACATCAGCAACACAAACGGCAACGGCCAAGACGGCAAACAGGCAAACAGGCAAACAGGCAATTAGGCAGCCACAGCAAAAAAGAGAGATTGGGGCTGCCGGGCACGTGATATCGAGAGTACGTTCGAAAACATAATCCGGTAGCCAGGCAAATCTCCAGCTCTCGGTATCACGTCCCCGGTAGCGCCAACTTCAAGATCACCCTCACGGCAACGCCGTTATCGGCTTCGACGACCCCACCAGCACAATCACGTCGTGCTCCGTCGGCCACTCATATGGCCGCACATCCGCGATACCCACCGCCGGCTCAATCACCCGCGCAATCTCACGCGCCACCTGCTCGCGCCGCCGACTCTCCTCCACAAACCGCGCGTCACTCTCCGCCAACTCCGGCTTCGGAAAATACACCGTCGTGAACCGCCGCGGCTCAACCGGCCTGCGTGCCTGCACCACAAGATGTGTCGGCTTCTCGCGCATCGCCCCCTCAAGCAACCTGCGCGCCGCATCGACCAACCCCTCGTTGTTCCCCGCCCGCGCCACCTCAACCGTCGCCGCCCGCTCGCACACATACCGCTTCAACTCACCGCTCGGCTGCTCACCGCATCGAAACGCCATCGACTGCACCCGCGACGCCGGTGGATACGTCACGCGCGCCATGAACCCCGCATCCCCCACGAACCGCAACTGCCCTAGCAGCACGTGCGCCGACCCGCCCCCCCCGCCCCCCCCCCCGAACTCCAGCCCCCACGCCGCCCCAGGCGAACCCGCGTCGTACACCGACGCCACCCGCACCCGGTCAAAGCTCCCCGTCGCCTCCGCCGTCGCCACCGCCGCCGCCACCGCCGCCGTCATCGTGTACGCCACAAACGCCTCACCATTCGGGCGCGGCAACACAAAAAACGTATCCGTCAACAGCGGCACCAGCGCATTCACATCCTGCACCGGAAATGGAATCAACGACGCATTGCCATCGAGCCGCGCCGCCCCCGGCACCACCAGCTTCGCCTTCGGGTCAGCCCGCTCTTCCCCCCGCTTTTTCAGTACCGGAACATCCAGCTCCCCCGCCGCCGCCGCCGCCGCCCCAATACCCGCCACCGCGCCAATCACCAGCGCAACCACGGTCAACCGGCTTACGTGACTCTCACCGCGACGCAGGTGTGCGACGCTGCCTCCCCGCACTTCCCCCCCCCCTCGCGCGCTTCGCCGCGGCGCGGTCGCCCCCCCCCCCGA
>CAZXXB010000253.1:0-3599 GCA_964644185.1 uncultured Myxococcota bacterium
GTGTCCACGCGCCGGACAGATGCTACGAGCCGACGGCGCTCGGTGCGACGTTGCGATTGATGCGACGTGCGCCGCGTGCGTACCCGACTTTGCGACGTTGCGAGGCTCGCCGCTCGATGCGTTGCTGCGCAACATCTACCGCGTGCCGACACCAGCGCAGCGCGCATTGAAGCAGGTCGTGAAGGCTTCGAGCGGGCGCATCGAACGCGCGACCGAGCGCGTGCTGAAACTCACATCGGCGAAGCGGGGGGCGCGCGAGCCTGAGTCTGTAGCTGGAGCTCATAGCGCCGATGCCATCGCCGCAAGAAAAGCGGAGTTGCTGGCGCTGTTGCACGGCTGCGATGCGATCGTGTCGCCGAGCGCGGATCTGCTTGCTCGCTTTCAACGCAACGGTCTTACCCACGCCAACGCACACGTGATCGATAACGGTCTCGATTTGCCGCCCGCGCTTGCGACCCGCGAGACACATCGCCCGGTGCGATTTGGATTCGTCGGGAATCCATCGGAGGCGAAAGGGTTGCGGTTGTTGATCGACGCGTCACTGACACTTGCAGCGTCGGGTGAGACGCGCTTTTCGGTCGAGTTGTTTGCGCTCGAAAGCTTCGCACGGCAGTTGTGCGCCGAGTTGCGCGCGAAGAGTCCGCCAATGGTTCGATGGAACAAGGCGGTCTCGCGCGGGCAACTGGCTCGGGCGTTTGCGTCGTTCGATGTGCTGGTGCTTCCGTCACGCTGGTGGGAGAACGCCCCACTCGTGTTGCGCGAAGCATCGCACTTCAAGACGCCGGTGCTGGTCGCAAAGATCGGGGGGATGGATGAGTGGGTCGAAGGTGGCGAGCGGGGGTTTGTGTTTGAGGTTGCAGGCAATGGGGGCGACGACGCTGGCGACGCACTGGCACTTGCGCTCGCGATGCGGGGACTCATCGAAGCACCGCAACGGGTGAACACGATGCGGATGAAATTGCGCGAGCCAATGACGGCCGAGACTGGCGCTCAGGCCCATCTTGCGCTCTACTCAGCGGTCATCGACGAACGACGCGCGCGCAACGCGCTGTGAGGGCGACGCAGATGAAAAATGGAGCATCGGCGGGACGCGGTGCCGAGACCGCGACGAAGCACGCGGGTCGTCAGGGTGGTCATGCGGCGAGCGAGCCGACGACGGCGAACCCACTCGGTGGAGGTCATACGCCGCGCCGCTGCTTCATCACTGGCTACCCAGGATTTATTTCGCGGTTTCTCATTCGTCAGATTCTCGTCGATGACCCCGATGCGACGGTGGTGGCGCTGTGTCAACCGTCGCTGCTCGACGCGGCACGCAAGTTTCGCGCGTCGCTGCCTGAGCGCAAGCAGCGACAGGTCGATATCGTTTCGGGCGATATTTTGAACATGCATCTCGGGCTTTCGAGTGCCGAGTACGTTGACCTTACGCGGGGCGTGACCGACGTGTTTCACCTCGCGGCGCTCAACTCATTGTCGGTCGATCATGCGACAATGCAAAGGGTGAATGTCGATGGAACCCGCAACGTGATTGAGCTTGCGCGCGACTGCGGCAAGCTTGAGCGGTTCAACTACTTCTCGTCGGTGTTCATCAGCGGGTCGCGTCAGGGCGTCATCACCGAAGACGAGTTTGTGCAGCCACCATCGTTTCGCAACGCGTTTGAAGAGACGAAGTTTCAGGCCGAGCGGTTCGTGCGCAGGCACATGCACGAGTTGCCGACGACGATCTATCGTCCATCGATCGTGATTGGCGATTCGCAAAGCGGTGAGGTCGATCGCTTTCAGGGGCCTTACTACTTCATCGTCGCGTTGCTCACGTCGCCGCGGCAGTTTCCGATTCCGTTGCCGGGTGACGGTGCGGGGCCGCTCAACATGGTGCCGGTCGATTACGTGGTGCGAGCGACATCGGCGCTTTCGACGAACCCTGACACCGTGGGCAAAACGTTTCACCTCGTCGACCCGAACCCGCTCTCGGCACGGCGTGTGTATGAACTGATTGCGCAGCGCGCGGGTAGACGTGTGCCGCGTTTTCACGTGAGTGCGACGCTGACGAAGGCGCTGCTGAAGCTTCCATTTCTCGAAAAGAAGATGCGCTCGCCGCTCGCTGCCATCGAGTACTTTAACCACATGGCGGTCTACAACTGCTCGAACTCGCTGAGATATCTTGAGGGGACGGGGGTGATGTGCCCGCCGTTTGAGTCGTACGTCGATACGCTGTTCGCATATGCCCGCGAGCAACTCATGCATGGCACTGACCACGAAGAGGGCGACCCGCTCGAAGTGGCGTCGTATCGCGGCGAGGCACAGGCGGGTTAGCCCGTGCCGTCGTGCGCCTCGTCACCTGCCACGTCGCCGTCGGCGTCGTCGTCGATGAGGTCGTCGGCCAGCTCGTCAAAGACGCGCCACGGGGCGAGCATCAGGGCGAGAAAGGCACCCGTGACGAGCGCGCCGCCGATACGTATCCAGGTCGGTTGTGGTGCGAGCATCTCGGTGCGGCGGCGTAACGTGAGCACGGCGAAGATGCAGAGCAGCAGCAGCGCGGGGTCGTAGGGCATGCGGTAACGCACCTCGGCAAAATACATTGCGGCGGCGTAGATCATCGTCAGCACGTGCAGCGCGATGACTTCGAGGGCGAGGTTTTTGCGCCGGGTAAGTAAGAACATCGCGACGAGTGCGAGGGGGGCGAGCACGAGTTTTTCGCCAACGGGCCAGACGTGATAGGGCACCGCGCGGACGACGCCCTTGGGGGCGTTTTTTTCGGGCCAGTTCTGGTTACGGTAGACGAGCAACGGAATGTTTCGCTGCAAGAGCCAGAGGCGGTAGAGCGGCGTCTTGTCGGCGAGAAAGCGTTTGCGCTCGGCGGTGAGAATCTTGTCGTCGGCGATGTAGCCTTCGAAACGGAACGTTTCGCGGTTGCCGATCTGGCGGGTTGCTGGCGGCTGAAACATCCGCTGGCCGTATTCGCGGTCTTTCTTGCCGCGTGAAGACTTGGCGACGAAGTAGCTCTCGATGCGTTTGTATTCGGTCGAGGCGAAGAGGCGGCCCACCGAACCATTGTCGCTGATGAGGTGCCACTCGCCGGTGATGCGGTGGTAGCGCCACGTGCTGAAGGCGAGAATAGCGACGAGTGGAAGGGCGAAGGCGACGGCGGTACGCAGGCGAAAGCCGGGCAATTCGCGGCGGCGAAAGATTGCCCAGAGGCCGAGCAGCGCGACAGTGAGAATGATCTGCGGGCGAATCGTAAACGCGATACCCGTCGCGAGCCCGGCGAGTAGCCCGCCTCTGCCGGTGAATCCGGCACGGAGCGTGGCCCAGAGGCTCAGGGCGAGGAAGAACGCGTACGGTGTCTCGGATGAAAAGTAGCCGACGTAGAGAAACTGCGGATACCAGAGCGCAACGAGCAAGCCCGCCAACAGCGCAGGACGGCGACGGGCAAAGACATAGGCACCCGCGAGCGCGGTAAGCGGTGCGATGAGGGCACTCGCAACCGACTGCACGACGGCCATCGCCGCGAGGCCGTTGACGCCGAACAGCTTCATCTGAGCGGCGTAGAAGTAGTGTCCACCGAAGGGGTAACACGCCTCGTAGCGGTCGCCGGTGGCGAG
>CAZXXB010000253.1:3609-4162 GCA_964644185.1 uncultured Myxococcota bacterium
CCTCAATCTACCTCGCGCGCGTCCGATGTATCCGGCCATGTCACTGTAGACGGCGTCAGCGGGGTTTTGAATGAACCATGCCCATGCGAAACGTACGGCGAGCGCGACGAGAAAAATCGAGACGAGCGCGCGGCGAAAGCCCTCTTCGGTTTCGAGAAACGGCGGCGCGGGTGATGGCTCTGTCGGCGCTTCACTCATTGCGGTGCGGTCAGCTCACGTGGCGCGTCGCTGTGCGCCACCTGGGTCGTATCAATCAATGACTGGTGAGGTGGTACAGGGGGCGCCAGCACGTCGTCAATGAAGCGATGCACGGCATCGGGGTCGAAGTAGGCAAGGTAGAGAAACAGGATGGTTGCCGAAAACGTCGCGACTGGCAACGCGAGGTAGATTGAGGCGTGCAGCACGACGCCGAATGCAATGAGCCACCAGCGCAGCCGCGGTATCCAGAGGCCGAACGCGAGGGCAAACTCGCCGACGACGGTACCGGCGCCCATCAGCAACGTCAGTTCGCGCACGAAACGGAAGTCGAGACCATCGGACGTGCTGTACTGAT
>CAZXXB010000253.1:4174-5196 GCA_964644185.1 uncultured Myxococcota bacterium
CATGCGCGTGCCGTCGAGAAAGGCCGGAAAAGACTTGTCGTAGGCGCTGAAAAAGTAGGTGGTGCTCACCTGAAGCGCGATGAGTTTTAGCGCCCATGAGGGTCCGCGTTCTGCTGGAACGGGAAGGTTGAGGCGTCGCGCGCGTTGCACCGCGATGAACCTGTCGAGCGAGAATGAGGCTCCGCATGGGGCGAACGAGAGCCAGAGGGTGTTGATGAGCAGAAACCACGTGTGGTGATGGTCGTGAACCTCTGACGCGTAGGGTGCGCCCCACCAGCCGAAGTAGAGCCCCATCGCGACGAGTGCCGTAGCGAAGGTCGAGAGCCGCGAGAAGATGCCGAGCAGCATCAACGTGCTCGCGGCAAGCAGCGCGACGGCAGATATCCAGTGTGAGGCGGTGATGCTGTGCGACAAGAGCAGGTGCACACCGAACTCAGCCCAGAAGAGTAGCGCAAGGCCGATGCGCAAGAGGCCAGCGAGACGCGTCGAGGCTTCGCGCGCAAAAAAGCGGTAGGCGCAGGCAGAGAGCCGATGGAGTAGTGAGGACGTCATTGCAGCCCCCCTGCACCGGGAGCGGGCGGGGTCACCCGTTTGCGCGACTGCGCAGGCGCACAGAGGTTTTCGGGGCCCTTTTTGCTGCGCTTCCAACCGGCGCGGACATCGGCGCACTTCAGCGAATAAGTGAGCTGCGTACCGGGCGGAAGCTTGCGGCACATCGCCTTGCCACTCGTGGTGGCTTCATCGGTGGTCGAGAGAAATCTTCCGTGGACGCCACGCTTTTTCTGGAATGGTCCGAGCAACTCGTCGCGGCGCACGATGGTCGAGCGGGTCTCGCCGGGCAGCGTGGCACGGTATCGCACGCGGCAGTATTCAGCGGCGCGCACGCCAAACATGCGCCACTCGCGCACCCACGCAACACGGACACCGACGACCTGCTTTACGGTGGGTCCGCCGACGATGAAGAGCGCCGCGAGAGAGAAGACGGCGGCACGCATCCAGATTGGAAACAACATGGGCACCCC
>CAZXXB010000254.1:0-5192 GCA_964644185.1 uncultured Myxococcota bacterium
CATCGCGTAGTGGTCGGCGTCGAGAATCTCTTGTGCGCGAGCGATGTCGAGTTTTTCTTCGGAGGCGGTGGCCCATGGGAGTTCGCAGAGCCAGTCGAGGTAGGTGCGGGCGACGGTGTATTCTGCGCTCTCGGCGTGCATGCGTTCCATGCGTTTGAGTTCGCGTTCGGCCTCTTTCTGGGCTTCGGGTGGGAGGCTTGCTTTGGCGAGTCGCTCGCGAAACTCTTCGAGTTCGTTTTCGAGTTCTTCGTCGTCGCCGAGTTCGCGGCGGATGGCCTTGAGTTGCTGGCGCAGGTAGTACTCGCGCTGGCTTTTGTCGATTTGCTGTTTGACTTCGTCGTTGATGGAGGCGCGGACGTCGTGAGCGGCGAGGGCTTGCTGCAAGAGGTCGCTGAGGCGGTCGAGGCGCTTGTCGACGCGGGTGATTTCGAGAAACTCCTGCATCTGGCTGAGTTTGAGATCGAGGACGGTGGCGAGGTAGTCGCAGAAGGTGCCGGGTGCCTCGATGGTCTGGGCGGTGGTGACGACTTCGCGCTGGAGGACGGGCGATTCGGCGAGGAGGCGGCGGAGGTTTTCGAAGCGGGGGCGCCATGTGGCTTCGGGTGGAAGCTCGTCGTTGATCTGGGTGATCTGGGCGCGGAAGAAGGGGTCGGTGCGGGTGTAGGCATCGACGCGAAAGCGGGCGACGCCGCGAATCATGACGCGAATGGAGTTGTCGGGGAATTTGAGGGTTTTGACGATGACGCCTGCTGAGCCGACGTCGAAGAGTTCTTGCGGGGTGGGGGTCTCGTTGTCGGGGTCGCGCTGTGCGACGACGCCGATCATGCGGTCGTCTGCCGCGGCGGCGTGAATCAGCTCGACGCTCTGTGGGCGGGCGATGACGAGCGGGAGGATGAGGTCTGGGAAGAGGACCGTGTTGCGGACGGCAAGCACGGGAAGCTCTGGGGGTAGCTCGACGCGGCGGGCGGTGGCGTCGGCGATGTAGGGGGCTGATCCGGCGAGTCCCTTGGGGCTCATGATGTGCGTGGCTCTCGGCGTTGTTGGTGCGGGCGAACCGCGTGGGGTTTGATTGCGGTTACCCTAGCAAACCCGCGCGCGGGTGGCGAGAAGTGCGCGGGTGTGGGCGGCGGGGTCGGGGGCGTTTGCGAGATCGCCGATGATGGCGACGGTGTCGGCCCCAGCGGCGAAGACGCTTTCGGCGTTGGCGAGGGTGATGCCGCCGATGGCGACGAGTTTTGTCTGGGTGGTGTGTGGGGCGGTGGTGGCGTTGATGTGGGCGCGTGCGGCGCGGAGCAGGTCGAGTCCGACGACGGGGTCGGCGTCGTGTTTGGTGGCGGTGGCGAAGATGGGGCCGACGGCGATGTAGGTGAGCGGGGGTGAGAGCGCGCGTGCGGCGCGAAACTGGGCGAGGTTGTGGGTCGAGAGGCCGAGGGTGGCGTCGTTGCCGAGGGTGATGCGGGCTGTGAGGGGGTCGGTGTCGCCCTGCCCCACGTGCAGGCCCGCGTGGAGGTCGTGGGCGATGGTGAGGTGGTCGTTGACGATGAAGGTGGCGTCGTGTGCTGCGCAGCGTTGCTGCACGGCGATGGCGAGGTTGCGGTAGTCGGCGGGTGAGAGCGATTTTGCGCGAAGCTGGATGATGCGGGCACCGGCTCGAAGGACGGCTTCGACGAAGGGCAGCGGGTTGGGGCGCTCTCTCGTGACGTCGGCGATGACGTAGAGCGGTGAGTCGTGTGGTGAGTCGTTGCGTGTGGCAGGCATGGGGTGAGATGCGCGGGTGACGTGCGCGGGTGAGGTGCGCAGGGGGCGATGCGAGGGGCTATGAGTAGCGTGGGTCAACGACGGGGGTTTGGGGCATGGTGCGAGATGCCTTGTCGGCGCCAGTGAGGACGCGGATTGCGCTGTCGAGTCCGGCCAAGGTGAGGGGCATCATGGGGAAGATGGTGCGGATGAGGGAGATGGAGGGGCCGCCCCACATGCTTTGTGGTCGCGGGTTGAGCCAGACGGCGAATTCGAAGCGGTCGCGAAGGCGTTTGAGCCAGTCGAGTCCGGTCGTGGTGTTCTTGTGGTAGTAGTAGCCTGCGCCGAAGGGTTCGGTGAGTTCACCGATGTACATGTAGGCGTCGCCGACGAAGATGACGCGGGTGTCGCGGTCAACGTCGCGGAGGATTTCGCTTGTGGGGGTGCCGCGCCAGAACGAGGCGTTGGGGTAGAGTTGCTCGTAGACGCAGTTGTGAAAGTAGAAGTGGCGAAACTGCTTGAAGTGGTTGGCGGCGTGGGCGGCGCTGAAGAGTTGCGAGACGAGAAAGGTGTAGGGGTCCATGGTTCCGCCGACATCCATGAGGAGCATGACCTTCATGTTGTTTTTGCGGGGTGGGCGAAAGGCGACGTGGATTTCGCCGCCGTCGCGGCAGGTCTGGTCGATGCTTTCGTCGATGTCGATTTCGTCGTGTTGCCCATGGCGGGCGAGGACGCGGAGTTTGCGGAGGGCGACGCCGATTTGTCGTGTGTCGAGGGTGAGGTCGTCACGGTAGTTGGCGAAGCGGCGCTCGGTTGCGACCTGAATCGCGGTGTGTGAGCCGCCGTCGCCGCCGACGCGAATGCCGGCTGGGTTTTCTCCACCGTGGCCGAAGGGTGAGGTGCCGCCCGTGCCTATCCAGCGGTTGCCGCCGTCGTGGCGTTCTTTTTGTTCTTTTAGGCGTTGTTCGAAGAGTTTGCGGAGTTCGTCGGAGTCGAGGGCTTTGAGTGCGGCGCGTTCGGCGTCGGTGAGCTCGCGTTTGGGGATGGGTTTGGCGAGCCAGTCTTGAATGGCGTCTTTGAGGCTTCTGGGTAGTTCGGTGCCTTTGAAGTAGGCGAGGAAGGCGCGGTCGAAGTCGTCGTAGTTGGACTCGCTTTTGACGAGGGTCATGCGGGCGAGGTGGTAGAAGCCGATGAGGGAATCGTCGTGGAGGTTCTTTTCGAGCGCGGCGACGAAGGTGAGCCACTCGGTGGGTGAGACCTCAATGCCAGCTTTGCGTAGGAGGTAGAAGAAGTCGATGAACATGGGGCGAGGGTAGCAGTTTTGGTGGCGCGTGTCAGCGCGCAAAACTTGACGGGGCGGGGTTGTGTCTGTGCCATATTGAGCGATGGGCGACGCCACGACAGCGATTCCACCACCTGAGATGCTGTGGAGCACATCGACTTCGCGCGCGGTGACGGCGATGCAGCCGCGGGTGAAGCTGGTGGTGAGTGATTTGCATATGGGGACGGGGAACCAGAAGGGGAGCGTGAACGTCTTTGAGGATTTTTCGAAGGACGACGCGTTTGCCGACTTTCTGAGTTACTACAGCGAGGGTGAGTACGCGGGGTATGAGGTTGAGCTGATACTGAATGGCGACGTGTTTGATATGTTGAAGGTTCCGGTGGATGGGGCGTTTTCGGGGAAGGTGACCGAGCGGCAGGCGATTGCGAAGCTCGACGCGTGCATGGAGGGGCATCCGGTATTTGTGTCGGCGTTGCGCAAGTGGCTGCGCGATGAGAAGCATTCTTTGACGTTGATACCGGGCAATCACGACATTGAGATGATGTGGCCGGGGGCGGGCGAGCGGTTTCGCGACTGGGTGGCGCGGGGTGCGGCGCGTGAGCGGGTGGTGGTGTGGCAAGAGTCGGACACGTACTTTTTGCCGGAGGGGATACAGATTCATCATGGGCATCAGTTCGAGATTCAGAACTCGTTTGATTATCGGCGGTTGTTTGTGACGCCGCCGCCGAATGCGGATGGGACGGCGGCTGAGCCGTATATTCCGTTGCCGTGGGGGAGTCGGTTCGTGCTGTTCGTGGTGAACCCTCTTCGGCATGAGCGTCCGTATGTTGATCACGTGCGTCCATTTTCGCGGTTCGTGGTGCTGGGGTTGCTGTTCGACACGCGGTTCATATTGAAGTTGCTGTGGCGGACGCTGAGATATTTCGTGCGCAATCGCGTGGAGGTGTTGGCGGCGGGTCAGGCTGGGGGTGGGATTGCGCGGTGGTGGCGGCGTTTTCAGCACACGATTGAGTCGACGGCGACGCTTTTTCCGGCGCTGGATGATTACGCGGAGTTCATTTTGCGGAACGTGCGTGGGGTGCACACGGTGATCATGGGGCACACGCATTTTGAGGTGTGTCGGGTGTATGAGCAGGACAAGGTGTACTTGAACACGGGGACGTGGGTGAACATGATTTCGCTCGACGTGCCGAAGCTTGGGCGTCAGCAGCGCGAGTGTTATGCGCTGATCGAGTATCCGGAGACGGGGCGTCCGGTGACGACGTTGATGCGTTGGCGCGGCAGGCCCAAACCAACCGAACCGCTGCTGTATTGACGACGATATGAAACGACGAACGAGAATGCGAGCCCAGACGATGCTCACGCTGATGACGGCGATGGGCGCGCTTGTGTTCGATCTGCCTGTGGCAGAGGCGCAGACAGCGGGCGGTGAAGACCCAAGCGCGGCGGCGCCGCTCGTGGCGTTGCCCGATGATGATTCACCCGAGACGCTGATTTATGAGCGGTCGTTTCGCGGTGCGGGGATGCAGCCACCTGCGGTGTCGGATGCGCTGAATCTGCTTGCGGCGAAGTTGCTTGCGCGCGCGCTTCCGCAACAGCAGGCGGGGGCGGCGGTGGCGCGTGGGACGCGTGAGCTGACGCGCGATGAGATTGTGTGGGCGGCAGAGACGGTGGGGGTCTACACGCCGAATCTGTTGCCGATTGTGCGGGTGTTTGCGACCGACAAACCGGCAGAGCAGGCGCAGGCGATGCTGGTGGCTGAGTTGGCGTCGATTGTGAAGGGGTCGTTTCGTCGCGGGGGGTACACCGAGGCGGGGTTTGCGATGCACTGGGGCGGGGCCGAGGCTTATTACCTCATGTTGTTTGCGGCGCGTCCGGTTTCGGTGACGGGGGTGCCGCATGAGGAGGTGGGGCTGGGGCGCAAGGTGTCGCTGCGGTTCGTGGTGCGCGATGGGTATAAGAATCCGCGGTTGTTTTTGACGTTGCCGTCGGGGCGGGTGATTGAAGAGAAGGTGAAGCCGCCGCGGCTCGTGGGGAATCGGTTTGATGTGGATGTGGCGATGGTCGAGCGGGGGGTGCAGCGGGTCGAGGTGCTGGTCGAGGGGGCGCGTGGGCCTGAGGTGGGGGCGTTGCAGGTGCATGAGGGGTTGGCGCAGGTGGCGGAGCAGAAGGT
>CAZXXB010000255.1:0-5136 GCA_964644185.1 uncultured Myxococcota bacterium
GGGGGGAATAAGCCCCTCCCCCCCGGTGGGGGCGGGGTTGGGGCGGGGGGGTCGCGCGATTACATTGCACGACACCTCGCGACGAAGCGACATGAGAAAAGATGGGTGATCGTGTGGGTGAAAGCATTTTCAAGGTGGCGCGCGCCATAACAAAGTGGGGAATCGTGCTTCAAGCGAAATATGGCGATTGCGACTTGCGGCACCTAAATGTCACGCGAAGGTGGCGCGGCGTCACGAAGATGAAACGCAGTGATGCAAACACGTCACGAAACATACGCAGTAAGGCGGTTGCAGCAGGGTATACGGGCACGCGTTGTTTTCTCACTCAGGAGTACCCCATGCGCAGGTTTTGTTCGGCGAAGTTCGCTTCGGTTGCAGGCAGCATTGATACGTTGGCGCTGGCGCGCGTGCTGGCTGCGATGTCGTTGTTGATGGTCGTGGCGTGTGGCGATGACGACGACGACAACGGCGACACGGGGGCCGAGACGGCCAACGAGACCTCAGCGACGGGTGACGACACCGACGGTGCAACGGGTGGCGCGGACGATGACGATGCGAATGGCACGGCGACCGGTGACGATGACGATGCGACCGCGACGACGGGCGATGACGACGATGATGCGACTGATGGTGGCGACACCGCGGGTACGACCGATGATGAGACGACGGGCGACGACACCGCCGAGACTTCAGGGGCTGGCGACACGAGTGACACCGGCGACACGGGTGAGACGGGTGGAGATGAAGACCTGGTGCCGGACCCGAACCCCGGTGCAGCCGCGGAGTGTGGGACGGAGAATGTCGCGCCGGGTTCTAACCCGAAGCTGCGTCGTTGGCCGTACCTGAACAGCGTCTCGACGAACTCGGCGGTGATTCTGTGGGCGACGGATATTCCGTTGCAGGATGAAGATGGGAACACGATTGACGCGAAGACGGTTCCGGTGCCGAAGGGCGAGGTGCGGATTGGTCGGACGGCGGAGTATCCGGCGAAATACACGTCGGAAGTGAGCGTGCTCCCGGGTTCGTTCGTGGGGTATTTTCATCACTTTGAAACGAACATCACGGGCCTCAAGCCCGACACCGAGTACTGCTACAAGATTTTCGCCGACGATGAAGAGCTGGCGGGTGGCATCAAGTTTCGGACGGCGCCGGCGAGCGAGGATGCGAAGGTGACGTTCGTGATGCTGGGTGATTTTGGCGGCAACACGACTCCGCAGATTCAGGTGCGCGACCAGATGGCGAAGCTGATGAAAGAGCGGCGCGTCGATCTGTTTTTGACGACTGGCGACAACGCGTACAGCGACGGCAACTATGGCGAGTGGCAGACGCGCGTGTTTGAGATTTATCGGGAGATGTGGCTGAGCCTTCCGTTTTTCGTAGTTCACGGCAACCACGATTACGGGACGGACAACGCGGAGCCGTCGCTGAAGCTTCTGGCGCTGGGTCGCAACGCATGGCTTGAGAAAGACAAAGAGCGGTACTACTCGTTTGACTGGGGTCCGATTCACTTTGCGATGATCGACAGCGAAAGCCCGATGACCGAGATGGTGATCGACCGGGCCGCGGCGGCGATCAGCGACACCGATCGGATTGAGCAGAAGACGGAAGATCAGGATGACTGGCTGAAAGACGACCTGTCGAAGTCAACGAAGCCGTGGAAGCTTGCGTTGTGGCACCGTCCGGCGTTTTCGAACACGAAGGGTCGTCTGCCTGACCTGAGCCTGCAGACGTACATTCAGCCGATATTGCAGAAGTTTGGTGTGCAGGCGGTGTTCGTCGGTCACAACCACCTTTACGAGCGTTACAAGCCGGTGCGTGTGGCGACGAAGCCGACGGATGACACGACGGGTCAGGGCAAGTACGAGGCGGCGAGCGTGTCGACGATTGGCGAGGGGGGCGTGATTCACGTGACGACGGGTGCGGGCGGCAAGAGCCTTTATGAAGCTGACGATACGAAGGTTGATCCGTTGCAGGCGGCGCAGCTTGTCGAGTACCACTTTGTGTGGGGTGAGATTGACGGGTGCACGATGACGCTGCACGCGGTTGATCTGAACGGTACGGAGTTTGATTCGGTGACGGTTGACCGTTGCAAAGGGACGCCATAACTCATGCGCGACGTGAACGGGCTTACGGCAAAGTCGGTGTTGGTGGGCAAAGCGTTGGTTGGGCGTGCGGTGCTACTGGCACTGGCGCTCAACCTTTTTGTGGGCGCTTCGGCGTGCGGCGATGACGATGACGACGCCGAGACGGCGGATGCGGGCGAGACGTCTGATACGACCGCCGATGCGACGGGCGACGAAGATACGTCGGCTGCGGCTGATGATGACGACGCGACGGGTGATCGCGACTGGCAAGATGACGAGGTGGGGTCGAATCCGCCGAAAGAAGTGCCCGACACCGTGTTTTCAGACTGCGGTGTGCTGTGCGGGAACATCGCGGCGTTTTGCGCGGTGGTGTTTCCGAATCAGTTTGAGCAATTTCTCGGGCTGTGCGTGACCGACTGTCAGGCGTCGTACGAGCGCGATTTCACGAACATCGACGATGAGGTGGCGAAGACGAATCTGAAGCAGTCTGAGCGGTGTTTGACGGCGGCGCAGGCGAATCGTACGTGCTACGAGGCGATGTATTGCGTGGAGTGGCTGTTCCCGGAGGGGAGCCCGTATCGGTTCGTGGGTTTTGGCGACCTGATTTGCCTTGAGCGGTGCGAGACGCAGTTGCCGTGTCTTGAAGATGGCGTGACGTTTGAGACGTGCATGAGCGAGTGCCGCGAGGTGGCGCCGACGTTTGAGCGGGATGAGGCGGTAGGGTTCAACGAATGCCTCTTCGACGCCGGGCTTGACTGCGACGCGCAGTCGTCGTGCGGCGGCTGAGTGGGTGTAGAGGGCGCATCACCCGCGTGTTGAGAAGCGCGCGCGTATCGGCCAGACGCCGAATAAAGAAGAAAGAAGCAGTGCAAGAGACACGTTCGCGAAGGGCGCGATGTGTGGCTCACATGTGGTGTGGCTCACATGTGGCTCTCGTGCTGGTGGGCTAGTACGCCCATGAGACGCCGAGGGTGAAGGCTCTTCCGCGGCGATAGGTCTCTTGCACGAAGTCGCCCTGGGTGCGCTCAACGGGCCAGTCGAGCAGGTTGCGGGCTTTGAATTTGAGGGCGAATCCGGCGCCGAGGGCTTGGCTCAGGGTGATGTCGAGTTGGTGGACGGGTTCGGCGAAGATGTCGGGCGCGCGGTTGGCGCCGACTTCGGCGATGAAGGGGCCCTGCACGTTGTAGAGCAGGGCGACGCTGGTCTCGGTGTCGGGGTTGTCGTAGCCGATTTGCAGGTTGACGATGTAGGGCGACTGACCTTGCAGGGCGCGGTCTGAGCTGGTCTGGACGCCTGAGGCGGGGTCGAGCTCGATGCGTGAGTAGATCCACGAGAGGTTGCCAGCCACGTACATGGCGTCGAGTACGGGGGTGATGAAGTCGAAGTGTTTGCGAAACTCGATTTCGATGCCGGTGTTGAATGCGCCTTTGGCGTTGGCAAAGGTGCTGACGGGCTGATTGCTGGGTACGACGACCATCTCGACGGGTTCATCGAAGGCTTTGAAGAAGACGGCGGCGGCGAGTGTTTCGCGCGAGGTGGGGTACCATTCCCAGCGTAGATCGGCGTTGATGATGGAGGCGCGGCGGAGGTTTTCGTTGCCGCGCACTGCGCGTCCACCGACGACGTCGTTGAAGACGGCGGGTGAGAGTTCGCGAAAGTCTGGGCGCGAGAGGGTGCGGCTGACGGCGGCGCGCAGCAGCATGTCTTCGCGAAACGACCATGTGAGGGTGCCGGCGGGTAGCAGGTCGGTGTTGTCGAGGGTGGCGACGACGGGGACGTTGTCGGGGTTGAAGAGCTCGAAGGTTTGCACCTCTTGAATCGAGCGTTCGACACGTAGGCCCGTGACGAGGGTGAGCGAGGAATGGAGGGGGAGTTCGGTCATGGCGTAGCCGGCGTAGATGGACTGGCTCGCGGTGTAGTTGTCTGTCTCGCGGGTGATCTCTTCGGTTTGGAATGCGTCGGAGTTGATGTTTTCGGGGGCGAAGATTTCTTCGATGGGTTTGGCGAGAAGTTCGGCGGCCTGGGCTGAGGCTCCGACGGCTTGAAACTTGTAGATGCGCAGGTTGGCGTTGCGGCTGCGCAGGGTGAGAGCGGGGCCGAATTTGACGCGGCCTTCGAGGCCCGCCCACTGGCGGAAGGGGATGGTGGCGTCGAGCGCGGTGTCGTGGGTGCGGTCGCCGACGTCGCTGTAACGGCGCCAGTTGCCATCGGGCAAGAGGTTGTTGAGAAGGAATTTGTCGGCGACGGGGTTGTAGTCGTAGCGGTATTCGCGAAGGTCGGGTTCGTAGCGGGCGGCGAGCGAGAAGGCGTAGCGCCAGTCGAGTTTGAGGCGTGCGGCTTCGGCGATTTCGTGGGCTCCGCGAATCTGTTGGGAGAAGAGGGTCTGTTCGAGCCATTTGAGGCGGGTGACGTCGATGGGTTGCTGAACGTTGCGGTTGACGCCGGTGAAGTTGCGGGTTTCGTCTTCGGTTTTGCGGTTGACGAGCGAGGTCGCGGCGAGTTCGTGCCCATCGTGTGGTGAGACTTTGAAGTCGAAGATGCCGTTGAGGGTGACGTCGCGGTTGAGCTGGTTGAACTGGTACTCGTTGCCGATTTCGAGCTGATCGCCAGAGCCGACGAGAAGGTAGCGGCGGGTGGCGTGCTGGGCCTGCCAGTCTTGCGACCAGCCCGCGCTGAAGAGGGCACCGGCGGGGCGGAGGCCGAGTTTGAAGTCTGAGCCGACGGTGCCGTTGAGGCTGAGGTCGGGTAGCACGAGCATCTCGCGGGTGGCCCAGATGTTGGGCATGGCGCGTCCCAGGGCTTGCAGTTGTTCGGGGGTGTAAGAGGTCATCTAGATTTTAGAGTTGAGATTTGAGATTTTACGCAATGCCCTTTTGCCCGATGCCCCATGCCTCCTTTCCCATTCCCTAAACAGTTTTTCTTTCTACAGGAACCAGATAGCAACCGTTAATCCTCCAACTGCCGTCGGGCTGCTTTTCCATCATGTAACTTGCCCGGACGGGCACGCCATCCGAACTGAGGAGCAGCACGGGCTGAGCGGGGAATCCTTGCA
>CAZXXB010000256.1:0-5134 GCA_964644185.1 uncultured Myxococcota bacterium
CACGCCCTCATGCTGCGCGTCAAGCGCACCCTCGACCCCCGCAACCTCTTTAACCCCGGCAAGGCCCTGTAACCCCGGCACCGCCACTTCTCCTGTCACCTATCTCCACCCCTACTTCGCTTCGCCCTTCGCGTCGTCGATTGCCTGCAAGTCACCCGTCACGCCCACGTGAAACGGCTCCCACGTCGGCTGCTCACAACGCCACGGCTGGTTCGTCACGCGCCGCTGATTCTCGCCATTCGCATCCATGATAAACACCTGCGCCACACCCGTCCGCGTGCTCTGAAACGCCAGATACCGACCATTCGGCGCCCACGTCGGCGACTCGTTGTTCCCCTGATCCTGCGTCAACCGAACAATCTTCGTCGAGTCATCCGGCGAAATCATAAACAGGTCAAACTGCAACCGCTCGTCACGCGCCGTAAACGCGATCCAGTCGCCCCGCGGCGACCACCGCGGCTCCTGATTGTAATCACCCACATACGTCAACCGCTTCTGCTCGCTCCCATCCGCATTCATCGTAAACAAATGTGGACGCCCCGACCGCGTTGACACAAACGCGATTCGCCGCCCATCCGGCGACCACGTCGGCGACGTATCAATTCCCCAGTCGTTCGTCAGCCGTGTTAGATTCCCGCCGTCCGCATCCATCACATAGATCTCGCTGTTGTTGCCGTGACTCAGCGTCAGCGCAATCTTCTTTCCATCCGGTGAATATACAGCGCCCGAGTTGATACCCGGGCGATTTGACACACGCACCGTCGTCCGGTTCGCGAGACTCACCCGATACAAGTCCGGATTGTTGTGCAAATACCCCGTAAACAGCAGCGCCGACCCGTCACGCTTCCACGATGGAAGAATATTAATCGCCCCATTGCGATAGACGAGCGTGTCGCCCGCCCCGTCATAATCCATCATGCGAATCGCCGACTGCCCCGGAACCCGCTTCTCGACATAGGCGATCCGCGTTGCAAAAATGCCAGCCTCACCCGTGTAGAATCGCACGATATCGTTCGCGGCCCGGTGCGCCACTGCCCGCTGCCCAAGCGCAAAATCATACCCCTGCTCAAACACCTGCTTGCCCGTCGCCACGTCAAACACGCGCACCGTGTATTGCGTCTTCTCACCCTTCTTCTCAACACCGCTCTTCACCAGCCCTTGCGCACCCACCTGCAACCACTTGTTAAAATCAATCGCATCAACGCTCATCCCCTCGCCACTCACCGCGAGAAACCCTTTCGGATTCAGCACATCGAAGTACCCAGAAAATGCCAAATCACCCCGCAACACCCCGATCACCGTCGCCGTCGCACCCCGCTCAGCCACCGCGCCCGGCAACGTCAGCGGTTCGGCGATCGCCAGCGGGTACGCCGCACGATTGCCCCCCGTGATATCAATGTACGGGCGTGCCGAAGATGCCCCGCCACCCGGCTGCGCCGATGCATCGCGCGTCGCAACACCGAGCGTCACCCCCGTCGCAATCACTGCCACCGCCACGAACCACGACGCCCGCTGCTTCACCCAACTTGTCAACGTCAACATAGCTTTTCGACTTGCTCGAAGGTCCGCATCTCACGCCCCCGGACGAAAGTTGAGCCCGATGCCCGTCTGGCTAAATCGCGCCATAAACACCGCCGGGGGTATCCCAAACGGCGCAGCGGCACGAATCGCCTTCTCGAGCGATGAATCAAACAGCGGATTTCCGCTCGGCTTTTCAAATCGCACGTCACGCACCTGACCCGTCGGCGTGAGATACAAAATCACCGTCGCGTTGAGATGCAGCCGGTCGGCATCGCTGATGATGCTCGGCACATCCCACCGCTCTTTCACCTTGCGTTGCAGCGCCGTGAGATACAGGTCGCCCTCGCGCGCCTCGTCCGCATCCCCATCCACGCTCCCATTCGGGTCGCCATACCCCATCTGCGCCCGACCCGTCCGCCGCGCGTTGTACTTATCGAGCACCGACAAAAGCTGCCTGTTGTCGGGTTTTGTCGATTGCGTCGTGCTGCGCGCCGTCGTCGTCTTGACCGGCTCATTCGAAGGTACCGGCGCCGCCACCGCATCCGCCGATTTCACCCGATTCGCAGACCCCGAATCGACCGGTGGCGGAGCCGTCTCGATGATCGGCAACGCGTTCTCGGGCTTCCTGATGCCCTTTTTCACGATTCGCGCTGTAATCGCGTCAATCCGCTCTGGCGGCTTCATATCGGGCAATAGCCCCGGCCAGTGAATCGCCGCTGCCCACATCGCCCCATGCAACGCCAGCGACACGAACAACACCGCCCCAAACCCACGCGGAAAAGCCGACCCGCCGAGCAAATCGGGTCCGGTCTCATGGCCGTCGTGGCGTGGGTGGGCGATCGCTGCGTCCATCGAAGTGCGCGTGTATACCGCGCCGCCGCCCCGCCCCACAAGATAGGTGAACACGCGTCATGCTTGCCGCTCGTCTCGCACCGTAATCGTTGCCACCCGCCACCGCTCGGCATGCCCCCCAGAAAAAAACAACGACCACCGCCCCTCACGCCCCGAACGGGTGCGAAGAGACAGTGGCCGTCATGCCGTGAGGCCAGCGCTTCAAACGCTCGCCTCAAGTGCACATCACGCCTACAGCGCACCACCCGGTGCGTTGAGCTGCCCCTGGAAGTTGATACCCCAGCAGGCAACCGTGTTGTCGGTCTTCAAACCACACGTATAGTAGCCACCCGCGTCAATCTGCTTGAACGTTCCTGCTGGCACATCCGTCTGACCATAGTTGTTCGCGCCCCAGCACGTCACCGACCCATCAAGCTTCAGCGCACACCCATGCTGCTGGCCCGCCACGACCTGCACGAATTGATTCCCCGTCGGTGGCGTCGGCGCGGGCCCCCAGCACGCAATTGTCCGATCCTGCTTCACACCGCACGTGAAGAGACCCACATCCACATCGCGGAACGTCCCCGCGGGTGGATTTTCTGACCCATTGCCGGCGTAGCCCCAGCACGTAATCGTCCCATCCGTCCGAATGCCGCAGTTCACCTGCGACCCCGTCTCAAGCCGCGTAAACGTCCCCGATGGAGCGGTCGCTTCGCCACCGAAATTCGAGCCCCAGCAAGCAACCGTTCCATCCGTCCGAATCGCGCAGTTGTGACCCTGGCCCGAACCCACGTCGATGAAGGTCCCCCCGATGCCAACCCCCTGACCCGCCCCATTGTTGCCCCAGCACACCAGCGTGTCGTTGCTCGCGATACCACACGCATGATTGCCACCAATCGCCGTCGTCTTGAACGTTCCTGATGGCGTTCCCGACGGCGTCGACCCCCAGCACACGATTGACCCGTCACCCTTCACACCGCACGCACCGTTCCCACCTGTCGTCACCCGCTTCTCTGGCACGTTCGCGTCGCACACGCTCAACGTCGGCTTCAAACCGTAAAACGCCCCCGCATTCGCCGTGCACGTCAACCCCGACTGACACTCAGCATTGCTGTCGCACTTGCCCTCGCCGACGCCGCACTTCCACTGCGTCGTGCAATAGTTCGACTGACCGTTCGTCCCCAGATTCGACGGACGTGAACACGGCGGGCACGACCCACCGCAATCGACCCCAAGCTCATCGCCATCCGTCGTGAGGTTCGTGCACGTCGTCGCCTGGCACACGTCAATCGACGATGGGTACCCCTACATGAGCCCCACGTTGTCGGCGCACATCAACCCCGACGTACACGGGCGCACGTTGCCCGCGCACGACCCCTCACCCGCCACGCACGGAAACTGTGTCGAGCAGTAGAGGTGCGAACCAATCTTCACCGAAGTCGGACGCGTGCACGATCCGCACGGCCCCCCACAATCGACGCCACCTTCGTTCGGGTCCTGCACATTGTTGTCGCATTGCGTCGGGACGCACACCGAGTTCTGCGGCGGAAGTCCCCACCGCGCACCTTCCGTTGCCGCGCACACAAGCCCCGCCTGGCAGTTGCTGTTGTTGACGCAGTTGCCTTCGCCCGCGACGCACTTGTTCGCCGGGTCTCGGCAATAATCGGTCATGCCATTCTTCGCGCCGGGCTGGCCCTTGCGCAGCGCCGACGACACCCACGTCACATCGTCTTCCTCACCCTCCGCCCGGTCAATCGCGGCGTCTTCGCCAGCGTCGAGACCCGCAAACTCGTCGTCACCCATCTCGCCGCAGGCATACGACGTTCCAAAAATCACCATGAGCAATGCTGCTTGCGCGACGCGCAAACCTGCCGCCCCGCGAGCGCCAACGACCTGTCGATGTGAACCTGATGTCATCTCTTCTTCCCCACTTCGTTTTTGCTGTGGTCCTCTTGTGGCACAGCGCCTTCAGCGCGCCGCGCCACGGCGATGCGCAAGCGCATACCGCAGGCACGCAACATCGCGTCCCTGCGCCAACGTGCGACTTCACCGCCAGAGAGGCTGAATAATTCGATTTCTATATGTAGGAATATCGCAATGCAAGGCCCGCACCGCGTCCGCATCCCCCGCCACGCCAACCGCCGTTACGCCGTCGCCGTCGCCACCGGTGACCATACCGTGACCGGTTCGTGTCGTCGCATGTTCGTCCGACCTGTGCCGCTTTGTTGCGCGCGCCACGCCCGGCCCCTCGCCGACTCGGCGAACCCACCCCGCGAACCCGCTCAACCACCCCAAAACTCTGGTGCCCGAAGAGGGACTCGAACCCCCATGACCGTGAAGTCGGCGGATTTTGAGACCCTAAACCCCCGAAAAGACACAACAATCCGCGACAGGCAACCACAATCAAATCAAGGGGTTATCCGTCATTCGATGCTTGTGCGCTCTCTCTGGTTTTTGTCAGTTGTCGTCGCCAAGTGTCCCATAGGTGTCCCATGAAGTTCTGCTTCGGCGCGAGCGATTCTCCCCCTATGGCGGGGTACTTCGGGGCAGGGCGTTGGTGCCTGTAATCGTCCCATCGGCGCGGCTCGCGCGCGCGACGCGCGGACGCGGGGTGGGGGCGGGCAGGGGTGCTTTGGTCGGATACGAGGTGGTTCTGGGTGGTGCGCGTTGTCTGGGTCACGCACGGGGTTACTTCGCGACGTGCGACCTGCTAGCGTGGCGGGAGGCAGGGGGGGAGAACGCCCCAGCGTTCTGTTGCGCGGATTGATCCTGCCCATCCCCC
>CAZXXB010000257.1:0-4196 GCA_964644185.1 uncultured Myxococcota bacterium
TTGCTGCTCGACGATGCGCTGTTGCGGGTGAGCGACCGGGCGCACGTGATTACGCCGTACCACAAGCGGCTCGATGCGTTGCGTGAGAAGCGGCGTGGCGGGGGCGGGATTGGGACGACGCTGCGGGGGATTGGTCCGTGTTATGAGGACAAGGTGGCGCGGCGCGGGTTGCGGGTGGGTGATTTGACGAATGAAGAGACGGTGCGTGGGCGCGTGGCGGAGCGGCTTGAAGAGTTGAACGCGTACCTTGCGCATTGTGGCGAGGCGACGCTGTCGGTGGATGAGATGGTGGCGTGGGCGATGGGTCATGCGAAGCGGCTGTCGGCGCACATTGATGACACGTCGCTTCTGATCAACAAGCGTTTGCGGGCGAATCACAACGTGCTGTTTGAGGGTGCGCAGGGGACGATGCTCGATATCGACCATGGGACGTACCCGTTTGTGACGAGCTCGAACACGACGTCGGGTGGGGCGATGACAGGGGTGGGGAGTGGTCCGATGGGGATACGCAAGGTGGTGGGTGTGACGAAGGCTTATACGACGCGCGTGGGCGGGGGGCCGTTTCCGACTGAGTTGCTGGGGCCGGAGGGGGATGCGCTGCGTGAGGCGGGGCATGAGTATGGGGCGACGACGGGACGTCCGCGGCGGTGTGGGTGGCTTGATGCACATGCGCTGCGTTACGCGGTGAATGTGAATGGGTTGTCGGCGCTGGCGGTGACGAAGATGGATGTGTTGACGGGGCGCGGCGAGCTGAAGATTTGCACGGGGTATGAGCTTGATGGCGAGCCTGTCGAGTCGGTGCCGATGTGCTCTGCGACGTTGGGGCGGGTGACGCCGAAGTATGAGACGCTGCCGGGTTGGAGCGAGGATATTACGGGGGCGCGCAAGCTGACCGATTTGCCGCGAAACGCGCGTGGGTATGTGGAGCGGATTGAAGAGTTGACGGGGGTTCCGGCGATATTGGTGTCTGTGGGGCCGGGGCGCGAGCAGACGATTGTGCGGCAGGCGATGTTTGAGTGAGGGTCACCACAGCAGCGTGACGGCGAGGGTGGGTGAGAGGCGGAAGGTGGGGCCTGTGTTTGCGGTGGAGAAGGTTCCGGCGGCGCCGAAGATGAAGGCGACCTTCGGCACGACAAAATACGCAAGGGCGACCTGCGCCGTCGTCGCGTGATCAACCGAAGCGTCGGTCGCGACGACGATGCCGGTGTGCAAGCTCGCGCGGAACGTGAAGTCGTTGGCGAAGGGGAGATCGTAACGCACCACAAACAACGCGGGGATGCTCGTGAGGGCGGATGCAGAGGCCGTCGCAGGGTCGGCTGTCGGGTCGTTTGTCGGGTCTGGCGTCGTCGCGTCGGTGGCGGTGGCGATGCCGGTTGTGGTGGGTGCGGTGCGGTGGATGAATCCGGCGCGGGTGCCGAGCGAGAGGTGGGGGGTGAGGTAGTGGGTGAGCTCGACGAGCAGGCCACCCGCGACGGTGTCGTCGCCGTAGCCGCGGATGGTGACAAAGCCGGGGTCGTATCCGGCAGCGGCGAGGGCTTCTCCGCCAAGTTCGAGGGTGAAGGCGGTGTCGCGCCATGCTGGCGCGGCGGTGGCGGTGTGCGAGGTGAGCAATGCCGCGACGAGTGCGGTGAGCGTCGTGAGCGCCGCGAGAGGTGGGCGCGGGGTTGCGGTGCGCGAAGGCTCAGACACCGGCGTCACGCACTTTTGCCATGAGAGCGGCATAGACGTTTTCGGGTACGAGTCCGCGTACATCGCCGCCCATGAAGGCGACCTCTTTGGTGAGTCGCGACGAGACGTAGGAGTACTCGTCGCGTGCCATGAAGAAGAGGGTTTCTGCGCCGGGGAAGAGGCGGCGGTTCATGTGGGCCATTTGCAGCTCGTATTCGTAGTCGCTGACGGCGCGTAATCCGCGAATAATGGCGGTGGCGCGCTGGGCTTTTGCGTACGAGACGAGCAAGCCTTCGAAGGCGTCGATTTGCAGGCGACCGGCGTTGAGGGCGTCGTGAAGGGCGGGGTTGGCCTCGAAGGCTTCGCGCAGCATGGCGGCGCGTTCGTCGATGGTGAAGAGCGATTTTTTGTTGGGGTTGCGGACGATGGCGATGACGATGTTGTCGAAGGCGGTGGAATGGAGCGCGCGGGCGAGAATGTCGAGGTGCCCGACGGTTGGGGGGTCGAAACTTCCGGGATAGACGGCGGTGCGTGGCGTGCTCATTGTGCGGTTATCATGCCCTGTTCGCCTGATTCCGTCGAGGGTTTGGGTGGTGCGGCGCGCTCAAGAAAGGTGAGCGTGGTGTCGCCGAAGGTGCGTTCGTCGGCGATGGCGAGGGATGCGCCGGTGGGGAGTTCGATGCGTTCGCGGCGGTCGTGCTCGATGACGATGACGGCTGCGGCGGCGAGGAGGTTGCAGACGAGGCGTGCGGTGGCGGGGTCGGTGGCGAGGCGGGTGGCGAAGCGTGAGGCGTAGGGTGGGTCGGCAAAGATGAGGTCGAAGGTGGTGTTGCGGGCGGCGAGTTTTTCGAGGTGCTGGAAGGCGTCGCCTTTGACGACGGTTGCGCGGTCTTCGAAGTGGGCGAGGGCGAGGTTGGCGCGGATGAGGGCGAGGGCTGGGGCGGCGTTTTCGATGATGGTGGCGTGGCGGGCTCCACGAGAGAGGGCTTCGATGGAGAGGACGCCGGTGCCGCCGAAGAGGTCGAGGACGGTGCCGTTGCGGTAGCGGTAGGCGAGGATGGAGAAGAGCGATTCGCGGACGCGGTCGGTGGTGGGTCGCACGGCGTCGGAGTGGGGCGATTTGAGGCGGAGTCCGCGGGCGGTGCCAGAGATGACGCGCATGCTTTTGGGGGCTTTCGTGCTGGTGTGAATGCGGGTGCGGGTGCGGTTTCGCGCGGGTGGGGGTGGTTGTGAGTGTTACTTGCGTTTGGGCATGGCGCGCGGGGGTGGTGGGGCGGCGCGGACGGGGGCTGAGCGGGTGGGGGCGCGCTGGATGTTGGTTGGTGCGCGGTTGCCTGAGCGGGCGGGGGCGACGGTGTTGTTGCGCGAGGGTGCGGGGACGTTGCGGATGGCGCGCCCGCCGGTTTGTGCGGGTGCCATCTGGCGTCCCATTGAGCCGCCGGAGTCGCGTGGGGGTCGGACGGTGTGCATGGGTGCGACGCGGTAGGGGTCGTCGCGCAGGCGGGGGGCGGTGGAGCTGCGCGGGGTGACGCGGGGTTGTGTGGTGGTGGGGTTTGAGGGGCGCAGTGTGGCTGCGTCGGGGTTGCGGGGGATGGGTTGGAGGGTTGTGTTGGCGGGGGGATTGCGGCGCGTTGTGGTGGTGCTTGTGGTGGTGGTGCCTGTGGTGCGCGAGCGGAGCCAGTCGGCGGAGTCGAGTTGGGGTGCGGTGAAGTAGCCACCCTGAGCGTCTTCGACGCGCTGGAGGCGGGCGCTGGATTCGCCTGCGCGGCGCATGACGACGCCGTTGCTGGGGTTTGGGGGGCGCTCGCGGGGGACGGAGACGCTGGGTCTTGCGTCGCGGAAGTGGGGACGGACGACGCTGATGGCGGAGTTTCCGGTGCGGGGGGCGAGGCTGGTTTCGTTGGGGCGGGCGGGGATGAAGTCGATTTCGCGCTGGTTGACGCGGTAGCCTGTCCAGCTTTGGACTTCGGCGACGGTGGGGCCGCCGGTCATCATGACGGCGGTGGATTGTGGGGCGTTGATGCGGCCCGTGATTTCGATGCTGGTGGGTGCGGCACCGTGGGCGGTTGGGTGGCCGGGTTTGAGTCCGCCGCCGCGGACGGTGGTGGTGGAGCCGATGGCGCGGGTTTTGTTGTAGATGCGGCGGACATCGCGGGTGCGCATGCAGTGGGGTGCGACGGGGTAGCCGTAGAAGTATCCGTTGGGGATGAAGACCCACCAGTTGTAGCCCCAGGCGACGGTGGAGGCGTAGAAGGGTGACCATGGGGCCCAGCCGACGTAGCCGACGCCGATGCGCCATGTGACCCATGCGGGGGCCCAGATGGTGCCGGGTAGCCACATCCAGCCGAAGCCGTTGAGGTTGAGCCATGAGCCGTAGTGGAAGGCGGCCCAGCCCCACTCGTAGTCGGAGACCCATGTCCACCCGAAGCGGGTGTAGACCCAGCGGCCATCGACGTAGGGTCGCCAGTCGACGCGGGTGCCGTAGGGTCGCCACATGCGTCCATGGCCTGGGACGTCGATCCATTCGC
>CAZXXB010000257.1:4317-5072 GCA_964644185.1 uncultured Myxococcota bacterium
CGGGGGGGGGGGGGGGGGGGGGGGAGGCGGGGGGGGGGGGGGGGGGGGCGCGCGGTGATGTCGGCGCCGGGGTCGGCGGGCTCGGTGTCGTCGAAGGCTGCTGGGTCGGCAGGGTCGGCGGGCTCGGTGGGGGCAGGCGGTTCGGCGGGTTGAGCGTGGGCGAGGGTTGCGGGGGCGGCGGCGAGGCCGACGATGGAGGCGAGCAGCGTGACGGCGGTGATTGTGAAGCGTGTGTGAAGCGTTGCCATGGTGAGCACCCTGCCCTGTTTTTCTGCGCGCAGCCGTGAGCAACATAACGCGCTGAAGGTGTCGGGGCCAGCGTTGCGTTGCGTTGCGCCGGGCCACGTTGCGTGGCGCGGGGGCGACGTACCCCGACAGGTTCGACGCTTTACGGCGGGCAAAATTTATGCGAAGCGCCGTCACCATCGCGACCAGCGCGTTCTTTAGATGGTTTCTCATTTCACACGACTGCCGTTGATGCTGCGAACCTGCCATTTGATGCGGGGTGGGGCGGCGCATGGTGCGCATGGTGCGCATGGTGCGCATGGTGCGCATGGTGCGCGGGGGCGCGCGAGGGGCGAGGGGGTGCGTGAGGCGTTGCGGGCAGGCGCGCGTTGGGCTCTGGTGTGTGGGGTTTTCTTATCTGGGTTGTTGGGGGGCGCGGGGGCTGCACAGGCGGGTGACGGGGAGAGCGACGGGGCGGGTGAGCGTCTGGACGAAGAGCGGGGGGCGACGGCGACGGGGCGGGTCTACAC
>CAZXXB010000258.1:0-657 GCA_964644185.1 uncultured Myxococcota bacterium
TGAGGCGGGTGGGGGTCTTGCGATTGATTTTGGTGCGGTTGAGGCGGGCAAAGAGGTGACGCGAAGGTTTACGGTCGAGGTCGTCACGGGCACCGAGGGGGGCGAGGAGGCGGGCGATGATGAATCGCTGGTGGTGGCGAGCACCGATTTGCAGCAGACCGGTGAGGTGGCGGGTGAGAGCCCGACGTGGGGGGCGGGGGTTGAGTTGGCGTTTGTGGAGGAGGAGGGGCCTCCACGTGTGACGGCGGGGAATGTTGCGGCGTACACGTTGCCGGAGGGTGAGGTGACGAAGCGCGCGTTTTCGGTGCGGTTTGTGGCGGGTTCGCCGGGGTTGAAGCTGGGGCGGGTCGTGATTGCGAGCAGTGATGCCGTGGCGGGCGAGGTGGTGGTGCGGCTGACGGGGGCGACGGATGAGGCGGCGTTGTGTATCCGACGTGCGGACGTGAACGGTGACCCGTCGCTGATTGATTTTGGGTCGGTGGCGAGGGGGGCGATGCGCACCGAGAGCTTGCGGTTTTGCTCGTGCGGGTTACGAGCGCTTGAGTTGCGCAGGGTCGCGCTGGCTGAGCGGTCGGACGATGTGTACGCGATGGAGCCCGTGAGCATCGAGACGACGCTCGACCCCGTGGATGTTGCGACGGGTGAAGAGGCGTGTGT
>CAZXXB010000258.1:674-5071 GCA_964644185.1 uncultured Myxococcota bacterium
CCTGAAATTCGAGCCTCAGCGTACGCAGCTTTACATGGGTGAGATTGAAGTGGTGAGCAACGACGCGCGCGCGCCGGTGCAGTTCATTGATGTGCGGGGTGTGGGGGCGAGTGGTGAGGGTAAACAGCCGTGTATACTCGTGACCGCGCCGTCGGTGATGCTTTTTGGCAATGTGCCGGTAGGGTTGGCCCAGGCATACGGCGAGCAGAGCCTTCAGGTCGCAAATATTGGGTTGCAGCCGTGCACGGTCGAATCGCTGGAGTTGGTGGAGGGTGCGGGCGACTTTTCGATTGCGGGGGTTCAATTGCCGAAGCTGGATAGCGACGGCGTGGTGACGTACGAAGATGCCGCGACGATACCGCGTGATTACGAGCTCGCGTCGGGGTTTAGCATCGTAGTTGCGGTGCGGTTTCGTCCGACGGCGCTGGGTGAGGCGAATGGACGCATCGTCGTTGAAGAGAGGGTGACGGGCGCGAACGAGATCGTTGCGTTGACGGGGACGGGGGTTGAGGCGGGCGAGTGTCTACTTAAGACGACGCCTGCGATTCGCAAAATCAATGGGCAGGATTTGGGGCTTGTTGATTTTGGACGGGCATGTCGATCGCAGGGCAAGACTAGAATTGTCGAGTTCGAGCATCGGTCTGACTCGCGCGGTATTTGCATTATTTATGAGGCGAGTTTGTCGCCCAACGTGTCGAGTGCCATTGCATAGTCTGAGAACGAACCGGGCCCGCTGCCGGTTGTTGTACCATTCGGGGGGAAGAAGGCTTTCAAGTTGACCTACACCGGGGACGGCCTCGATTTGGGCCCGGACTATGACCCGATTTGCCAAGTGTTCCCAAGCTTTCCTGATTGCGACGCGACTGCGCCAGAGGACCTGGTTCGCTTTTTGACGAACGCGGCCAATGAGCCCCAGCGCGTCGCGAACGGTGACGATGAGGCTGGTGGCGGCGAAACGGGGGGTGAAACTGAGGAGCGATTTGACCAGCGGGGGTTTGTCTTCTTGTTCAGCAGTTCGACAGACCCGACGTACTTTGAGGCGCTTCCACGGTCGGTCGATTTTGGTGACGTCGCGGTGGGGTGCAGGTCGGCTGAACTGCCGGTCACGATTTATAATCCGGGCAGTAGCTCTCTCGATGTCATGCGGCTCGATACGTCAGAGAATTCGGCGTTTTCGGTGGTTCGTACCGAACCCGCGCGCGAGTCGCCGACTCTGCCGCTGACGGTGAGCCGCGGTGGGAGTCTCAAGGTGTGGTTGCGGTATACGCCGCTAACTGATGGAAATGATGCAGGTGAGTTACTTATCGAGGCCGACACGAGCTGCAGTCTGGTATCCATCTCGCTAAGCGGTCGCGGTGTGGCGGAGCGGTCGATCACCGATGTGTGGGAAGTGCCGGTCGAGCCAAAGATTGATGTGCTGTGGGTGGTCGATAACTCGAACACGATGGCCGACAAGCAGGCGGCGCTTGCGTCGGGGTTCGCAAAGTTTGTGATGCTGCACAACTCGCTGGCGCTCGACTATCAGATCGCGATGACATCGACCGAGGTGAATGACAGCTACGAGAGCAAGTGCAAGGGGCGGATTGGGCCCGGGTTGCTGCATGCGTGCCCGGGTAAGCCGAAGTTTGTGACGCCTGATACGCCGGACGGGGCGGCGGTGCTGACCGAGAATCTGGCTGGGCTCGGGACGTGTTGCTCGGAGTCGCGCGAGTCTCCGTTGCAAGCCGCGCACCTTGCGCTCGAAGAGCCGAATGTGAGCGACCCCAGCCTCAATGGGGGCTTTCTGCGCGAGTCGGCGGACTTTTACCTGGTCTTCGTCACCGACGAAGATGACAAGTCGGATGCCTCGGTGCAGTTCTACGCCGACTTTTTCAAGGGTCTCAAGGGCACGCGCAATAGCGACCGCATCGGGGCCTCGATTGTGGCGGGGTTGAGCGCGGGGGGGAATCCGAAGCCGCAGGATTGTACGGGTAGCGGGGGTGACGGGTATGCGGCGACGCGGCTCTACGATTTTTATCAGCAGATCAACAACGGCTTTGCGACGAGCATCTGCGAGGCTGGCTGGGGTTCGGTGTACGACACGCTCGATAAAGAATGGTACGGGCAGCGGGCATTGGCGTATCGCCTGTCACGTGCGGCGAAGGGGTTGACGATCGAGGTGAAGGTCAACGGGCGGGTGATTCCGCAAGATACGACGGGGAGCGGGACGGGGTGGACCTATGACGAGGAGAACAACGAGGTGGTGTTTGGCAGAAACACGACTCCGCCACGTGGAGCGAAAATCGAGGTGAGTTACACGGCGCAGTGCATTTAGGGTGGCGCGATGGCGTGTGAGTGAGATGGCTCGCTGAGTTAATTGAAGCAACGGGTCAACGCCCACCGCCAAGCCAGTCTCAGGAGGTCTCGGGATGAAAGTCGTGAAGGTCATCCACGGTTACCCGATGCGCTACAACGCCGGGTCCGAGGTCTACAGCCAAACCCTTTGCCACGCGTTGGCCGAGCGCCACGAAGTTCACGTATTCACGCGGGAGGAAGACCCTTTCGCCCCAGACTTCCGACTGCGTGCGGAACGGGACAACGACGACCCTCGCGTCACTGTGCACGTGGTCAACAACCCTCGCTTCAGAGATCGCTACCGCGCAACGGGGATCGACCAGCGCTTTGCCGAGGTTCTCGACCGCTTACGCCCCGACATCGTCCACATCGGTCACCTGAACCACCTTTCGACGTCGCTTGTGCGCGAGGCCGCGGTCCGCGAGATTCCTATCGTGTTTACGCTCCACGACTACTGGATGATGTGCCCACGTGGGCAGTTCATGCAGATGTTTCCTGAGGATCCGCTCAACCTGTGGGCTGCGTGCGACGGACAGGAAGACCGCAAGTGCGCCGAGCGCTGCTACGCCCGTTACTTTAGTGGAGCGCCAAATGAGCACGATGGCGATCTCGGCTATTGGACCGACTGGGTAGCACGCCGCATGCGGCACGTCCGCGAGATGGCCGAGTTCGTGGACGTGTTCATCGCACCCGCACGTTACCTGTACCGGAGGTACGCGGACGAGTTCGGGCTGCCAGAGCGCAAGCTCGTCTACCTCGACTACGGTTTCGCACGTCCGAGGCTAGCCGGGCGTCGTCGCATTGCGGGCGAGCCGTTCACGTTCGGCTACATCGGCACGCACATTCCAGCGAAAGGGGTTCATGATCTCATCCGGGCCTTCGGTTCGCTGCGTGGAGATGTACGGCTCCGCATCTGGGGTCGACCCCGCGGCCAAGACACCGACGCACTCAAGAGGATTGCGGCTTCGCTGCCGCCGAATATGGTGGGCCGTGTCGAGTGGCTCCCCGAGTACAAGAACCAAGAGATTGTCCGCGACGTGTTTGACCGTTGCGATGCGATTGTCGTGCCCTCGGTGTGGGTCGAGAATTCGCCGCTCGTGATTCACGAGGCGCAGCAGGCCCGCGTCCCGGTCATCACAGCCAACGTCGGTGGAATGGCAGAGTACGTTCACCACGCGGTCAACGGCCTGCTCTTTGAGCACCGGTCGGAGGAGGCTCTGGCCGAGCAGATGCAAAGCTTCGCCGACGACCCTGATTTCGCGGCAAGGCTCGGCGCGCGAGGGTACTTGCTCAGCGAAACGGGTGATATTCCTGAAATTGGCGAGCATGCGACAGAGATCGAAGCGATCTACGAGCGCGTCATCAAACAGCGTGCCTCAACGCGGGTGGTGCGACACCCGGGACCTTGGCGCGTGACGTTCGACACGAACCCAGACACCTGCAACTTACGGTGCGTGATGTGCGAGGAGCACTCACCACACAGCACGCTTCAAAGCCTTCGAAAGCAAGAGGGAAAGCACCCGCGCCTGATGCCCTTCGAGATGATCGAGCGGGTGATTGCCGATGCTGTGCCAAATGGGTTGCGCGAGGTGATCCCTTCGACGATGGGTGAGCCGCTTTTGTACGAGCACTTCGAAGGCATCATCGGCCTCTGCGAACGCTATGGTGTTAAGCTGAACCTGACGACGAACGGCACGTTCCCGCGACTTGGCGCAGCAGCGTGGGCAGAGCGGATTGTCCCTGTGACGTCGGACGTGAAGATCTCGTGGAATGGCGCGACCAAAGCCACACACGAGGCTATCATGCTCGGGAGTCGCTGGGAGAAGGTGGTGGCGAACGTCCGCGACTTCATCGCGGTGCGTGACGCCCACGCCGCGACCGGAGGGAATCGCTGCCGGGTCACCTTCCAACTTACCTTCCTCGAAGCGAACGTGGTCGAACTGGCCAACATGGTGCGACTCGCGATCGACCTCGGGGTAGACCGCGTGAAGGGACACCACCTCTGGGCGCACTTCGACGAAATCCGCGAGCAGTCGATGAGGCGCAACCCCGAGGCGATCGAG
>CAZXXB010000259.1:0-5045 GCA_964644185.1 uncultured Myxococcota bacterium
CGTGAAAACGAACGCTGAGCCATCACTGCACCTCAGATAATCCAACTACCGGTAAATAAACGTGAAACAGGCGCGTGCACCGGCTCATTCCATGACCGCTTCCGCGCGCCCGAATCCAGAAGAATCTGACTTCGTTATCAGATATTGCCGAAACGCGATGCGTCAAGCAAATTCGTGCAACAGACTCGAAAAATCTCGTCGAGCACCCAGCACACTTCACCCGTCGGTAGACCCCTCCGCCGCCCGCGCCGCCTGCGCCCCCGCGCCTATCCCCCCCGCCCCTTACCGCCGCATCGTTCGATGAAACATGAGCAAAAACTCAATGTTGCCGCAAAGTTGCACGACCACACAGCTTCCGGTAATCCTCCCCGCGTCGGAAGCACGCATCGCAGCGCGGGTGAATAGTCACCCCACGGCCGCGTCTTACCGGCGTTGTTCTGCGGCGCTTACCACGCGGATAGTCCGATGTGGGGTCAACCTCCGCGCTCTCGATGATGGAGTTTCTCATGGCTTCGAAGTTCGTTCCCTGCACCTCCAAAAAGACCGCCCTCTGGGTTCTCATGTCGGCCCTTTCGCTCGCCTTCGTCCCCGCCTGCGGCGACGACGACGATGACGACGACGACGCCACCGACACCGGAGACGACAGCCTCGTCGGTGCCGCCTGCGACGCCGAGCAAAACCCGTTCAAAGATAGCTGCGTCAACAAACTCGCTGCCTGCTTCGATGCCTCGGGCACCTGCACCAACAAGATCGGCCTCACCGGCGCCACCCTTGAGTGGGAAAACGGCGCCACCGTCGAAGTCAGCTACCTCACGGCCCCCAATCCCAGCGACCTGCTGAGCGGCGACTTCGACTTCTCGAGCCTCGTCGGCAACGCCACCACCACAGGCAAGGGTTCAAACGGAACCACCTGCTACACAGGCGAGACCAAGCTCAACACCGACGACTGCGCCGTCTACACCAAGTACGTCTTCTCCGACGGCTCGGGCACCCTCGAATACTGCTCGCAAATCGACGGTTCGACCAAGGTGACCTGCCCCGACGGCACGACCGAAGACCTCAGCGTGAGCAGCAACGCCGCAACCCAGGCGTGCGTGCCCGGCAACTCGGCCACCTGCACCACCGACACGAGCGGAATCACGAGCGGCCTGCCGAGCTTCTAAGCCCCGCCCGCCAGCGCGACCCAAAACAAAAAACCCCGCCCTGCTCTTAGGCGCGGGGTTTTTCTTTGTCCAACATGGGGCAGGGGGGCACACGCTCAACCCTTCGCGGGCAGCGACGCCTTGTACCCCAGCTTAATAATCTCCTGCACCAGCGTCTCAGGCGTCACCTTCGCCGCCTCATAGCTCACGTCGGCCTTCTCGCCCTTCAAATCAACCGCCACGCTCTTCACCCCATCAAGCTTCGACAGCGCCGACTGAATCCGCTTCTGGCACCCACCACAATGCATCCCCTTCACCGTAATCGTCACCGCCTGTGCCGCCGGTTGCGCCTCTGCCGCAGCATCAGGCGCTTTCGGCCCCGGTTCAGCCCCGCGCGCCACCCCCGCCGCCGTCGCCAAAATCAAAAGGCCCGTTGCCGCCGCCGCGACAAGGGCCTTCACCATCTTCTCATGCGCCGACATCTCACCCGCGCTCTGCATCGCAACCCGCACCACGTTTGACTTGCTCACGCTCGTTTCTCCACTCGAAAAAGGGGGCGCAGCATGCGCCGCACCCCTTGGACGTAGTGGACTACAAAAATTTCGTCAAACGCCGCCCCCGTATTTTTTCCGTCACGCACCCAATTATTGCATCTGCGCGCCACCCGCCGCGCCACCCGCCGCACCACCGCTCGCCGACGCGCTGCCCGCCCCCGCCTGCGCAGGTGCCGCACCCCCCGACGACGTCGAGGTCGACGCCCCCGACGACGCGACCGGAATCGTCGTCACCGCCTCAAGCGCAATCAGATTAAACTGATGGTTCAACTCTGCACGCACAATGTCCACTTCCGCATTGCGCAAAAGCCGATTCGCCTCGCTCACGTCATACCCCGTCGCGAGGCCCACATTGAACCTCTCCAGCACGATCTGCCGCTGCTCGCTTCGCAACGCCGCCAGCTTGCGCGCGCTCAACACCGCCGCCCGCGACGACGCAATATCAAGCCGTGTCGTCGCAATCTGCTGCTTGATGCCCCGCCGCGTCTGCTCGAGCTGCGCCTCGGCCTCACGCTGGTCTGCCTTCGCCGTCTTCAAATCGGCGTACCGCAACCCACCATCATAAAGCGGAACCGACAACGTCAGCGCGATGCTCCAGAACCAGTTATCCGGCTGAAACCCGCGCGGGTCGATAAAGTTCAGATTCGCCGCAAAGCTCAACGACGGAGCAAACTGCAACCACCGCGCAAGCTCGGTGTCTTCCGCCACCTTCAGCTGAAGCTGCGTCGCCTTCAAATCGAGCCGCGTATCGAGCGCCTTCTTGTAAATCGCCTCGTTCGATTGTGCCTCGACCTCACCCATCGCCGCTTTCGGAGCCTCAACCTCAAACGCCTCCGTCACGAACATCAGCGCCGCCAGACCCTCTTTCGCCTGATCATACGAAATCTCGCGCTGAATCAAATCCTGCCGGGCAAGCTCAAGGTCGGTCTCAGCCTGCACCAGTGCCAGCTTCGCCACGAGCCCCACCTCATACCGCGCCTTCGTCAACTCCAGCGCATCCTGCGACTGCTCGACGCCCGTGCGCGACACCCCAATCAACTCACGCAACCCCGCCGCGAGGTAATACGTCCGCCTCACATCAAATTCGAGCGATGCCTCACGTAAAGCCCGCGCCGCCGCCTGCGCCGCCGCCGTCGCCTTCGTCGCCGCAAGCGCCGGTATCGCCGCACCATTCAACAACGGCATCGCAAGCGTAATGCCCCCGCGCCAGCTATTCTGCCCCTGCACCTCCACCGGTGGAGCATTCGCCGCCTGGTTCAACTGCTCGCGCGCCGCCGCAAGGTCGCCATTCGGGTCGCTGCCCGGCACCCGCAACACCGCATCGTAAAGCGGCAACAGCGCACGCGCCTGACCACCCGTATCGAGCGTCGCCGCGATCGAGTTGTACGTGTACGTCAAATTGCCGTTCAGCGTCGGCTTCAACGCCGCCCACGCCCGGTCAACATTCGCATCCGCACGTGCCAGCGCCGTCTCGCTCAGCACAAACTCCGGATTATTCTTCTTCGCCAGCGCCACCGCCTCATCAATCGTGATGACGCGACCCGCCGGGCGCCGTCCCATCTCTTCCGACTCCGACTTCTCAGCCGCAGCCGCCTCCGGTGCCGTCGCCTCCGGTGCCGACGCCTCCTGTGCCGTCGCCATGCGTGTCGCAAGCGCCGACCCCGTGAGAGCCAGTAGTGCGGGCAGCGCCGCAAAATAGGGCAGGGTACGTTTCACGATATTGCCTTTCCGTAATGCTTCAGGTCCCGTTGTCATGTTAAATCACCTCAGGTTCGCGCACTTCGCCCGCTGTCGCACCGCCGCCAGCCTCGCCCCCACGCTTCGTCAACCGACCCCACAACGCCGCCATGTTCTCAGACCACCGCGTCGTCATCACGTACATCGACGGCACCACCACAAGCGTCAAAAACGTCGCAATCGTCAGACCAAAAATCACAGCCACCGCCATCGGCTGCCAAAAATCCGCCGATTGCCCGCCCATCGACCACGTCAACGTGTAAAAGTCGAACGATAGCTTCAGCGCCATCGGCACCAGCCCCAGCACCGTCGTCCCCGCCGTCAAAAACACCGGACGCAACCGCGTCATCCCCGCAATCTTGATCGCCTCCGCGTAATGTATCCCGTGCTTGCGCAGGTACTCGGCGTAGTCAATCAACACGATCGCGTTGTTCACCGCGATGCCCGCGAGCGAAATCACCCCGATGCCCGTCATCACGATGCCAAACGGCGTAAACGTGATCAAAAGCCCCATCAGCACCCCGCTCATCGACAAAATCACGCTCGACATGATGATGACCGGATACAAAATCGAGTTGAACTGCGACACCAGAATCAAAAACACCCCTGCCACCGCAATCCAGAACGCCATCCCCAGAAACGCCTGCGTCTCCGCCTGATCTTCCTGCTCACCACCAAACTTCCACGAATACCCCTTCGGCCACGCCATCGCCTTGAGCTTCGGACGCAAATCTTTCAGCACATCGTCCGGCAGTCGCCCTTCCACATTGCTACCCACCGTCACCACCCGCTTGCGGTCGAGATGCCGAATCGCCCCAAACCCCGACTGCGTCACCACATTCGCCACCTCAGTCAGCGGCACCGGAATCCCATCGCGCCCCGGCACCGTCAACTGCATGATGTCGTTGATCGAGTTGCGCGCCTCTTCATTCAAAATCACCGTGATGTCGTACTCGTCTTTCCCCTCGCGAAACTTGCTCGCCTCCGCCCCGTAAAACGCCGCACGAATCGTATCCGCAATGCTGTAAATCGACGCCCCCACCTTGCGCGCCGCGATTCTGTCCACCAGCACCTGAATCTCCGGCTTGCCGCGGTTGTAATCGTCTTTCAAATCGACCACCCCCGGCGTCGCCTGCAACAACGCCCGCACTTCGCGCGTCAACCCCTCCAGCACCGCAAGGTCTTCACCGATAATCTCCACCGCCACAGGGTCGCCCGTCGGCGGCCCCATGTTCTCTTTCTGCACCGTCACATCCGCCCCCGTGATCCGCTTCAACCCCTCGCGCAACTTCTCAATCGTCGCATACGCATTCTCCGTCGCCTCATCCCCAGTCCGAAAATCGACCGCCAGCGACGCCATCTGAGGCACCCCAGCACCTCCCCCCATGTCATCCCCAGCCTGACCCGGATTCGCGATGAAGTGCTTCACGTTCTCGAGCGGAGTAATCGCCTTCTCGACCTCGAGCGTGATCGCGTTCGTCTCATCGAGATGCATCCCCTCAGGCCCCTTCACCGTCACCATCACCTTCTCAGGCACCGTCTCCGGAAAAAACTGCACCCCGTGCTGAAACTTCGCGTACAGCACAATGCTCAACACCAGAAACCCGAACAT
>CAZXXB010000260.1:0-5032 GCA_964644185.1 uncultured Myxococcota bacterium
GGTTTGACGATTCGCCGAATGGGGCGGTGCTGGTGAACAACGCCGACTGGTTGCGCGAGGTGGGGTACATCGCGTTTTTGCGCGACGTGGGGCGCTATGTGAGCGTGAGTCGGATGCTCTCGCAAGAGTCGGTGAAGCTGCGGCTCGCGGCGGAGCAGGGGCTGACGTTTTTAGAGTTCAACTACATGCTGTTGCAGGCGTACGATTTTGTGCACCTCAACCGGACGATGAACTGCGTGTTTCAGTTTGGCGGTGATGATCAGTGGGGCAACATCGTCACGGGTAGTGAGCTGATTCACAAGATCAATCGGCGGCAGGCGTTCGCGCTGACGTTTCCATTGTTGACGACGGCGACGGGCGCGAAGATGGGCAAGACCGAGAAGGGGGCTGTGTGGCTCGACCCCGCGCGTACGTCTCCGTATGAGTTTTTTCAGTACTGGCGAAACGTGGATGATCGCGACGTGGTGCGGATGATGCGCATCTTCACGCTGATGGGTGCGGAAGAGATTGGGGCGCATGCGACGCGTGAGGGTCAGGCGCTGAATGAGTCGAAAGAGCGGCTGGCGTTTGAGGTGACGAAGCTGGTGCATGGTGAGGCGGAGGCGACGGCGGCGATGGGTGCGGCGCAGGCGGCGTTTGCGCATGCGAGTGGTGAGATTGCGCCTGATGCTGAGTTGCCGACGTCGGCGGTTGCGGCGAGCGAACTTGACGGGGGCATCGGGTTGCTTGACGCGCTGGCGAAGACGGGGCTTGCGGCGTCGAAGAGCGATGCGCGGCGGCTCGTGGCGCAGGGGGGTGTCTACATCAACGGGGTCGCGACCGACGACGCGATGCGGGTGCTTTTTGCGGGCGACATGAATGCACATGGGCAGATCATTTTGCGGGTGGGGAAGAAGAAGTACCACCGGCTGATCGTGACGTGATGTGAAGAGGGGTGTCGATGCTACGACAATCGGCCACCGGGCCCCGCGTGTTGATTGTTCCAGAGTTTGACCCGGTAGAAGTGCCGGGCGAGGGGACGTTTGCGAAGTACGTGCTGCGGGATGTGTATGTGCGGGCGGTGATCGAAGCGGGCGGCGTGCCGCTGATTTTGCCGTATCTGCCGGGCGGTGATGGGCGAGACGATATGCTCGAAGGGGTGCTCGACGCGTGTGATGCGCTGTTGCTCTCGGGCGACCGGCTTGATCTCGACCCGGCGAGTTATGGTGAGGCGCAAACGCATCGCATCAACGGGCCGGCGGTGGAACGTCCGCGGTTTGAGTTGCCGTTGATTGAGCGGGCGATGGCGCGTGAGATTCCGACGCTGGGTATTTGCGGGGGGATGCAGGCGATGAACGTGGCGCTTGGTGGGGCGCTGTTGCAAGACATCGCGTCGCAGGCGCCGCAGGCGATGAATCACGAGCAGAAGTTTGATCGGCGTGTCGCGGCGCATGAGGTGACGGTTGAGGTGGGTACGCGGCTGCATGCGGCGACGGGTGCGACGACGCTGCGGGTGAACAGCACGCATCATCAGGCGGTGTCGCGGCTGGGGCGTGGTCTCGTGGTGTCGGCGCGGGCGGGTGATGGCATCGTCGAGGCGATTGAGCATACGGGCGCGCGGTTTTTTGTGGGGGTGCAGTGGCACCCTGAATTGCTCGACGATGAAGCGATGCGCGGCATCTACCGCGCGCTGATTGAGGCCGCGCGATGAGCCCGCTCGTGTTGACGATTGGAGGGGTTGATCCGTCGTCGGGGGGTGGGCTTTCGGCTGACCTCGAGACGCTTGCGGCGCATGGATGTTTTGGGATGAGCGCGTGCACGGCGGTGACGGCGCAGAACTCGCGCGAGGTGCGGCTCGTCGAGCCTGTGCGCGCCGAGGTGCTGCAGGCGCAGATCGAGACGCTGCTGAGTGATTTTAGGTTTGCGGCGGTGAAGATTGGGATGCTGGCGACGGAGGCGAACGTGGGTGTGGTGGCGGCGGCGTTGCGGCGCGACCTCGCTGGGGTCTCGGTCGTGCTCGACCCTGTGCTGGCGGCGTCGTCAGGCGATGCGTTGTCGACGCCGGCGATGGTGAGCGCGCTGCGCTCTGAGTTGCTTTCGCTCGTGACGCTTGTGACGCCAAACCTCGATGAAGCGCGGGCGTTGACCGAGACAACGTTGACGCCGGGGTTGGGCGACGAGGCCGAGATGACGGGTGCGGGGCTTTCGCTGGTGCGGTCGGGGGCGCGCGCGGTGCTGGTCAAAGGTGGGCATCTTGCGGGGGCGCCGCGCGACGTGCTCGTGACGGGTGATGGTGCGGGTGACGTGCGGTGGTTTGCGACGAACCCCAACGGTGCGAGCGCGCGGGTGGCGTCGCATGGGGTGCGGGGCACGGGGTGTCGGCTCGCGGCGGCGATTGCGGCGGGGCTGGCGCGTGGTTTGCGGCTCGATGAGGCGGTGCACGGGGCGCGCGACTATGTGGGGTTGCTGCTGGCGACGCGGGTGACGCATCCGGGTGCGGGGCGTGGGTACATCTTGCCGGGTTAGCGGCGTCAGACTTCGCCGCGGACGATGGCTTCGTAGAGGTTGGGGAGTTTTTCGGACCACGCGGAAAGGCTGTAGTTGGCGAGGGCGTATTCGCGTCCGCGAGCGGCGAGCTGGGTGCGCAGGCCGGGGTCGCGGGCGAGGCGGGCGATGGCGGTGCGCCACTCTTCGGGGGTTGAGGCGGCGAGGCCACGTGGAAGTGCTTCGTGGGCGGCGAGGATGTCGCGGTTGATGCCGACGGGGCTTGCGATGGTGGGGACGCCGGCGAGCATCATCTGAATGAGTTTGGCGCCGCATTTTCCGCGAGCCCATTCGTTGTCGGGTAGAGGCATGATGCCGATGTCGAATGAGGCGACGGCGGCGGCTTCGCCGTGTTCGCTCCAGGCGATGAAGCGGGGTTCGATGGCGGCAAAACGTGGGGGTCGCGAAGAGACGACGACGAGTTCGAGGGGGATGGAAGGGGCGAGGGCGGCGAGGGGCTCGACGGCGGTGGCGAGCATGTCGAAGTTGTAGGGGAGCCCGACCCAGCCGACGCGCAGAGGGCGGGCGCGGGTGAAGGGGGCGGTGTGGATGGTGGCGGTCGCATCGGGGGGTGGCGCGGGGTAGACGGTGGGGACGATGGAGACGTGGGCACCGGCGCTGCGGGCCCATGTGGCGAGGGTGGGGTTGCCGACGATGACGTGGTCGGCGTTGCGGGCGATGAATTCGAGCTTTTTGCGGTGCAGCGGCGTGAGGTAGATGGCGTCGTCGAATTCGACGACGATCTTGAGTTTTGCGCGGGTGGCGGCGCGGGCGGCGAAGAGCCACGTTTCGAGCAGCGCGGGCAGGTAGGGGAAGCACTGACCCTCGACGACGATGAGATCAAAGGTGGTGGCGTCGCGTTCGGCAAGGGCGCGGGTGGCGAGGCGGGTTGCGGCGTAGCGGGCTTTGTCGGTGAGGGCGCGCAGTCCGTGGGCTTCACGCAGGGTGAGCCATGTGGCGTCGAAGAGGGGGCGGGCGACGACCTCGTGCTGGCGGGCTTCGAGGGCGGGGATGAAGTTGTAGAAGCGCAGGCGGCTTGAGGGGCCGGCGCGGTCGGTTTTGGTGAGGAAGAGGATGCGCACGGGGGTCTAGCCTCGCAGCGTGTGCCACGCGGTTGTGGCGTGGGCTTTGAGGCGTTTTAGCACCTCGTCGGGTGTACGGCGACGCTTCACGCCAGCGCCGACGATGAAGGTCATCTGAATCGGGAAGCCGATTGCGATGGCGCCTTTGACGACGGCGGCGCCGTAGAGGGTGCCGTAGTGTTTGCGAAAGTACTTGAGCATCGAGTCGTAGTAGTGACGGCGAGCCTCGGGCCAGAACTTGTTTGACGACTGGTTTTCGTGGTGGACGACGGTGGCTTCGGGGACGAACCAGATTTCCCAACCGGCGTCGATGAGGCGGGCGCAGAGATCGACCTCTTCGAAGTAGAGAAAGAATTGTTCGTCGAAGACGCCGACGGCTTCGTGCTGTGTGCGTTCGCCGCGTTTTGCGCGCAGGGCGGTGCGGCGGATGAAGAGTGCGGCACCCTGGGGCTGCTCGACGAGTCCGCGTTGTTCGTGGCGAAAGCCGGTCATGAGGTAGTCGCGTGCGGGGGGGAAGCCGGGGAGAAAGCGGTCGACGAGTAGCTCGGTGAAGACGAGGCGGCGGGGTGAAGGGAGGCGGCGGACGGAGCGGTGGAGCGAGCCGTCGGCGTAGGTGAGGCGTGGGGCGGCGATGGCGCAATCGGGGTGGGCGTCGCAGAAGTCGAGCAGGGTCTGGGTGGCGGTGGGTTGAATTGCGGCGTCGGGGTTGAGGAGGAAGAGGTAGCGTCCGCGAGCGATTTGAAAGGCCTGGTTGTTGGCGGCGCCGAAGCCGCGGTTGTCGTCGTTGGCGATGAGGGTGAAGCGCGTGTCGTTGGCGAAGAGGTGGCGGAGGGCGCTTGCGGTGTCGTCGGCGGAGGCGTTGTCGACGACGATGACTTCGAGGGCGTGGCCCGGAAGTTCGTCGGCTGCACGCAACGCCGACGCGACGGCCTCGCAGGTGAGGTCGCGGGTGTTGTAGCTGACGATGATGACCGAGATGTCGATGTGGCTCATGGTGGCTCGCGTGATGTGGTCTGGCGGCGCGTGGGCGGTGGGTTATCCGAGATCGCGGTGTCGCAGTTGGGCCGTGCCAGCGACGAGCACGGCGACGAGCGCGAGGGCGAAGTAGGCGAAGAGCGGTGGAAGTTTGGCCCAGACGTGGTCGTTGCCATCGAGGGCGTGGGTGAGGGTGTCGAAGAGTGCGAGGTCGAGCCAGAGGGGTTCGACGAAGCGGGCGACGGCGCTGAACGTGGGGTAGAGGCGGGCGAAGCGGCGGTTGAAGACGCCATCGCGCATGATGGGTGCGAGGACGAAGGCGAGCATGACGGCGAAGGTGTAGAAGGCGGCGAGGATGCGGGTTGTGTAGGCGGCAAAGCCGCAGCCGATGGCGGCGGTGAGCATCCACGAGAGGCTTGCGATGAGGACGCGGGCGAAGGCTGAGGCGGCGG
>CAZXXB010000261.1:0-5019 GCA_964644185.1 uncultured Myxococcota bacterium
GGCGGCACCGGGCGGTGGGACGAAGATGCACGAAACGTCGGCGCCGGTTTTTTCGACGGCTTCACGCACGGTGTCGAAGATTGGCAGGGTGTCTTGCCATGTTGCGCCGCCTTTGCCGGGGGTGACGCCGGCGACGACTTTTGAGCCGTATTCGAGCATCTGGGTGGCGTGGAAGGTGCCGTTTTTTCCGGTGATGCCCTGCACGACAATGCGCGAGTTGTGATTGAGAAGAATCGCCATGTTGGTTCTCCGAAACGTGCGGTAGCGTAGGTGGTGTGTCGGCTGCTGGTGGATGGTGCGCGGGTCAGGCGCGCGGGTCACGCTCGAACTGCGGCGACGACTTTTTTGGCGGCGTCGGCCATGCCGTTTGCCGAGGTGATGGCGAGGCCCGATTCGCGCAGGATGCGGCGGCCCTCTTCGACGTTGGTGCCTTCGAGGCGGACAACGAGGGGCACATTGAGTTTGACCTCACGCGCGGCTTCAACGACACCTTCGGCGAGCATGTCGCAGCGGACGATTCCGCCGAAGATGTTGATGAGGACGGCTTTGACCTTAGGGTCGCTGAGAATGAGCTTGAAGGCTGCGGTGACGCGTTCTTTTGAGGCTCCGCCGCCGACGTCGAGAAAGTTGGCGGGCTCTTCGCCTTCGAGCTTGATGATATCCATCGTGGCCATGGCGAGTCCGGCGCCGTTGACCATGCAGCCGATGTTGCCATCAAGGGCGATGTAGTTGATTTCCCACTTCGAGGCTTCGACTTCGAGGGGGTTCTCTTCGTGCAGGTCGCGCAGTGCGGCGATGTCTTTGTGGCGGTAGAGAGCGTTGTCGTCGAAGTTGATTTTGGCGTCGAGGGCGATGACGTCGCCGTCTTCGGTGAGCACCAGGGGGTTGATTTCGCCGAGTGAGCAGTCGAGCTCGACGAAGAGCTTGTAGAGTTTGGTGATGAAGGTGACGGCTTTTGCGGCGGTGTCACCTTTGAATCCGAGGCCGAAGGCGATTTCGCGGGCCTGCCATGCACCGAGGCCGAGGGTCGGGTGGGCGGTGACTTTGTGAATCTTTTCGGGGGTGTGGGCGGCGACCTCTTCGATATCCATACCGCCTTCGGTCGAGGCCATGACGGTGACCGATTTCTTTTCGCGGTCGAGCACGAGGCCGAGGTAGTACTCGTGCTTGATGCGTGAGCCGGCCTCGACGAGCACCTTGCGGACGAGTTGTCCTTCGGGGCCGGTCTGGGGTGTTTTGAGCATCATGCCGAGAATGGCAGCGGCGTGTTGGCGTGCCTCTTCGGGCGATTTTGCGAGCTTGACGCCGCCGCCTTTTCCGCGTCCGCCGGCGTGGATTTGGGCTTTGACGACACAGACGGGTGTGGCGAGTTTTTTGGCGGCTTCAAAGGCTTCTTCGGGGGTGTCGCAGATGATGGAGTTGGGGACGGCGACACCGTAGGCGCGAAAGAGTTCTTTGGCCTGATACTCGTGGATTTTCATGGAGCACCCTTCGTTGGACGTGGCCGGAGATCGGCGTGAAATCGGCCCGGAAATGAGGACGGCGGTACGTACCTTGCGGTTCGTTGTGGGTCAATGGGCGGGTGCGGGATCAAGCGGAAGCAGACGCGACGCGCTCGTCAGAGTGAGCGGAGGAAGGCGAGGAGGGCGGCGCGGTCGGCGGCGGAGAGTTGCTCGAACGCTTCGCGTGAGGCCCGTGATTCTCCATCGTGCCAGTAGATCGCTTCTTCGAGGTTGCGCGCGCGTCCATCGTGGAGAAAACGGGTGTGCTTGTTGACGGTTTCGACGAGTCCGATGCCCCAGAGGGGGGGCGTGCGCCATTCGTTTCCGGTGGCGGCGAAGTCGGGGCGGTTGTCGGCAAGGCCGTCGCCCATGTCGTGTAAGAGAAGGTCGGTGTAGGGGTGGACGTCGGTTGGTTCGAAGTCGGGGACGCCATCGACGGTGGTGACGGTAAAGGTGGGGGTGTGGCAGGCGATGCAGTTGGTTTGGGCGAAGAGGGCGGCACCGCGCAAGACGGTGGGGTCGCCGGTGTCGCGGCGTGCGGGGACGGCGAGGGTGCGGCTGTAGCTGACGACCGCGGCGAGGGTTTCGGCTGCGAGTTCGGGGGTTCCGCCATTGGGGGCGGCGGTGCAGTCGGCTTGTGAGGCGGGGCAGTTTTCGTTGGGGAAGAGATCGCTTGTGATGCCGATGTCGCCCAAAAAAGCTCCGGCGACTTGTTGTTCGATGGTGGGCTGGTTCGATTTCCAGCCGAAGCGACCGAGGAGGGGCTTTTGGTCGCGAAGGGAATAGACGCGGTTTGCGCGGCCCGAGATGCCGTCGTTGTCGACGTCGTCGGGGTCTTCGTTGGCGAGGATGTCGGCTTCGTCAATGGCTTCGAGAAGTCCGAGGCCGATCATGGCGGGGGCGGTGCGTGGCGAGGTGAGCAGTTCGTCGCCCGGGTCGCCGAATTTCCAGTCGAAGAGGGTGATTTCGGGGCGGGTGAGTTCGACGGTGCGATTGTCGCTGGTGCGGTGTTCGAGAAGTTGCCAGTTGATGGCGTACGTCGCTTCGTGGGCGACGCCGGGGATGGAGAATGGGTTGAGCTGGTCGCCGTAGGTGGGGTGGGGGTTGGGGGCGCCGTGTTGGGCTTCGCCGGGGATGCTGAGGCGGATGAGGAGTCCGGCGAGGGGGTCGTCGTCGTCGAGGGGTGGGCTTGAGCGTCCATCGAAGAGGTGGCAGGCCGAGCACGAGGTAGCGTTGAAGGTTGGGCCGAGTCCGTCGCGGGCGGTGGTGCTTGAGGGGGCAATGACCCAGTTTTTGTTGAAGAAGCTGTTGCCGACGAAGAAGGCGTCGCGGGTGGTTTGGTCGAGGGCGGGCCATGGGCGGCTGAAGGCGGCGTGGCTTTGGTCGCGGGCTGTGGCGGAGGCACCACCGGCGAGGGGTTGAGTGAAAGCCGGGTCGAGGTCGGCGGGGTCGCTGGTGTCGCTCGTGTCGTGCGCGTCGCTGGTGTCGCTCGTGTCGCTCGTGTCGTCATCGTCATCGCCACATGCTGAGAGGGCGAGGGAGAGCGCGAGGATGAGTGTGAGGGGGAGTGTGACGATGAGAGGGAGGGGGAGTGAGCGCGTGAAGTGCATCTGAAAAAAGACGTTGTTCATGACACCCCCCCCCACCGACCGTGTTGCCGCGAGAACTCGATCTCTGCGTTTGACGTTAGAGCGCGGTGTTGACGGTGACGCCGAGGGCTGTGCCCAAGGCTTCGAAGTTTTTGCCAGCGGCCTCGATGGCGCGGGCGGTTTCGGTCAAATCGGTGATGACATCAAGGTCGTCGACGATGGCGCGATCGAACGGGGCGGGGACGGAGTTGGCTTTTTCGAGTGCGGTGGTGACGAGGGCGTCTTGTTCGTCGGCGAGGTCTTGATCGATGGCGGCGACGAGGTCTTTGACTCCGGGGCCTTTGACTCCGGGGCCTTTGACGGCGGTGGTCGAGGGGGCGACTGGCGTGTAGGTGCCTTTCCATACATTGGCGACGGCGAGCATGTTGGTGACGATGTCGCGGTGGGTGTTGTCGCTGAAGCAGGAGTGTTCGTCTTCCTGATCGCTGTTTTCGATGGCGACGATCATCCGTTCGCCCGAGAGTTCGCTTGCGGCGAGGGTTCCGGCGCCGGTGAGGATGCGGGTGACGGCGACGCTTGAGGGTTCGGCGAGGAATTCGGCGCGGTAGTTGTCGTCGTCATCGGGGGCCCATGCGTTGCGGACGCGGGTGAGGTCGCTGACGAGGAGTTTGGTGACTTCGGAGAGGTATGTGGCGCGGCGGTCGGCGTTGACGGCGGTGGTGTAGTCGGTGACGGGGCGGTTGCCGGGGCCGTCGGCGCTGAGGTCTTGTCCCCAGAGGAGGAATTCGATGGCGTGGTAGCCGCTGGAGACGTTGGTTTCGCCGCCAGCTTCGTTGAGCGAGGCGATGGTGGAGGCGTCGATGGTGGGGAAGTCGTCGGGGTTGTTGACGATGCCAGAGTCGGGGTCGGTGACGACGTAGTCGATGTAGGATTCGTCGAGGGGCCATGCGTTGAGGGCGCCTTCGGGGCCAGATTCGGCGTTGTCGATGGGGCCTTCGTAGAAGCGGAAGGCTTCGGTTTGTCCGTAGGCTTCGCGGGCTTCAAGCCATGCGTCTTTGGCGGCGTCGAGGGTGGCTTCGGTGGGGGTGGCGAGAAAGGCTTCGACGGCGGTTTGCAGCGTGGTGGTGAGGGTGAGGCTGTCGTCGTAGGAGGCGAAGGCGAGGGCGACGTAGTTTTCGATGACGGGGCGGGCGATGTCGTCGCTCACGGTGAGTCCGTTCTCGCCGATGTCGTCGTCGTCGCTGGTGTCGGTGTCGCCGGTGGCGTCGGTGTCGGCGCCTGCGTCGGTGTCGGTGCCGGTGTCATCGTCATCGTCGTCGCAGGCGGTGGTGGAGGCGGCTGCGAAGGCGGCGAGCGCGAGAACGGCGAGCGGGCGGATGTAGAGTGAGAGTCGGAGGCTGAAGGGGTAGAGGAAGTGATTGAGGGTGGCGGGCGAGTTGCGCATGGCGGTTGGTCTCACGGCTAGTTTTGCGGCTGGTTTTAGGGTTGGGGTTACGGCTGCGGTCGGTCGGGTACTGCGGTTGAATCTGGGCTGTTGCGCTGGCCCTGACTCGTCAACGGGACACGAGCCGCTGGGCTGGCAGAAACTTCGTCGTCTACAAGAGCCATGCCCGGCAAACCACAACAGCGTTGCATTGGTGAGCAAGGCATACATTGGCGACGTAGTGATGCCTAACAACACGACAGTGGCATGTCAAGGGTCGTCGGGGCGACGAGATACGTTTTTGTGCAGGCATTGTGGACGGGGCGGGGGCGGGGTTAGCGGAAGATGACTTCGCGCTTGCCTTTGTGGTCGGCGGGGGTGACGACGCCCATTTCTTCCATCTGTTCGACGATGCGGGCCGAGCGCTGGTAGCCGATGGCGAGTTTGCGCTGTATCCACGAGTTGGTGACTTTTGGTTCGGCCAGCGCGAGCTGAACGGCCCCAT
>CAZXXB010000262.1:0-4977 GCA_964644185.1 uncultured Myxococcota bacterium
ATTATGCAGCGCCGTCACCCCATACTTCGCGTACAACGCCACCTCATCGTCGTCGAGGTGAATCGAGTGCGCCGCCATCAGCCGCTCTGACAAAAGCCCCACCCGCTCAAGGTACTCGACCGGACGCACGCCATGCTGCTTTACGCACTCACCAACCTCATACGCCGTCTCGGCCACGTGCGTGTGCACGATGACATCGTGCCTCTCGCTGAACGCTGCTATCCACCGCAGCGACCCCTCGCTCACCGTGTAAATCGCATGTGGACCCATCGCGTAACCGACCCGCGACCCGTACGCGTGACGCGCCTCAAACGCAGCTTCGGCCTCGCGCTGCTGCGCCGCCGCACGTTGCGCGTCACCGAGATCAATGAACACCCCGGCGATCAGCGCCCGCATCCCCGAGTCACGCGCAGCCCGCGCATTCGCATCGCGATGCCAGTACATGTCGCTGAAAAACGTCGTCCCCGAGCGGATCATCTCAACACACGCAAGGCGCGTGCCCCAGTAAACATCTTCGGGCGACAGCTTCGCCTCAATCGGCCAGATTTTCTCTTGCAGCCACGGCATCAGAGCCATGTCGTCGGCATAGCTGCGCAACAACACCATCGCCGAGTGGGTGTGGGTGTTCATCAGCCCCGGCAACGCGTGGGTATTCTGCCCACTCACCACCCGCACCGTCGCCGCCAGCACGCGCGCGGGGTCATGCGGCTCAATCGCCGCGATACGATTGCCCGCCACGAGCACATCACTCGTCACACCCCCGACCTGCGTCCCCAACACCGCCAGTGTCAGCGCTTCCGTCGTCATGTCAGCCTCGCAATCACGCTCTCGGCGATCGCGCCAAAGCGCCCCGCCTTCTTTGCTTTCTCACGATTGATCTCGTCACCCAACGTCGAGCTGTCGGCGGCATCGAGCCCATGCGCCATGTTGTCGATGCTGCAAAGACACGCCGTCTCGATACCCAACTCGCAACACAGCGTCGCCTCATGGCCCCACGTCATGCCCACCACATCGGCAAACTGCGCCAGCATCTTCACCTCGGCCTTCGTCTCGAGCCGCGGACCAATCGACTGATAGTAGACCCCCTCACGGTGCGCCCGCTCACCCACCTCTGCGAGCGACGCAAGCAGCGCCTCCCGCAACCGCTCACTCACCGTCGGAGCCACAAACCTCGGCTCTCGCTCAAAGTACGTCAAAATCGGCGCAAGGTTGATGTAGTCGCTCGCCACGACAAGGTCACCCGGCCCCATCTCGGCACGCAGGCTACCCACCGAGCAATACGAGAGACACGCCGTAACGCCGAGCTTCTTCAGCGCCGCAATGTTCGCGCGATGGTTGATCATCTGCGGCGCAATCGCCCCGTCGCGTCCGTGCCTCAAGACAAGCGCATACCCACGACCGACGAATACCTCCGCCGCACCATACGGCGTCTCGACGGTCTCCGGCGTCACCGCGCCCTGAAACGGTGGATGCGAGAGCACGTTGGCCCCCGCGATGAGCGCAAATTCAACCATCTCTTTCGTCGCTTTCTCTTGATTCGCAACCCCGTCACCGCACCGCGCACACGCCTCGGCACGTGAGGGTCGCAACAACTGAATCGCTCTGAACGAATCGTTCTGAACGAGTGGCTCTTTCAGTGCCCGGCGGCGTGAAGCCGCACGATCTCACCCTCGTAAAAATCGAGGTGATTGAACGACAGATTCAGCAGATCGGCAAGCTGCCCCACCTCATCGAGATGATCCGCGTTGATCTCGCCAAGCCACGTACCCCACTTTGCCGTCTCGACCGTCACCAGTCCATCGTTCGCACCGTACGCTGGCCCGTTCCCATTCTTCACAATCGCGTACGTCACCGCCAGCAAGAGATCGACCGCCTCACCGTTGCGCCCGGTCGCCTCGCGCGACAACCGATGTCGAGCGCCCCGCACGACGCCCCCGACCACGAATAATACGCAACGCGCGGGTCGTCCGGATTCGCCGGGTTGAACTCGCCCTCCATCTTCGCCGTCGATATCCACTCGAGCGCCGCCTTCACATCTTGCTCATCGCGACCAATGAAACCCGTCAACGCATCGAGAAGCCCCGCCAGCGCGTCTTCGCTGAAGTCGGGCACGAGCCCCAGCACGATGTCGCCCACGATACTGCCACGATGCGGCGTCGCGACCGTCGTCAGCGACTCGATACGGTCGCCGTACCGCATCGAACTCACCACGTAGCGCGAATCGATGCCCCCCTGGCTGTGGGCGATGAGATTGAGCTTGCGCGCCGCTGTCTCTTCAAACACCCCATCGAGAAACGCCGCAAGCTGCGCACCACGTTCTGCAGGCGAGTTAAACTCCGACAGCTCAGGCACATACACGTCGGTCCCCACGTCGCGATACCGCTCCGGCACGCGGAAATAATAATCGAGCAGCCCAAAAAACTTGTCGGCCCCAAACATCCCATGCACCAGCACAATCGGCTGCCGCGTGAACTTGCGATCACACCCCGCCACACAGCGCGTCTCGATGGCATACCCGCCCGCCGCCTTGAACGAATCGCCATGCACGACAAGCGCGTACTCGCCCGCATACGGCAGCTTCAACCGCACGCTGTCGGGTGTGTTCGGCGTCGCAAGCAGCGTCGCCAACACCTGCGGCGCGCGCCGTTTCGAGAGCGCCGCACGGTCGTAGACCGTCAACTTCACCGGCTCGCTCGCACCTTCCGCCGTCAGCGCAATCGTCACCTCGGTCTCTCGCGCCCCTGCCATCACATAGCGATCAATCGCACACGCCGCCAAAAGCTCGCCGCTCGCGTCGAGTGCCCCCGCGCCACCACCGCCCCCTTGCGGAAGCAACTCACCTCGGTCGTTACCAAACCAGCCGAACAGCGGCAGCGGGTCGCTCCCCGCCGGACACGGATCAGGCGGCGGCTCTTCGCCCGTCTCGTCACCCGTCTCTTCACCCGTCTCTTCACCAGTCGCGTCACCCGTCTCGTCGCCAGTCTCCTCACCAGTCTCGCCGCCCGTCTCGTCACCTGTCTCGTCACCCGTCTCGTCGCCCGTCTCCTCACCCGTCGCGTCACCGGTCTCATCGCCGCTCGTGTTGCTTGATGCATCGTCGTCATCGAGGCTCGTCAACGTCTCATCACCATCACCGTCGCCCACGTCACCCGCATCGTCATCATCACCCGCCGCGTCATCATCGTCATCGCCGTCGTGGCGGCCAGCATCGCCCGCATCGTCATCGTCGGCGGCGTCGTCATCCCCGCCGTCATTCGCGTCATCAACTGCCGACCCATCGTCGCCAGCCGGGCGCGTCGCCAGCACCCCATCGTCGGCGCAACCCACACCGACAAGCGGCACGCCACACACCACGAAAAGCCATAGCAGCGCCGACCGCGCGAGCCAGTCGCGTCGCAACCACCGGGCCGAGCAACCCGACCCCTTCGTCAAACCTTGCATGTGCCGTCGCCTCGACATGCCTCGAAACTTACCGCGATCGCGAACCGGCGCAAATGCACCCGCTCAAAAAATGAACCGTCCCGCTCAAAAACGCCCCCAAAAAAATCTACCGCCTCCCTCAACAAAAACAGCCCATCGCCGCAGCGCTTGTTCCAAAGCCCGCAACTGCGCTACACGTTTTTCGACGCGATGCGCCGCGACATGCCCGCCGCGCAGCCAAGCGCGCACTGGAGCACCGCCGATGCTGTCGAAACTTGCCGACAAACTCATGCAGCCCACCGCCGCTGAGCGCCGCCTGCGCGAAGCCCTCTTCGCCGCGATGCTGCCCGGCGACCGCGACGCCGGCCTGCCAGCCTACGCCGACCTCGACCTTGCCGAATTCTGGAACCACTTCGAGCACCACGCGCCGGGCCTCTTGCGCTTCGGCGTGCGCGCCTCTTCCGTTCTGTTCGCCCTCGAACCCGTACTCTTCGGCTTTGGCCCCCGCCTCTTCACCCAACTCACCCCCGAAGAGCGCGACGCATTCCTGCAAAAAATCGCAGAGCGCGACGACGTCCTCCACCGCCAATGCGTGCTCGCCCTCAAAACCACCATCTGCTTTGCCTATTTCGGTGAAGCCTCAGCTCGCAACGCCTACGACACCGCGCCCCCACACGCCCCCATCGTCGGAGCCAACCCATGACCCGCATGCCCGACCCCAGACTCAACCTCGAAGACGCCTCGCTCTTGCGCCGTCGCATGCTGCTCTTGCCCATCACCCGCGAGGCCGATGTCATCGTCGTCGGCAGCGGACCCGCAGGCTCAGCCGCCGCACGCCAAATCGCCAAATCCGGCGCATCCGTACTCGTCATCGAAGAAGGCTCGCACTACACCCCCGACGACTTTCACGACGACGGCTACCGCGCCATGGCCCAGCTCTGGCGCGGACTCGGCGCTACCGTCACCAAAAGCTCAGCCCCCATGCCCTTTCTGCAAGGCTGCGCCGTCGGCGGCACCTCACTCATCAACGGCGCAATCTGCTGGCGGCTGCCCCGCACCATCTACGACCACTGGGTACAAGACGACCGCAAACTCGAATCAGCCATCCCGTGGCACGAAATCGAGGCCGCCCTCGACGACGCCGAAGCCGTACTCAACGTCACCCCCACCGACCCCGCCATCGCCGGCCCCAAAAACCTGCTGCTCGCCGAAGCCGCCGACAAACTCGGTTGGAAGCACCGCGCCATGCGCCGCAACACCAACGGCTGTCGCGGACTCGGGCGCTGCATGCAGGGCTGCCCCGAAGGCCACAAGATGAGCGCCGACCGCTCGCTCTTGCCCGAAGCCTGCGAGCACGGCGCCGTCATCTTCTCACGCGCTCGCGTTGACGCTATCGAACACGAAAACCAGCGCGCCATCGGCGTGCGCGGCACCACCATGGCCGGTATCCCCTTTCGCGCCAAAGCCCGCCGCGCCCTCCACGAACGCGCCAAAAGCGAATGCGATCAACAACACATGCAGCCGTTTGTCGTCCGTCAGGCGCGCGATGGAATCCTT
>CAZXXB010000263.1:0-299 GCA_964644185.1 uncultured Myxococcota bacterium
TGACTCTCACCGCGACGCAGGTGTGCGACGCTGCCTCCCCGCACTTCCCCCCCCACTCGCGCGCTTCGACGCTGCTCTTTCCACTGCCCCCATAATTTAAAAATCATGCGGAGGTACCTCCGACGCGAATGAAGTGATCGTTCAGCTTCGAGATGCGGTCACGCAACTCGGCCGCCTTCTCAAACTCCAGATTCTTCGCGTGGTCTTTCATCTTCTGGGTCAAAAACCGTATCAACGTCGGCAACTCATCAAACGGCGTATCAAGGTCGGTGAGCCCCCGCGCCTTGCGCTTGCGTTCT
>CAZXXB010000263.1:390-4966 GCA_964644185.1 uncultured Myxococcota bacterium
CCGTCCGCCGCCGCTCGGTCTCATCGAGCGCCGCCCGCATGCTGTCGGTGATGCGGTCCGCATAAAAAATCGCCCGCCCATCCACGTTGCGCGCCGCCCGCCCAATCGTCTGAATCAGCGACCGCCCCGAGCGCAGATACCCCTCTTTGTCGGCATCGAGCACCGCCACAAGCTCGACCTCTGGCAAATCGAGCCCCTCGCGCAAAAGGTTGATACCCACCAGCACATCAAACTCACCCAGTCGCAGGTCGCGCAAAATCGCAATCCGCTCCATCGTATCAATGTCGCTGTGCAGATACCGCACCCGCACCCCCACATCCGCCAGATACTCCGTCAGGTCCTCCGACATCCGCTTCGTCAACGTCGTCACCAGCACCCGATTGCCCCGCGCCACCACCTTGCGAATCTCTTCCAGCAGGTTATCCACCTGACTCGCAACCGGACGCACCTCAACCACAGGGTCCACAAGCCCCGTCGGGCGAATCACCTGCTCGACAATCACACCCCCCGCCTGCTCGAGCTCCCACTCGCCCGGCGTCGCAGACACATAAATCGCCTGATTCAGCACCGACAACCACTCTTCAAACTGCATCGGACGATTGTCGAGCGCCGACGGCAGCCGAAACCCAAAATCAACCAGCGTCTGCTTACGCGCCCGGTCACCCTTGTACATCGACCCAAGCTGCGACACCGCAATGTGGCTCTCGTCTACCACCATCAGAAAATTACGCGGAAAATAATCCAGCAACGTCGGCGGCGGCTCACCCGGCGCCCGCCCCGAAAGATGCCGCGAGTAGTTCTCAACCCCGTTGCAATACCCCATCTGCTCCATCATCTCGAGGTCAAACATCGTCCGCTGCTCTATCCGCTGCGCCTCAATGAGCTTACCCTGTGACTCAAAATACGGTATCCGCTCGGCAAGCTCGTTGCGTATATTCGTAATCGCCAGCTTGCGCCGCCTGTCGTCGGTCACATAATGACTACCCGGAAATATCGCCACCTTCGGCAACCGCGTAATCGTCTTGCCCCGCAGCGGGTCAACCTCGCTGATCGTATCCACCACATCGCCAAAAAACTCCAGCCGAATCGCCGTCTTCTCGTGATAAGCCGGAAATATCTCGACCGTGTCGCCCCGCACCCGAAACGTCCCGCGATGAAAGTCGAGGTCGTTCCGCTCATACTGCAACTCGACGAGCTTGCGCAGCAGCACATCGCGCCCCAGCTCTTCACCCTCTTCTACATAAACCATCATGCCGTAATACGCCTCCGCCGAGCCGAGGCCATAGATACAGCTCACCGACGCCACGATGATCACGTCGTTGCGCGTCAGCAACGCATACGTCGCCGCGTGCCGCATCCGATCAATCTCTTCGTTGATGTCGGCGGTCTTCTCGATAAACGTATCACTCGACGGCACATACGCTTCCGGCTGGTAGTAGTCGTAGTACGAGACGAAGTATTCGACCGCGTTTTCGGGGAAAAGCTCCTTAAACTCGCTGTAAAGCTGCGCTGCAAGCGTCTTGTTCGGCGCCAGCACCAATGTCGGGCGATTCACCTCGGCCACCACGCTCGCAATCGTAAACGTCTTCCCAGTACCCGTCGCACCCAGCAGCACCTGATGCTTGTCACCCCGCAACAACCCCTCGGTCAACTCGCGAATCGCGTTCGGCTGGTCACCCTTCGGCGTCTTGTCGGTCACAAGCTTAAACGGACGCGAAAGCCGCTCGTACCCCCCACCCTCAAGCGCCGCCATATACGCCTGCGACGTGCGCACCTCTTTCACTTCTGCCTTGCTCGGTGGGGTTTTTCTGCGTGTTGCCATGGTCGTCTCGCGCGTCTGTCAGTGACGCGATCTCGTGACGCTACCGGCACGCTCGCCGCCTGTCGAGACTGAACGCGCACGTTACCCCGCGTTACCCAGCCGCCGCGCCACCCACCCGGCCCACCGTCCGCGCAAAAACACCCCGCGCCGCCACATACCCCGGCGACAACATCGCCAGACTCCGCGCCGTCGCCGCCGCCCGTATCGCCGTGAAAGCCGGCCCAACAAGTGGATGGTCGAGCGTCAGCAGCGTGTGCAACACGCGAATGTCAGCGCTGCCAGTGCGATACCCCACCGCCATCTGAAACGCATCCTCGCTCGCAAACGTCGTCGGCGTCGGACGATGTGGCGGAACCACCGTGAACCAGTAACTCATCGACGACACGTCAAACGGAAATATCCTCCGCAACGACATGATGCGTCGATAAATCGCCCCATCGCCAATGTGCTGCGCCACATCGACGTAAAGCGTCACGTGATAGCGACCGTCGCGGGCGAACGCACGCATCACATCCTCTGCCTGCGGCGACATCAGCGACGCGAGCGAGCCGCACGTATCCGACATCTCAATGTGTCCGCCGCTGAAGCTGTCCAAAAAATGCCCGAGCGCGTCGGGCTTCGGCAGCTTCCACAGAGCGTAGTAAATCTTCTGCGTGCGCCGTTTGCTGAACGTCTCACGCGTGATTCGCGGACCAAGTATCCCCACCACGTCTGAAAGCACCGATACGAACCCGTAGCCACGCTTTTCAAACTCGTCGAGGTCGCGCTGCACCGCCCACCCCGGTCGCACAATTGGCCCACGCGACGCAAACCCGTAGTGCTTCTCGCGGTTACCGAGGCACCTCCCGCACGGGTCGTAGCTCTCGCGCATTCCGCACCCGCGCAACACCGGCACATATGGAAACATCGACAGCGAGTAATTCCACGTCGGCACGACGCGCTGCACATGATTCACAAAGTCATTGAGCGCCGGCATGAACCCGAAATCGCGCAAATTCGCCCGCTCCAAATCTTCCGCCGTCGCCGAAACGACCCGCGGGTTCGACTCCTCACGCGTCACCACATTCGCCAAACCCCGCACATCGCGCTCACCACTCAACAACCTCGTCACCAATTCCGGAAACGCCCTCTCCGCATCGCCCAGCACCACATAGTCGGCAAGCCCCTTCGCAATCAGCCGCGGCCCAAACGCCGTCGCCGTGTACCCCCCCGTCACAATCGGCGTCGTCGGCGCCACACGGCGAATCCGCTGCGTCAACGCGACAAAAGACCGCATACTCCAGAACCAGTGCAGGTCGAGCGCCACAACCCGCGCCGCCGCAATCTCCTCATCGCTCACCTCGCTCCACAGCCGCCCCAACACCTGCCCCGGAACGCTATTGGCCAGCCCCACCATGCCAATCGGTATCAACGCATCCATTTCCATCCGCGTATCGGGGTGGATATAGAGCACCGACCAGCTACTGGTTTGCGTTGCGACCATGCGTCTCTCCGTGACACAACCACCATAGCAAGCGCGTCAATCGGTGCAAATGGTCACCCGTTCGCCCCACACCCGCTCGCTCGCAAAACCGTCTGCCCAACACTCAGCCACCCAGCAACCCGATCAACCAAGCAACCCAACAAAAAAAACACCGTGTCACGCGTACTCGACATCGCCAGCACCCACCTCGTCGTCGCCTGCGACGACCCCGCCGTCGCGCCTCATCTCGACGCCGCCCTCAACGCCCTCGCCGACGCTTCCGAATCGCTCACCTTCGACTTCGTCGCCCTTCAAGACGCAGCCGCCCGCCTCAAAAGCCCCACGTTGCCCCGCGCCACCGCGCTCCTCTGCGTGCCACCGCGCCCACCCGCACCCGGCACCGCGCACGACGCCGCCCCCAACACCCCCTCACTCGCGAGCCAGCTCGCCAACATCGCCACCGCCGCAAACGAAACCGGCGTCGCCCGCCGCGTCCTCGTCTCCTCCACCGCCATCTACGGAAAATCGCGCATCCTCCCCGTCCGCGAGACCGACCACGCCACCGACCACGACCCCCTCGCCGCACACCATGCCCACCTCGAAGCCGCATGGATCAACAACCCGCCCCTCGCCGCACCCAACTCCGACGCGCCCCCTCACGACCCACTCCCCCAAAACACCGCCATCCTGAGAGCCGCCCCCCTCTACGGCCCCGCCATCCGCGATGGACTCGTCTCACTCACCGCCCTCGCCCTTGTCGCCCGCCACCTCTACGGCTTACGCACGCTCACCACGCCGCTACGCGGCCCACAGCTTCACTTCGCCTACGCCCCCGACGTTGCCCGCGCCGCCGTCTTTCTCGCGCTCCACCGCGACGGGGCAGGGCGCATCGTCAACGCCGCCGACGTTGCCCCCACCCACCTTTCCACCGTCATGCGCCTCGCCTTCGCCGCCGCCGACCTCCGCCCCGTCGCAATTCTCCCCTCGTCGCGCCTCGTCACCCGCGCCCTCTGGCTCGCCATCAACCGCTCACCCGGCGCCCTCGTCGAACCCCCGCTCGAAGACTTCAACCGCTGGCTGCAACGCGACTACGCCCGCACCGTCGCCCTGCTCGGACTTCGCGCCGGATACGCGCCCGCCCTCGACCGCGACCTGCTCGGCCTCGACGGAAGCTCAACCGTCTTCGACATCCAGCGTTTGCAATCGCTTGGCTTCGCGCACGCCCACCCCTCGTTCGACGACGCCTTCGCCGCCACGGTCGCGTGGCAACGCACCGCCGGCTGGCTCCCCTG
>CAZXXB010000264.1:0-1947 GCA_964644185.1 uncultured Myxococcota bacterium
GTTTGAGCCTGTGTCGGCGTCGGCAAAACGGCAGGGTGCGGCGTTTGCGGTTGATCTGGCGCGGCGTCTGACGGGCAACCTGTATCACGCGTATGTCCGGGTGACGGGGCGTGGCGACTTGCCGGGGTTTGCGGCGGGGCACGGGGTGACGGGGCACGGGCACACGGGCGCGGGTGATGGGTTGCCGATGGCGCGGCAGCTTGGGTTGTTCATGGCGTCGTTGCGACGCGACGATGATGCGTTCGCGCCTGGCGATGGGTACAGCGCGTCGAGCGAGCCGATGGTCGAGGTGTCGCTGACGGGTAAGCCCGAGACGTGGCGGCATGCTGTTGGGGGGCAGTTTTTTAGCGCGCTCGACTACCGTGATGGGTCGCTCACGACGCGCGTGGCTCCATGGTTGCGGGGGGTGCGGGTCTCGCCGGGGTGTCATTATGTGGGGGCGATTGTGGTGTATGAGGCGGTGGTTCCGCGTGGTTCGACGGGGGCGACGTTTGAGCCGGCGGGGTGGATACGGCTGACGTCGGCGCCGAGCGCGTTGGTGAGCGGCGATGTGGATGGTTCGTCGGGGCGCACGTATGAGGCGACGCGGGCGGGGCGCATGCAGGCCTTGTATCTGACGGGGGGTGAGTTGCCGGTTGGATCGGGGGTGGGGCTTCCACGAGAGTCGCCGCTTGCGCAGGTGGCGCTTGGCAATGTGGCGATGCCGACGCCGAGTGATCGGGGCGGGGCGCAGTTTGCGAACGGGGCGAACGGCATCGACCGGTTTGCGGGGGCGTGTCGCGTGAGTCCGGGTACGTTGAACGACATCGACATCGAGCTTGCCGCGGGGCGCGGCGATGCGGTGTTGCGCATCTGGGGGGTGACGCTGTTTGAGATTGGCATGGCGCATGACGAAAGGCTTGATGGCGAGTTGTGAATCGCGTGGCGGGTGCGTGGGCGAATTTGCGAAGCGGCGCGGGGGGTTGCGCCGTGGCGCGGGCGGTGGTGGCGCGTCGTGCGGGGTGCGGGGCTTGAAACCTGTCTAGCTCGACGTGGCGGTGCGGGGTTTCTAGAGTGGTCGAATTGGCGGGACCACGTTTTTTTGGGGTCGGCTCTCTCGACTCTGGGGCAGCACCATGAGTGCGTTTGCGCACCTGCATTTGCATACGCAGTATTCGTTTCTCGATTGCACGATTCGCATCAGCGAGCTTTTGCCGGCGGTGAAGGCGGGTGGGATGAACGCGGTGGCGGTGACCGATCACGGGCACATGCACGCGGCGGTCGATTTTGCGGTGCAGGCGAAGAAGCATGGGGTGAAGCCGATCTTCGGCTGTGAGGCGTACGTGACGCGGCGCGACCGCACCGACAAGAGCACGCGAGACTCGGCGCACATGGTGTTGTTGGCGCGCAATGATGAGGGGCTCGCGAACCTTCGCTACCTCGTGAGCGAGGGGTACATGTCGGGGTTTCATTACAATCCGCGGATCGACTTTGGGTTGCTGCGCGAGCACTCGAAGGGGTTGATCGGGCTTACGGCTTGCCTTGGCGGGGTGGTCAACCGGTCGATCTGCGCGGGCAACGTGGATGAGGCGTTTTCGATTGCGCAGGAGTTGAAAGAGATCTTCGAGCCGGGGAGCTTTTTTCTCGAGTTGCAGCGCAATGGGTATGCGCAGCTCGCGAAGTGCAACGCGACGTTGCAGGAGTTTGCCGAGAAGCTTGAGCTTCCATTGGTGGCGACGAACGATTGCCACTACATGCGGCCCGAAGACCGGCGGGGGCGCGAGATTTTGATGTGCATTCGCCAGAACCGAAAGCTGGCGGAGTTTCATCACGAAGAAGACGAGATGTATTTGCGGACGGCGGCGGAGATGGAGGCGCTGTTTGCCGACGTGCCGGAGGCGATTGAGAACGCGGGGCGCATCGCTGAGATGTGCAACGTGACGATGAAGTTTGATGAGACGAAGCTGC
>CAZXXB010000264.1:1958-4944 GCA_964644185.1 uncultured Myxococcota bacterium
AAATCGCCCGACGAGTATGTGCGCGAGCTTGCGCGGCGGGGGCTCGATCAGCGGCTCGCGACGTTGCCCTATGCGGTGGATCGCGATGCGTACGCAGAGCGACTCGAGGTCGAGCTCGACGTGATTTGTGGGATGGGGTTTTCGGGCTATTTTTTGATCGTTCAGGACTTCATCAATCAGGCCAAGTCGATGGATATCTCGGTGGGGCCTGGTCGTGGCTCGGGCGCGGGTTCGCTCGCGGCGTACGCGTTGCGCATCACCGATCTCGACCCGATACGGTACGATCTGCTGTTCGAGCGGTTTCTGAATCCGGAACGTGTGTCGATGCCCGACTTCGACGTCGACTTTTGCATGAATCGTCGCGACGAAGTGATTCAGTACGTGGCGAAGAAGTATGGCGAGACAAGCGTGGGGCAGATTGCGACGTTCGCGCAGTTGAAGGCGCGCGGCACGGTGCGCGATGTGGCGCGCGTGATGGGGCTTGAGTTTGCCGAGGCCGACGCGCTGGCGAAGCTCGTGCCACATCATCCGAGTAAGACGGTGACGTTTCGTGCGTCGCCGACGGGTGAGGCCGAGACCGACACGACGATTTATGCGTTTGAGCGCGAGCCGCGGCTTGGCGAGCTTGTGAAAAAAGATGAGCGGGCGGCGTCGGTGATTGAGTACGCGCGGTTGCTCGAGGGGTGTTATCGGCAGACGGGTACACACGCGGGTGGGGTGGTGATTTCGGAAGGTCCGCTGTGGGGCACGGTGCCGGTGTTTCGCGGAAAGAATGGCGGGCTTGTCGCGCAGTATGCGTTCAAAGAGGTCGAGAAGGCAGGACTCGTGAAGTTCGATTTTCTCGGCCTCAAGACGCTGACCGTGATCGCCGACGCGGTGCGGCTCGTGAATGAGCAGAAGAAGCCGGGGGAAGCACCGTTCGACATCGAGACGATACCGCTTGATGACGCTGAAGTGTACGCGATGATCGCGGCGGGTCGGACGACGGGTGTGTTTCAGCTTGAAGGTACGGGCATGACGCGGATGTTGAAGCGTCTCAAGCCGGACTCGTTTGAAGACATCATCGCGGCGGTGGCGCTGTATCGTCCGGGGCCGATGGAGTCGGGGATGATGGACACGTACATCGAGCGCAAGAATGGGCGCGAGAAGGTGGCGAGCCTGCACCCGTTCATTGATGACGTGCTGCAAGAGACGTACGGGGTGATGATTTATCAGGAGCAGGTGATGCGCGTTGCGCAGCAGCTCAGCGGGTTTTCGCTGGGTGGCGCGGATCTGTTGCGGCGCGCGATGGGTAAAAAAGACGCGAAGGCGATGGCCGAGCAGCGCGGCAAGTTTTGCGATGGGGCGAAAGAGAAGGGGGCCGACCCGGAGAAGGCGGGTGAGATTTTTGACCTCATCGAGAAGTTCGCGCGGTACGGGTTTAATAAGTCGCACTCGGCGGCGTACGCGCTCGTGTCGTATCGCACGGCGTACCTGAAGCGGCATTATCCGACGGAGTTTTTCGCGGCGCTGTTGTCGAACGAGACGAAGTCGCCGGAGAAGGCGTTGCGGTACGTGAATGGTGCGCGGGCCGAGCGGATACAGATACTTCCGCCGGATGTGAACCTTTCGGGGCTCGACTTTACGGTGCGTGACGGGGCGATTGTGTTTGGGTTGTCGGCGGTGCGCGGCGTGGGTGAGGCGGCGGTCGAGGCGATTATCACTGAGCGCAACGCGAATGGGCCGTTCAAGGGGTTGTTCGAGTTTTGCGCGCGGGTTGATACGCGCAAGGTGAATAAGCGGGTGGTTGAGGCGCTGGTGCGGGCTGGTGCGTTTGATTTTGCCGACGCGGGTCGCGCGCGGGCGTTTGCGTCGATTGAAGCGGCGCTCGATGCGGGGTCGCGGCGGCAAAAAGAGAAGGCGAGCAATCAGGTGTCGCTGTTTGGCGCGATGACGGCGAAGGGCAAAGGCGGTGTTGCGGTGGTCGAGGCGGAAGAGCGTCTTGCCGAGGTCGAGCCGTGGACGCCCGCGATGCGCCTTGCCTGCGAGAAAGAGACGCTGGGTTTTTTCATCAGCGGGCATCCACTCGATCACTATCGCAACGACATCGAGCGCTTCGCTGAGTTTGCGACCGATGATTTCGAGAGCGATGAGATGCGCGACGAGGTGCGTGATGATCGATCTGAGCTTGCGCGTCCGGCACTGGTCGATGGCACGAAGGTGGTTGTGGCGGGTGTGATCGCGCAGTGGGAAGAGCGGGTGTCGAAGCGCGACAACGCACGGTATGGGCAGGGATTGCTCGAAGACCTGCGCGGGGCGGTGCAGATTGCGTGCTTCAAGCGCGCGTACGAGCGGTACGAGGCGGTGTTGAAGGGTGAAGAGCCGGTGCTGGTGCGTGGGGTGTTGCGGGTCGAAGACAACGATGCGGAAGGTGGGCGGACGAGCAAGATCATCGTTGAGAAGGTCGAGGCGCTGACCGAGTTGCGTCGGCAGCACACGCGTCGGGTGACGATTGAGTTGCCGGCCGACGCGCTGAACGGTGAGTTTTTTGGCAAGCTGAAGGCGACGCTTTCGAAGCATCCGGGTTCGTGCGCGACGTATCTGCGGTTGAGGGTGCCTGTTGCCGGGGAAGTGGATGTGCAGTTGCCCGAGTTGAGTGTTGCGCCCGAGCAGCTTCTGTTTTTCGACATCGAGCGCATCGCGCCGCCGGGCTTCGCCTACGAGTGCAACTGAGTTGATGGCTCTTCGCGCGAGCGCTCATCGAGAGATGGCTCTTCGCGCAAGCGCTCATCGCGTGCCACCGCGTCGCGGTCGACGGGTGAAAAGAAACATGTGATTTGACCGTGCGTGATGGTGTGGCTTAGCGTCGCGCGATGGGAAACGTGTTTCGTCTCAGCCTTGCGCCGACGCAGACATCGGTACCTCTCGAAACGAGTGGGGTGCGCGAGTCGTATGTGGCGCGCGCGGTGAAGGCGTTGAGCGAGGGGCGGGGTGTGGCGCTTCTGGG
>CAZXXB010000265.1:0-4895 GCA_964644185.1 uncultured Myxococcota bacterium
CATCGAGAACAAGCTCAAGTTCAGCCCGTACATCCAGGACGCGGTGGTGATCGGCGACAAGCGCAAGTACCTCTCGGCGCTGATCCTGATCGACGAGTCGGAGCCCAGGCTCGATGCCCAGGACTTCCTTACGAGGTTCCCGAAACAGACGGCGGGGCTTTTGAGGGCGGCGTTGCGTGAGTTTGAGGCGGAGGACGAGGCGCGGGTGGCGGTGTTGTGGGGGGCGGGGGGGCATTTTTGCGCGGGGGCGGATTTGAAGGCGCTGGGGAGCGAGCGGCAGAATCGGCTTGAGCGGGAGGGGGATGGTCCGATGGGGCCGACGCGGATGGTGCTTGGGAAGCCGGTGATTGCGGCGGTGGCGGGGTATGCGGTGGCGGGGGGGCTTGAGCTTGCGTGCTGGTGTGATTTGCGGGTGGTGGAAGAGAGCGCGGTGATGGGGGTGTTTTGTCGGCGGTGGGGGGTACCATTGATTGATGGGGGTACGGTGCGGCTGACGCGGTTGATTGGGTTGTCGCGGGCGCTGGATTTGATTTTGACGGGGCGGGCGGTTGCGGCGGGTGAGGCGTATGCGATGGGGCTTGCGAATCGGGTGGTGGCGGATGGGACGGCGCGGGTTGAGGCTGAGGCGCTGGCGCACGAACTGGCGGGGCTTCCGCAGACGTGTTTGCGGCATGATCGGTTGAGTGCGCTTGAGTCGTCTGGGTTTGATGAGGCGGGCGCTGGCGAACGAGTTTTTGCACGGCGAGGCGAGCCTTGCGGCGCCTGAGCTTGCGGAAAATGTGGGGCGGTTCGTGGCGGGTGCGGGTCGCTCTGGCGCGCGGGGGTAGGGGCACGTTTGGTCGCAGGGCGCGATGAATCGCGCCCCTACGCGGATCGGGGCGACGAGGGGCGTTGGTGGGTGAGGGAGGGGGCGATTACTCGGCGTCTTCGGGGCGGTTATGGGGCCATGTGCTGGGCTTGTCTTCACCGGGGTGCTGGATGCTGAGAAAGAAGGCTTCCTGATTGGGGAGGAGGAGGGGGCCGGTGGGTTCGGAGTCGGAGGGGCTGCTGACGATGCGGTAGGCGCGCGAGGGGGCGGGGCCGTTTGGGGTGAAGCGGAGGGCGTAGACGCCGTCGTTGGTGCGGTTGACCTTTTCGTTGCCGTCGGTGGTGAAGTAGATGTCGCCATCGCGTGTGATGAGCAGGTTGTCGGGCATGGCGGCGGCGAAGGGGTCGTTGGGCGTTTTGGCTTTGATGCCGCGGAAGGCGACCCAGAACGAGAAGGTGTTTGAGGCGGCGGGGCTCATGGGGGCTGATTCTTCGATGGTGAAGATGCTGCCGGCCTCGTCGGTACGGGGCGGGGCGTCGGCGTGTTTGCGTGGCTCGTAGAGTACGCCGAAGGGGTCGAGCGCGGGGCGGATGGTGTGGCGGGTGAAGCTGACGTAGAGGCGCGGTGTGCCGCTCTTGTCGCGCGCGTTCCACTCGATGTCTTCGGGGCGATTGGTTTCGAAGATGCCGATTTTGTTGCTGGCGGTGAAGAGCGCGCGCAGGACGTCGTCGTTGGTGACGAAGCCAGCGATGCCGTTGTAGGCGCGGTCGCGCAGGGCTTCGCCGACGGTGAGTCCGGGGCGTCCGAGCGCGGCGGCGTTGGGGGCTTCATCGGTGCTGTCGAGGCTTAGCTCGACCCAGCGGCCACGGCCACGCTGCGACTCGACGGGGAGCACATCGGTGTCGCGAAAGGTGATGCCTTTGATGTTGTCGAGCCCTGCGAAGTGGGCGACGTAGAGTTTGCCGGTGTCGAGCAGTTGGCGGGTCTCTTCGCGGGTCATGCCGCGGCGCCAGGTGCCGGCGGAGACGAATTTGTAGATGCGTCCACTGGGGCGGTCGTCGCCGGCGTAGATGACGAGGGGTTGCTGGTCGAAGGGGAGTCCATCGCTGGCGGTGGCGAAGGTTGCGTTTTCCCAGCGGGCGCGGCCCATGGCGCCGAGTTTGCGGTGCCCGACGCCGGGTGCGGTTTTGCCGGAGTCGTCGGCGGTGGGGGCGGTGGGGTCGGTCTCGGTGATGAAGCCGTAGTAGTCGCGCGCTTTGCGGTCGTGGGGGTCGGGTGAGACGCCGTAGGCCGAGATTCGCAGGGCGGTGGCGTCGGGTGTGAAGGTGCTGCCCGCGTCGCAGCCTTTGCCGTAGACGAAGCGGTTGTCGCTTGTCCAACATTCTTCGAGGTCGCCGTAGTAGGGGAAGGTGTTTTCTTCGGCGGTGAAGATGGTGCCCCAGGGTGAGAGACCGCCGGAGCAGTTTGAGAGGGTGCCGGGGACGACGCCGTCGGGTAGCTCGAAGCCGGCGTCGTCGGTGGCGAAGCCTTTGATGTGGAGGCCGGTGATGCGCAGGAGGGTGGCGCTTGTGGCGTCGAAGCGGCGGTTATCGGGTGAGGGTTCGGCGGTGTAGTTGCCGTTGCTGAGCTGGTGGACGCGGACGAAGGTTCCGCCGACCTGTTTTTTGTGGAGGCGGACGTAGCGGCGGAGGTTTTCACCTATCCAGATACGGTCGGTGGGGTCGTTGGTGATGACGCCGAGGTTTTTGTAGAAACGGGCGAGGGTGAAGTGGGCCCCGTTGGGAGGCGAGACGGGTGTGGGTGGCTGGTTTGAGACGTACTCGTGGTTGGCCCAGAGCATGCCTGCTTCGCTGCTGCCGCGCCATTGTGGGGCTAGCTCACCGGCGGCGGTGTTGGGGTCGGCCCAGCCGTCGCCGAGCCATGCGAGAAAGTCGTTGTTTGCGCCGAAGCGGGGGACTTCGCCGCCGTCGGTTTCGGTGAGGGGGTCGAGCCAGCGGATGACGACGTTTTTTCGGAGTCCGGTGGTGACATGGAGTTCGTCGTCGCTGACGGCGGGGACGGGGAATTCGAAGCCTTGTGGGAGGTTGCCCTGCTCGTGGAGGTCGATGAGTTTTGCGATGTAGGCGGGGATGGTGGCGTCGGAAGGGATGGCGCGAGCGGGTTCGAGCTGGAGTGCGACGACGGCGGAGAGTGGGGCTTTTTCAAAGGCGTCGGTGTTGACGCCGCGCGAGAGTCGGGCTTCGGGCGAGAGGCGCAGCATACGGGCGAGGTGGATGGAGCGTCCGGTAGCGAGGAGGGCGACCGTCGCAGCGACGGCTCCCACGATGCCAAGGGTGATGAGGTGCCTTTTGATCATGGTTCAGTGGTCACACTTTCGAGACAAGCTGTTGCGACGGCAAGTTCGTTTGCCACAATCGGCGGCGTAGCAAAAGCGGCGCGGTGCGGTGAGTTGTTTTTTGGTGGGGGATTTGGTGCTGGCAGGGTGAGGGTTGGTGCGAGGGTTGGTGCGAGGGTTGTGGGGAGAGTTGTGGTGGGAGTTGTGGTGGGAGTTGTGGTGGGAGTTGTGGCGATGTGCTTGACGGGGGGGCAAAAGGCGCGAAACATTCGCGCGTGGCAAGCGAGAACGACATTGGGCACGAGATGGTGAGTGAGCGACGAGCGGGCGCGGGCCCGCGAGGGCGTGCGGTTGCCGGTGCGCGGGCGGTTGATGGGGCGCGGGGGCGGGTGACGGTGATTGAGGCGCGGCGGCTGACGTCGGCGGGGTTTGGCGAGTTGTGGGCGGCGCGCGATGTGCTGGTGATGCTGGCGTGGCGCGACATTGCGTCGCGGTATCGGCAGACGTTGCTCGGGGTAGCATGGGCGATTGTGAAGCCGCTGTTGTCGGCTCTGGTGCTGGCGGTGTTTGTGGGGCGGTATGCGGGTCTCGACGGCGATGGGTTGCCGTATCCGTTGCTGGTTTATACGGGTCTCGTGCCGTACTCGTTTTTTGCGACGGCGGCGGGGAATGCGGCGACGAGCCTGGTGCGCAATGGGCCGCTGGTGACGAAGGTGTATTTTCCGCGGCTGGTGTTGCCGCTTGCGGCGTTGATCGCGGCGCTGCCCGATTTTCTGATTGCGTGCGGGTTTCTCGTGGCGTTGCTGTTTTACTATGCGGTTGTGCCGACGCTTGCGTTGTTGTGGTTGCCTGTTGCGGTGCTGGGGTTGACGGTGCTTGCGACGGCGTGTGGCACGCTTCTGGCGGCGTTGAACGCGCTGTATCGCGATGTGCAGTATGCGGTGCCGTACGGGTTGCAGCTTTTGTTGTTTGCGTCGCCGGTGATTTATGGGGCTTCGGTTGTGCCCGAGGGTTCGCGGGGGCTGTATTTTTTGAATCCGCTGGCGGCGTTGATTGAGGGGTTTCGGCGGGCGGCGTGTGGTGGGGGCGAGGTGCCGGTTGGCGCGCTGATGGTGGCGCTTTTTGTGTCGTGCGTGTTGCTGGTGGTGGCGGTGGTGTTGTTTCGGCGTGTCGAAGAGCGGTTTGCCGACAGCATTTGAGGTTTGATTTTGAGGGCAGGCGAAGAACGGCTGCGAGCGTGGGTAGCGAGAGCATGACGAGAGAGCGACCGGTGATACGCATCGAGCATCTGAGCAAGGCGTATGCACGCACGCGTGCGGGTACGGGCGAGGGGGCGGGTGGTGTTCCGGGGTCGTTGCGCGAGTTGTTGTCGGGGTTTGTGGGGTCGCGGGGGCATGGGGGTGAGCGTGAGGTGTTTCGGGCGCTCGACGATGTGAGTTTTGAGGTGCATGAGGGCGAGACGGTGGGGCTCGTGGGGGCGAATGGTGCGGGGAAGAGCACGCTGTTGAAGATTTTGTCGCGCATCACGCCGCCGAGCGAGGGGCGGGTTGAGATTGTGGGGCGGGTGGCGAGTTTGCTTGAGGTGGGGACGGGGTTTCATCCGGAACTGACGGGTCGTGAGAACGTGTTTATTAACGGGGCGGTGCTGGGGTTGCGGCGGGCGGAGGTGGCGGCGCGTTTTGAGGAGATTGTGGCGTTTTCGGGGGTGGGCGAATTCATTGATACTCCGGTGAAGCGGTATTCGAGTGGGAT
>CAZXXB010000266.1:0-2260 GCA_964644185.1 uncultured Myxococcota bacterium
TTCGCGGCGTTCTTTTTCCACGTGTCGGCAAAGCCGCACCACAACTACGTGCTTGGCTCGGCGGAGATGACGCGCGACCACCTGAATGCGTTTCCGAAGGTGGCGTATGAGAATCTGTGGTCGCTGTCGCTGGGTCTCTTGTACGGGCTCTATGCGCTCGTGCGGGGGCGGGCGGCGATTCCGTTGTTTTTTGTGGTGGCGGCGGGGCTCGGTATCACGCACGCCATCGGGTACAGCGTGAGCGATTATCAGGTGTTTTTCTGCGCGCCGTTTACGGTGCTGGCGCTGTGGGCGTCGTCGGGGATGTCGGCGTTCACGCAGAACGCGTCGGTGTGGTTGAGTGGGCGGAGGTTTTTTGCGGCGGTGCCGCGGCGGCGGCTCGTGGCGGGTGGGGTGATGGCGGCGGTGTTTTTTACGGCTCCGGTCGTCGAGGGGGCGATACTTGCAGAACGTCATCGCACAGACCCGCCGAATGCCGATGCGTACGCGCGTGAGTTGCTGAGTGAGATTCCGCCGGGGTCGCTGCTGGTGGTTTCAGGCGACGGGACGGTGTTCACGTTGCAGTACTATCAGTTCGTGAAAAAGTTCGGGACCGATGTGGCGCTGGTGAACGCGCGGCGGTTCAAGAACGAGTGGTGGATACGGCACGCGAAGAAGCTGTGGCCGTGGCTCGATTTGAAGCAGGGGACGAGCAAGGTGCGGGCGGTGCATGACACGATCAAGGCGTACGCGGGCAAGCGGCGCATTTTTGAGCGGCATGTTTTTGACGACAAGTTCGCGCCGCCGAAGGGTTTTCGGGTCGTGTGTCGTGGTCAATACAACGAGATCGTGAAGGGCAAGCGGGGGCAGTTGCATCTACCGGTGCTGAATTACGTGTCGCTGTCGGGTGCGCCGCGACGGGCGCTGTATCGCAAGTTCTTTACGCGCGACGAGTTTGTGTATGTGAATCCGCGGTGGCGAAACAAGCCGAAGGGGCCGTACACGATTGAGTGGGTGAACTCGCGGGGTAAGGTGCGCAAGTCGGTGACGGTGAACCCGGGTGACGCGAAGGCTGAGAGAAGCGCGTTCAAGCTCGACCTGCATCGCAAGCGGTTAGGCAAGTGGATGCTGCGGGGGACGGCGGATGGCGAGGTGTTTCTGGAGGCGCCGTTTACGATTGTGGATGAGTTGCCCGAGTTCGCGCGCTGGCAGCCATGATACCGCTTGGGCGCGCTACTTTACGGATGGTTTTTTGGGGGTGGCGTCGGTGCTGGCGGGCAGAAAGCGGGTGCGCCAGAGGCCGGCAAGGGCGAAGAGGTGGTTGATGCGCCCGAAGGGTCCGGCGCGGAAGAAGTCGAGCAGGCGGGCCATGACGGCGTCGAGGGCGGGGTTGTAGGGGAACCACCAGAAGTCGGGTTTTGTTGAGACGTCTTCGAGCATCAGTTGCGGGCGCACCATGTATTGCAGGGCGTGGCGCGAGTTGGTGATGCCCTGACCGGAGTTCTTGTGGCCCGTCCACGGGGCGTGAGGGGCGGCGGCGGTAAAGCCGTGGTTGTTGATCGCGACCATGCCGCTTGTCGCGCGGTGGGCGAGGGCTCGGGCGCGTTCGAGGTTTGATGACCAGATGCTGGTGTTGAGTCCGTAGTCGGAGTGGTTGGCGAGGATGATCGCGTCGTCTTCGTTTTGCACGCGGACGATGGGCAGGACGGGGCCGAAGGTCTCGGTGCTGAGTATCGGCGCGTCGGGGGCGACGTCGGAGAGGATGGTGGGGCTGACGCGGTGGGCAACGTCGTCGCGTTCGTTGCCGTAGACGAGCAGCGCGCCGTGATGCAGGGCGTCGTCGATTTGCTCGATGACGAACTGGTAGTGCATGCGGCTGACGAGTGGGCCGACGTTTTCTTTGGGAATAGCGCGGGCGACTTCGCGCATTTTGGCGACGAAGCGGTCGTAAATGGCGTCGACGACGTAGGCGCGCTCGATGGAGGCGCGGTTTTGTCCGGCGGCCCATGCGATGCCGCGACAGGTGCGTTCGAGGTCGGCGTCGTCGAGCACGATGGCGGCGTCTTTTCCGCCGAGTTCGAGGGCGCAGGGTACAAAGCGGGCTGCGGCGGCCTGTGCGATGCGCTTGCCGCCGACGGTGCTGCCGGTGAAGAAGACGGCGTCGACGTCGGCCTGGGTGAGGGCTTCACCAGCGATTCCGCCGCCTTGCAGGGTGAGATAGAGGCCCTTTGGTAAGGCCGCGTCGAAGATTTCTTGCAGAATCTGGCTGACGGCTGGGGCA
>CAZXXB010000266.1:2271-4851 GCA_964644185.1 uncultured Myxococcota bacterium
TCTGAGGGTTTGTGGACGACGGCGTTGCCGGCGAGAAGGGCAGGTATGGCGGTGCGGACGGGTATCCAGATCGGGAAGTTCCACGGGGTGATGAGGGCGAGTACGCCGCGGGGCAACATGCGCGTGCGTCCGCGTTTGCCGCGAAAGTGGAGTTTTTGAAAGACGACGGGCTCGTCGGCGAGCCACGGGGTGATGCTGCTCGACCAGAACTCGATGGCTTCGAGGCAGGGGAGCACCTCGGAGAACATTGCTTCGGTGGCGGGTTTGCCGACGGAGGCGTGGGTCGCCTCAGCCAATACTTCGGCGCGGGCGAGAAAGATGGCGCGCAGTTTGCGGACGGCTTCGATGCGCTGGGCGATGGGGGTGGCTTGCCATGCCTCTTGTGCCGCGCGGGCCTCGCCGACGAGGGCGGCGACTTCACGGCGCATTTTGTCGGCTTCGCGGCGTAGCTCCTGACGGGCTTTTTCGGCGGCGAGACGCGATTCTTGCTGGGCGAAGTTGATGTCGGTCATGACGGCGCCGTCGGCTCCATCGGCGTGTGAGGGGGCGTTGCCGGGGCTTGCGTAGGTGTCGGCGTGGCTGTGGCTGTGGCCGTGGCCGTTTCCGTTGCCGTTTGGGCCTGCGAGGGGGTTGCCGTTTGGGTTGTTGCGGCGGCGCGCGATCTGGTCGGGCGACTGGGTTGACGGACGAATACCCGGCGTGGAGGTTCTTCCAGCGAGTGAGCCTGAGTGAGAGCGAGTGCGCAGGGGAGGATTGCCGTCGTCAGCCATCGGTCGTGCACCATATTCAGGCAGTGTGGGGTCGCGATGCGCCCGCGGGCAGGGGCGGTGGCGCCCATGTGCCCAGCTTTGCAGCATAGTGACAGTTTGGCGGCAACGTTTCAACACGCAATTCCAAACACGATTCGAATCGGCCTCTACTCGCGCGCGGGGGCCGGTTGCGCTACACGGGGCGACGATGGCAACCGAGGTTCGAGGGCGAAGTTTTGTTGAGCGAGTACCGTGGGGTGTCGTCGCGGTGACGGTGACGCTTTGCGTGTTGGCGCTGTTCAATCTGGCGTCGGCGGCGGCGACGGCGCACACGGCGGTCCATTTTGCGCAGGCGCGGTGGTACGCGCTGGGGTTTGCGGCGGCGGCGATGTTGGCGGCGATGGATTATCGGCATGTGGAGCGGTTTGCGTGGGTGATTTACGCGGCGACGCTGGCGTTGCTGGCGGCGGTGCCGGTGATTGGTGACGTGCGGATGGGTGCGCAGCGGTGGCTTGCGCTGGGTCCGCTGTCGTTGCAGCCGAGCGAGCTGATGAAGCCGGCGGTGGTGTTGGCGCTGGCGCGGTATTTTGAGCACCGGCAAGATAAGGGGCCGTACACGAATCGGCAGTTGCTGGTGGCCTATGGGCTTGTGGGGCTTCCGTTTCTGGTGATTCTCGAGCAGCCAGATTTGGGTACGGCGACGATGGTGGGGCTTGTGGGGTTTTCGGTGATTGCGTTCGCGGGGATACGGCTGCTGTCGCTCGTGGCGCTGGGTGTGGGTGGGGTCGGGGCGGCGGTTGGGGGGTGGTATTTCGTGCTGCACGATTACCAGAAGCGTCGGGTGCTGACGTTTTTAGAGCCGGGCAAAGATGAGCTGGGGGCGGCGTATCACGCGAACCAGTCGCTGATTGCGGTGGGATCCGGGGGGATTGATGGAAAGGGATGGCGCGGCGGCACGCAGACGCACCTGTCGTTTTTGCCCGAGCATCACACCGATTTCGCGTTCAGCGTGTGGAGCGAGGAGCACGGGTTTGTGGGGGCGACGCTGACGCTGCTGCTGTTTTTCGCGTTGATTGTGTTGATCTTGAATGTGGCGGGTCAGGCGCGCGACAGGTTTGGGTCGCTCGTGTGCGTGGGGGTGGCGGCGCTGATTTTCTGGCAGATGTTCATCAACGTGGCGATGGTGATTGGGCTTGCGCCGGTCGTGGGGGTGACGCTGCCGTTTTTTTCGTACGGTGGTTCGTCGGTGCTGACGGTGTTTCTGGGGCTTGGACTCGTTGCGAGCGTCCACGCGCGGCGGTTTGTGTTTTAGGGGGGCGGGGGGCAGGATGTTGTCAAGCGGCGGCGGCGAGTTCAGCGGCGTAGCGGTGTTTGAGGCCGATGAGGGTGAGGCCGATGACTTCGCCCGTTTTGGGGTCGATGCGCAAAAGGGTTCCGTCGCCGAGTTCGACGGTCTCGGCGGGGCGCGGTTCGCCGATGGCGATGTAGAGCACGTCGGCACCGTCGTCGTAGTCGACGCTTGCGTTGGGCGCGCTGAGGAGGAGTTTTACCTGGTCCATAGTGCTTCTCTCGTGGTGGTGAGCTTTCGCGCCAAATAGGCGGTCACGATGAAGCCATCGCGCCTGCCATCGTCGCTCGTCTCTTCACGGTATGCAACGACAATCCATTTGCCACCGAGCGGGGAATGCTCGAGCCAGCGGCAGGCGAGCCGCTCACCAGAGTCACCGCGCAGAACGGTATCGGGTGTCGCCACGCAATCGAGCACGGCGTCTTTTAGCGGAGCCATTTCAGGGTGCCGCATGGAGATGTGCCGCCAGCGTTCGTCGGTTAG
>CAZXXB010000267.1:0-1401 GCA_964644185.1 uncultured Myxococcota bacterium
CCTGCCAGCACACCCGGCAACGCCACGAGCCTGCTACCCCCAAAAGCCATCGGCCCCCCGTTCGCCGGGCTCAAGTCGCCCGCGACCAGCCCTGCCCCACAGCAGGGCTTCACGGCGCCACCGATGGATGACGCACAGCTACTCGCCGGCATGGGCATCGAAGAGGCAAAGGCCGCCATCGAAGCTGCGGGCGACCTCACCCGGCGCAACGATGCCGCAAAGCGCTTCAGCGCGAAGCCGCCCGCGATGGGCCCCGAATTCGACGCCGCCCTCGCCGGTCCGCAGACATCGGGTCTCTCGCGACGCGCCCGTTTGCTGCTCGCAACCTACCTCGCGCTCGCCATGCTCACCATCGCCGGTGGCGTGCTCTTCTGGCACGCAACCAACTCAGACACGCTCGCCGCGACCACCGTGACACCGCCACCGAGCCCTGAACCGGGCACCACCCCCTCCATCGACCGCGACGTACTCACCAACGCCGGACCCCTCCGCTCGGTCGAGCGCAAAGTCACCGCCGGCAACAACCTCATGATTACCGAACGTATCCCCGTCGAAGACGACCGCTATCCGACAACGGCAAGCGCAACCGACCGCGAGCAGGCCGCCACGTGGGATGAACGCGGAAGAGAACTCTGGGAAGGCGGAAACCGCGATCTCGCAAAGGCGTTCTTGCGCCGCGCCTACCGCATCAACCGCGACAGCCCCAACGCCTCGCGCCTCTTGAGCGCCGCCGACAAAAAAGAGGCCATTGAAGGCCCCGAGGCCACCGCTCGCCTGATTGTGAAATCCTCCGCTCAGGGTGTCGTGCGCCTTGCCGGACGTGACTACTACGGCGACGAGATTGAGTTCCCGGCACTTCAACCTGGTGCCGCGCAAATCGAGTTTCGCCCCAAAGACGGCCAGCCCGTGACAAAGTCGCTTATCTTGCGCGCGGGTGAAACCGCGACCGTCCAGTTTCCGTGAAGCGGCCCACCGACGACGAATCACGCAATCAAAAGTGGCGTACGCGTCGGCATCGCCGCACCTTCGGCACCCGCAAGCACCCGCTGTGCTCGCGCAGCCAGCAAGCCCGCCACATGCATCCGGTCGATACGCGGACTCACCTCGGTCAGCGCTCGAAGCATCACGTGTGATGCCCCCTCTGCACGCCGGTCGCGCGCCGAAAAAGCCGCCTGCAGCAATCGCTCCGCCACGCTCGCAACCCGCTCAGAGCGGGCCCGCGTCGCCCCCAAAAGCGCGCCCACCTCTACAGGCTCACCACCATGTGAGGCAGGTGCGATGAGGTCGCAAAGCATAATCGCGAGCGCGTAGATGTCATCGGCACGGTGCGGAGCACTGCCAGCGAGCCGCTCGGGCGACAACGCGCGCAGCCGCCCACGCAGCTCACCCGACCGGGTATGA
>CAZXXB010000267.1:1434-1687 GCA_964644185.1 uncultured Myxococcota bacterium
TGTGAGACGCACCCTTCCTGTTACATCGATCAACACGTTCGCGGGCGCGATATCGCGGTGCACGATGGGCGAAAGCGGCGCGGCCCGGTGCAGATATTCGAGCGCTCCCGCCACCTCTGCCGCAACGGCGAGCGCCTCATCGACTCCAAGCGGCGCATCCGCCGAGATCGCTTCGAGCGACGCACCGGTCACCCAGTCGAGTACCAGCACAAGGTTACCCGCCGCATCGCTCTGGGTTTCGCGCAGCCGCCCG
>CAZXXB010000267.1:1709-4841 GCA_964644185.1 uncultured Myxococcota bacterium
TTGAGGCTCGCCCACACCCGCGCCTCTTCACGCACCAGTGACACGAACTCGTCGTCGGCAGCGAGATGCGGCAAGAGACGCTTGACCGCGACCCGATCTTCGCCCACACGTGCAAGCCAGATTTCGGCCATGCCGCCCACCGCGACCTTGCGCTCGCACACCACCCCGTGAAGCTGCGGGGCGTCGTTCGGGCGGCGGCGATGCGAGAGCGATGCGATGACACGCGGCATGTTTGAACCGGCTCCAACCATTGATGAACGAAAAGTCGAACCTTCTCGACTTGCGCGCTTCGCCGTCGCGCTCATCAACCCCGAGATCCCGCCCAACACCGGCAATGTCGCGCGACTCTGCGCCGGTGTTGGAGCCGAACTCTGGGTCGTCGGACGCCCCGCATTTTCGCTCGACGACACCCACGTAAAGCGCGCCGGACTCGACTACTGGCCCCACGTCAAACTGCGCATCGAGCCTGACATCGACGCTTTCTTCGCGGCAATGGTCGGGCGTGACATCTGGCTCGTCGAGACCAACGGCAGCCAAAGCCACCTCGACATCACCTACGCACCCGACTGTGTGCTCGTCTTCGGCAGCGAGTCGTCAGGCATCCCACCTGAGATTCTGGCCCGCTACCGCGACCGCATCGTCTCGATACCCATGCCCGGCCCGATTCGCAGCCTCAACCTCTCAAGCAGCGTCGCAGTCGTCGTCTACGAGGCCCTGCGCCAACTCTGGAGCGCGGCACGCTGACCGGCTTCAGGCGTCAAGCCTACAGCAACTCTGTGTCGCCACGCGCCGCTTCGGCAGCCATCTCCAGTCGGTCAGACCCCCAAAACAACGCCGGTTCGCGACCGGGTGCTCGCACTACGAATGCCGGCGCGCCAAACAACCCCAGCTTCACCGCTTCGTCAGTGTGCTCACGCAACATTTGCTCCACATCGCTTCCGCCAGCCCCACTCAAGAGCGTCTCACCGTCGAGACCGACTTCATTCGCAAGGCCCGACAGCACCGCAGCATCGGCGATGTCGCGATCTTCGGCCCAGTACGCCCGAAACACACGCAACGTAAACGCCTTACCCGCTTCGGTGTTCGGTCCGCCCGCCGCCAGAAGCATGCGCAGCGCCGTCACCGAATTCATCGGAAACCGCGACGGCCAATTGTATGGAATCTCATACAGCGTCGCCTGTCGCCGCAAATCAACGCCCTGATATTGTTGCTTGGCGGGTACCATTTCGAGCACTGGTATCGCCGGGCCACCGACAGCCTTGAACACCGCCCCCAGCAGCATCGGCTTCCAGTTCACGTGCCGTGGACCAATCACCCGATCAACGCGCGCTGCCGCGATGTAACTAAACGGGCTCGAAAAATCGAAGAAGAAATCGACCGGCACCACATCGCCCGCAAACCGTCGCGCCGTCATCGGACGCTCTGGCGGCACGTTCAACGCGTGCTCGATCTGGGCCATCCGATCTTGCCCAAAGTACAACTCGCCATCGACCTCAAACGTCGGCACCCCGAACACCCCACGCTCATACGCCGAGTGGGTGTTGTCGCGCAGCTTCGCCTTCACCTCGTCGCTGTTGGCGCGGGCCAGCACCATCGCGGGCTCATACCCCGCGCGCGTCAGCACCTCTTCGCACCCCTGTGTCGTGCTGATGTCGAGGCCATCTTGCCAATACGCGCGATAAAACGCGTGTACGAGCTGCATCGGCGTCTCGAGCGCAAGCACACAGCGCAGCGCCGTCACGGTCCGCAATGGGTGCGCGGCAGGCACAGTCAGCTTGACGTTGTGAAGCGCCGCGTTCCGCCGAATGTCGTTGGCGTTGTGCGTGGCCTTCGCGCTCACGAGCGACGCTGCGAGGTTCTCGGGCATGCCCAACTCGCGAAACAGACCACCCAGCAAAATCGGCACCGGCTTCAACGTGCGACCCGAGCGCGCCGCAAGTGACTCAACACGGGTTGAGGCGATGTACGCATACGGACAAGAGAAGTCGAACCAGAAAACGAGTTCGCTCATGTTGTTCCCCTTCAGGCGGCGGTCCCGTTCGGCAGCGGGACTCGTGAGGTGACGATGAATTCCGAGCAGCGGAAGAGTGCATTGGCCGCGCGCAGATCGCAAGACCACGGCGTGGCGCTTGAACCTCGCGCCGAACTTCGACCGTGTTACGCCTTCGGCAACCTGAGCTTCGCGTGAATCAGCGCCTCATAGGCCGACCAGGGTAGCACCGTCTTCGCGATGAGCTGCGGCACCGTCGCCTTCCCCACCGGATACCGCATCGCCGGGTTCTCCGCCGCGAGCGCCGCCACAATCGCATCTGAAACCACCGACGCAGGGTCTTGCTTTGACATCACCTCAAGATACAGTTCTTCCATGCGACGATAGATTGCCGCATACGGCCCCGTGCCCGACCTGCGCCCCTTCATGCGGCTGTCGGTGAACCCGCTCGTCGTCGGCCCCGGCTCGATCAACGCAACCCGCACCCCAAACGGCGCAAGCTCAAAGCGCATCGCCTCTGCCCAACCCTCAATCGCAAACTTGCTCGCGTTGTAAATCGACACCCCCGGTGCCGCGCGACGACCCGCAATCGAGCTCACGACAATCAGGTGCCCCTTCTTCGCCCGAAGCTGCGGAAAAAACGCGCGCGCCGTGTTGAGCACGCCGAAGAAGTTGACCTCAAACACCGCGCGAATCTGGTCATCGTCGAGGTCTTCAAAACATCCAGAAATGCCGACGCCAGCGTTGGCGACGAGCGCATCCACCCCGCCAAATCGCGACGCCACGTGCTCCGCAGCTTTCTGGCACATCGCCGCGTCGGTCACGTCGAGCAACACCGGCTCGGCACCTGCCTTTTTCACCGCCTCAAAGTCGGCCTCGCGACGCACCGTGCCAAGCACCCGGTAGCCCGCCTTCACGAGCGCAGCGGCCGCATCAAGCCCCAACCCACGGCTTGCACCTGTGATCAGCACGGTCTTCATCGGGTCACCCTCTCGCGCGTCGCGCGCGCCGAATCAAAGAAACCAGCTCACCACACGCAAAATGCCCTGCTTCACGGCACTGCGGTGATGCGATGGGCCGTGCGACGCCAGCACCTTGTCGCGATTGGCCTTCAGCGTGTTGACGCGCAGGTCGAGCGTCGG
>CAZXXB010000268.1:0-3111 GCA_964644185.1 uncultured Myxococcota bacterium
AGCGGTGCGGCGGTCGGCGGGCAGGCGGTTGCTCAGGACGATGAAGTCGTAGCGGCGCGCGTCGGTGCCATGTGGTGCGGTGCCGTGCGAAGCGGTGCCGTGCGAAGCGGTGGGGTGCGGGGCGGACATGGCGCTCGTGCGTCTCCTCGTGGGGGATCGTCGGTGCGGGGCAGTCCGGCACCGGCCACGGTACCAGCCGGAGATTTCACCGCCCTTCAGACCGCGTTCACCCGGCGCTCCGGCCCGCCACGGCGCCATCGCCGTACAGTGACGACGTGATCCCCATCGGAATGGGTACGACGAGCGTGCTGCCGCGGCGCCTGCACGACGCCTTCCGCCTGGCCGCCGACGCCGGCTTCGACGGCATCGAGATCATGATCACGAGCGACCGCGACACGCACGACCCCCGCGTCATCGGCGCGCTCAGCGAGCGGTATCGGATGCCCGTGCTCAGCATCCACGCCCCCGTGCTGTTCTTCAGCACCTTCGTGTTCGGCCGCAACCCCCGCGTCAAACTTGAACGCAGTATCGCGCTTGCCCGCGAGGGCGGGGCGAGCACCGTCGTCATGCACCCGCCGTACCGCTGGCAACGACGCACGGCCGCTGGCCTCGTCGACATGGTGGCAACCCTGCAGGCCGCGAGCGGCATCACGATTGCGGTCGAGAACATGTTCCCGGTCACGGTGCGCGGGCGTGACGCCCAGGCCTATGCCCCCGACTGGAATCCGGGAAACCTCGACATCGCGGCCCTCACCCTCGACTTGTCGCACGCCGCGCTCGCCGGGGTGAGCGCTCTCGACCTCGCCGATCTGTGGGGAGACCGGTTGCGGCACGTCCACTTGTGCGACGGCTCGGCGACCGAACCGAACGCGATGGAGCTCGACGAGCACCTGGTTCCGGGGCGCGGAGCCCAGCCGGTCGCCGAGGTTCTCGCTCTTCTCACCCGCCAAGGCTTCGACGGCACCATCATCGCCGAGATCAACTCGCGGGCGTGCGGCAGAAATGACGAGCAGCGCGTCGACTGGCTGCGCGAGACGCTCGACTTCGCCCGACGGCACACTCAGATGTGGACGGATGCTGCCTCGCCGCCTGACCGCGCCGCAGCGGTCGACCCGACCCTCTAGCGCCTCCTACAGCGCGGGTGTCTCCGTCCGCCTTCCCGCCCGGTCGTAGGCCCACACCGCGATTCCGAGATCAATGCGGTCGTCGTCGAGGAGCGGGTCTCGCCCCACGATCTCGCGAATGCGTGCAAGGCGATGCCGAACAGTGTTGGGGTGAACAAAAAGAGCGTCGGCCGTGGCCGACACAGAACCGTGGTGGCTAACGAACTCTCGAAGGGTGTCGAGTAGCTCGGCGCCTCCGCGAACCCGCGTCGTCACCAGAGGACGAACGAGCTGCCCCGCAAACGGTGCGAGACGAGAACGTGGCTGTTGTTCGAGCAGGGCGGCCAGCGTCGCTAAGGTCTCAGGGCCAGCGATCGTTCCCCGACGGCGAGCAAGCATCAGTGTGGCGCGCGCCTCCCCGATCCCGAGCGCGAGATCGGCCAGTGGGAGGGAACTGGAGTATCCGAAGACAAGTTGACCCTGCTTCGCGACGTCGCTGGCCTGTCTCCCATCAGGGGTAATCACCAGCACATCTGACGCGGTCTCTCCGATCACGGCCGTGGAGTGCAGCCGCGAGAGAAGACCACCGGTACCCTCTGGCCACGCAGAAACAACCAGCTGGTCCGGGTCGACCCCTCCGCGATGGAGATCGGGAAGCAGGGCGGCAGGTTGCGCGAGCCCCTCGACAACGAGGGTCATGAGCTGGCCGATCCGCCGTCGAGTATTGGATTCAGAGACCCGCTCATTTCGCCGAGCGATGTGCACGACGCGCGCGAACCTCGCGAGAAGGGCCGAATCCGGCGGAATGCCAGTGCCCTGCCAGCGCAGGCGCTCATCGTCGTCAATGTCGACCTCAATCGAGGCGCGACCGCGATGGTCGCTGTCGCCAAGAGCAGACGAGCGGGTGACAATCTCGAGTCGTCCCGAGAAATCCTCTCCACCAAGTCTCAGCATGTCCGTGACGGTGGACCCAGAGCGGAGCAATTCCATGGCGCGACTGACGGGGTCAAACTCGGCAGGCACGCGAAGGCGATCTTCCAGCAGTCTGTCGCTCAGCGCACGGAAAGGTACGCCGTGCGCCATCGAGAGTAAGGCGATGCCTCGCCGCTGACAGGCCTCCTCGAGCGCTTCGGGTACTTCTGTATGAACCTCACCGAGACCAAGACAGATTCCAGCGCACGCGGCGTCGGCCACGGACTCAACGAATCTCACGGCCTCGTGGGGGTCAACCAATGCCGCCCCGACCGTGCAGACGAGTTCTCCCTCCCGAATATGCGGGCGAGGATCCGCGACTTCCGTCACGTGCACCCAGGTGATGGGCCGGTGAAGTGACTCGGGAGTCGCCGCAACAATCGCGAGACCGAAACTCTCCTCGCCAACCAGGTCACTGATTGTCAAGCCACCGCGCCAACTCGCTTCCACCATAAGTTGGAGATTAGTACAATGAAAAGCGCGAGATGAGGCCCTCTCTCCAAGAAAAATCGGTTCTCGTTGCACGGCGGCACACTCGTTCCCATAATGAGGGCAGCCAAAGGAGGCCCTCATGAGTGACGTGTCCACCCCCAACCCCGTCGCGACCGCAACGACTCTTCGTCGTGAATTCACGCTGCTGTCGTCGTTCGCCTTCGCTTTCGCGTTCATCTCTCCCATCGTCGCGCTGTACGGAATCTTCGGCCTGGCATTGACGACAGCGGGCCCGAGTTTCTGGTGGGGCTTTCTCATCGTCTTCGCGGGCCAGATCCTTGTCGCCCTGGTGTTTGCCATGCTCGTTTCGCGATGGCCGCTCGAGGGCTCGATCTACCAGTGGACCTCTCGCCTTATCGGGCCAACCGCAGGCTGGTTCGCAGGCTGGGCGTACTTCTGGACCCTCGTGATCGCGATGGCGACAGTTGCCCTAGGGGCCGCTGGCTTCTTAGCGAACATCTTTGGACTTCAGCAGCCCAGCGCGGTTGAGCGAGCATGGATTGCCTTCGGGGTGCTCGTTTTCGGCACTCTCATCAACATCGCG
>CAZXXB010000268.1:3127-4820 GCA_964644185.1 uncultured Myxococcota bacterium
TCATGCTGGCGAGCATCGCGGCTGAGGTCATCGGTTCGATCGGTCTCGGCATTTGGCTCCTGGCCTTCCACCGCGTCAATGACATCTCCGTACTCTTCTCGGGCGGCGACGGCATCGGGGTTGCATCTGCGGACTACTTTGCCCTGTCAGGCCCCTTCCTCATCGCCCTCGCTTTCATCGGGTTTTCTTTCGTCGGATTCGAAAGCGCGGGGTCTATCGCTGAGGAGGTTGCCGAGCCGCGCAAGAACCTCCCGAAGGCGATTCTCTTCTCCATCTCCTTTATTGCCGTCGTGGTGATGTTCTCGAGCTTGTCGATCATCCTCGCGATTCCCGACCTTGATGCCGTTCGCGACGGAGAGGTGGGCGACCCGGTATACGAAACGCTGACGGCTCAGCTGGGAGCCGGAATCGCCACGCCAATTGAAATCCTCTTTGTCATCGGCTTCGTCGCAAGCTTCCTCGCTCTTCAAACTTCGGCATCACGCATGCTGTGGGCGAAGGCCCGCGACGGAGCACTGCCGGGGGCGGGAGTGCTGACACGGCTGAGCAAGAAGCAGCGTCAGCCGATTGTCGCGCTCCTCGTCACCACGGTGATTGGCACCCTGCTCTTCTTGCTGAGCAATGTCGCGAGCGATCTCTACACGCTGATGGTCAACTTCACCGCGGGTGGGTTCTACCTCTCGTTCCTCTTCCCCCTGATCGGATTCCTCGTCGTCGTCACCCGTCGTACGTGGCGGGCCGGACCATTCAGCCTCGGAAACTGGACGGCCCTCGTCGCGTGGGTTGCGGTGGTCTGGGCGAGTTTGCAGCTGATCAACATCGCGTGGCCGCGCGAGGTGTACGAGCAGGCCTACCTTGACTGGTCGATCATCATCGGCGCAGTCGTCATCAGCGTGATCGGAGTGGTGTTCTGGATCGGCGCCCGCAAACGCATTCCTTCCGTCGTCGGTGTTGAATACACCGATAGCGACGAGAATCACGCACGGTGACAACGGCCCCCCCGATCACGACGGCAGCAGAGGGTCGGGTCGCGATCGTCACCGGAACCGCCAGCGGCATTGGCGCAGCGACCGCCGCAGAGTTGAGCGCGCGCGGCTGGCTCGTCGCAGGTGTTGACCGTCGCCCGTCATACGGATGCGCGCTCAGTATTGAGGCGGACGTCACCGACGCCGACGCCGTAACGCGGGCAGTCGAGAAGGTAGAAGCGGAACTCGGAACTGTGACGGGCATCGTCTCGGCCGCGGGGTACTACGAAACCGCAACCGTTGACGACGTTACCGAGGCGCAGTGGCACCGAATGCTCAGGGTTCACGTGGGCGGATTCCTGCATGTCACGCGGGCGGCCCTTCCGGGAATGATTCGCCGAGGCGGTGGCGCAATCGTCGCAATTACGAGCGAGTTGGCTGGGGGCGGCGGTGGCCGAGGCGACGCTCACTACTCAGCCGCGAAGGGGGCCCTCCAAGGAATGATGCGAAGTCTCGCCGTCGAGCTCGCACCGACGGGGGTGCGCGTTAACGCTGTTGCGCCCGGACCAACGGATACCCCGCTCCTGGCCCAAGACTCGCCATGGCGCGCACCCGAGTATCTCGCGACGCTGCCGACCTGGCGTCTGACCTACACCGGCGAGGCCGCAGCCCCGGCCTCCCGTGAAGTCCTCGGCGCCCCCGCGCTCGACCCGACCGCGGACGGCCGC
>CAZXXB010000269.1:0-2712 GCA_964644185.1 uncultured Myxococcota bacterium
CTCAGCGCGGGCGAGCCAGTCGGCGAGCGGGTCGGCGCCGGTGGTGGGGTCGGCGGGAGTGGTGGGGTCGGTGGGAGTGGTGGGGTCGGCGGGGGTCTCGGTGTGGTTGGCGCGGGCGAGAGCGAGTTCCTCGCGCTGCTGCCGCTGGCGGGCCTGGCGCTCGCGGACGGCGTCGATGGGCATCGAGCCGGATTCGCGCTCGGCGGTGGCGCGCGGGGCGGCGGTGCTGGCGCAGGCGCTCAGGATGGCGAGAACAAGGCACGAGGTCGCTCCCCCCGCGAGGGCACGAAGGCACGCGGCGTGGTTGCGTGAGGGGGGCGCGGGGTCGGATGGCGCGGGGTGGGATGGCGCGGGCCCGGAAGGCGGGGTGGTGGTCATGATGAGCGTCCTGCTCTGGGGGTGAGCGCGTCTCCGACGCGAGGGGGATGGGGGGGTGCGGGGAGAGTGGGGAGGCGTCTGCGTTGCTATCGGCCGGTGGTGGGAGGAAAGCACAATGCACGGCGCACGGAGGACGGGGCACGCAGCGTGGAGCGCGAGGTGTGGAGTCTTTGGGGGCGCGTGCGTTCGTGGAATCGGGTCGTTGATGAGTGGGGTGGTGGGGTGGCGGCTCGGCGCGTGTGCTCCGGGCTCGGACGGGGCCGTTCAGTCGAAGCGCTGGGAGGCCGTGAGGGTCCGGCCCGAGGGGAGGAGCCAGCGGGCTTCGAGTTTCCAGGTGCCGGATTTGCGGCGGTCGGTGGGGAGGCCGACGAGGGTGAGGCGGTAAGTTCGGGTGACGCGGTCGTAGGCTTTGACGTTCTCGTCGGGGTTGGTGAGGTTGATGGTCCAGCGTTTGATTTGTTCGTTGCCGACGGAGGCGTTGGCGATGGGGGGGGATTCGCGGAACAGTTCGAGGACGGCGTCGCCGAGCCATTTGACGGAGTCGTCCCAGCGGTCGCGGAGTTCGAGGTGGAGTTCGACGCGTTCCTCGTTGGTGGCGGGGTCTTTGACGAGGCGGGTGAGGGGGTGGATGACCAGTTGGGCGGGGGCGAAGGGGGACTCGTGCTCGGCGGCGTGGGAGATCGGGCCGCGGCCGGTGCCGCCTTTGCGTTCGATGCCGCAGGAGGGGAGGAGGAGCAGGGCCGCGAGGATGAGGTGGTGGGGGCGCGCGGGCATGCGCGGGATGGTGACGCGGGGGTGCTTGGGGCGGGGGGGGGGGAGGGCGGGAGGAGGGCGGGAGGAGGGGAGGGGGGGAAGGTTGAGGCGGCGGGGGACATGGCGCGCCCGTGTGATGGGCGCGGGCGAATGGGGGCCGCGTGCTAGACGCCGCGGGTGGGGCAAGGATCGTGCGCCCGCATGGCGGGCGCTCGGTGCGTGATGTTGGCGTGGTTGGGCGCTTCGCTGAGCACTGTCTGGGAGCCAGTCTCAGGGAGAGGTGCCGGCTGGAGCGGTGCCGCTTAGCGGACGGCCTGGTCCATGGCTCGGCGGGCGGCGCCGGTGAGGCCTTCGACGGGGGTTTCGGTCAGGAGGGCGTCGATGATGTCGTCGCTGGTGATGCCGTCGGCCTCGGCGTTGAAGTTGGTGATGAGGCGGTGGCGGAGGACGGGCTTGGCGACCAGGCGGACGTGGTCGGGGGTGACGTTGAAGGAGCCTTCGAGCACGGCGCGGGCCTTGGCGGCGAGGATGAGGTACTGGCCGGCGCGGGGGCCGGCGCCCCAGGCGAGGTAGTCCTTGACGATCTTGGGGGTGGGGACGGGGGCCTCTTGGGGGGCGGGGGCGTCGGTGGTGCCGCGATCGCCGACTCGGGTGACGCGGACCAGGCGCAGGGCGTAGCGGATGACGTGGTCGGGGACGGGGGCCTCGCGGACGAGGTCCTGGACGCGGGTGACGTCGGCGGCGGAGAGGACGGGGGTGGGGCGGGATTCGACGCCGCCGGTGGTGCGCTTGATGATCTCGACCTCCTCGGCCTCGGTGGGGTAGCCGATTTTGATGTTGAACATGAAGCGGTCGAGCTGGGCTTCGGGGAGGGGGTAGGTGCCCTCTTGTTCGATGGGGTTCTGGGTGGCGAGGACGAAGAAGGGGTGGGGGAGTTTGTGCTGGACGCCGGCGACGGTGACCTGGTGCTCCTGCATCGCTTCGAGGAGAGCCGCTTGGGTTTTCGGGGGGGTGCGGTTGATCTCGTCGGCGAGGATGACGTTGGCGAAGATGGGGCCCTTGACGAAGCGCATCTCGCGGGCGCCGGTGGTTTTGTCCTCTTCGATGACCTCGGTGCCGGTGATGTCGGAGGGCATGAGGTCGGGGGTGAACTGGACGCGGGAGAAGGAGAGGGAGATGGATCGGGCGATGGTGGAGATGAGCAGGGTCTTGGCGAGGCCGGGGACGCCGACGACCAGGGCGTGGCCCTTGCAGAACATGCTCATGAGGAGCTGCTCGACGACGTGGTCCTGCCCGACGACGACCTTGGCGATCTCGGCCTTGAGCTTGGTGAAGGCGGCGTTGACCTCGGCAACGGCCTGCTCGGGCTCGGCGGCGCGGAGGGACTGAGGGGCGGCGAGGGGGTCGGGCATGGGGGGTTCCAAACGGCGGAGCAGCGAATTAGCAAAGCAGCACATGGAGCCGGCGCGCGGCGGGCTTCGGGGATGGTAGGGGCGGGGTGTGGAGGGGTTGCGGCTAGCTTGGGGTAGAGCACAGAGCACAAACCACGGAGCACAAACCACAGAGCACAAACCACAGAGC
>CAZXXB010000269.1:2812-4711 GCA_964644185.1 uncultured Myxococcota bacterium
GAGCACAAACCACAGAGCACAAACCACAGAGCGCGGAGCAGTGCGTGCATTCCGCGGTTTGAGGCGGTTTCGACGTTCGGTTGTGCTCGGCTTGGATTAGGACACGGCGCGGTAGATCGCCGGGCGGTACCGGGGACCGGGAACACGCTTACGGTTCGCGCGGGCGGCCTCGATCCACGCCTTCATGGCGACGCGGACCTCGCGGACGGCGGCCTCGGGCGTCTTGCCGAAGGCGGAACAGGACTTCAGGTCCGGGATGTCCGCGACGTAGCAGCGGTCCTCGGGGCTGAAGAAGACGTTGATGTGGTAATCCCGTTTCACGCATCATCCTCCATCGAGAGATCGTAGGTCTCGACCATGTCGAGGAACTGCCGTACTTGATACGGTTTGGCCTCACCGTCCAGCGGCTGGAGGTTCAATGGCTCCGGCACGCGGTCATGGACGTAGATGCGGTGGCTGCCTGCGGTGCGGTCGAGGCGGAATCCGAACGATTCGACGACTCGGAGGAACGCTCTGAAGCGGCTGTTCTTGGGGTTCTGCAGGAGTTTGAGGAAGAGGCGTCGCTTGTTCATTATCGTCAACCGAAGAGCGAGACGAACAGCGATTCGTTGTGCGCGTGGAGGCCGTCGGCGAAGTGGTTGACGAAAAACGCATCCGGCGAGTGCCGCTGAGCCCTCACCCGAATCTCAAATCGCTCGTTGCCGGGCTCGGGTTGAAAAAGCACGAGTCCAACGCCGAAAAGGAGGCACAATGCCTCGAGACGCTGGAGATCCTCTGCCGTGATGGTCTTGGGCATCACGACATAGACGCGCGTCGAGAACAGCCGGTATGCGACGGCTTGTCCGAAAGCGACAACCGGTTGGGTGGCGTCGATCTTGATTTCCGCCGAGACGATTTCGAGCGGGAAGTTGATTCGGTGGGACCGCGTTGGCCGGTACACGCCGACGACGTCTGGCGTTCCCCATTTGTTCTTGAGCGAAGCGCCCCCCAACGGCTTGGCGGCGGTGATGTCTTCGAGGTCGTCCTTCAAGAACTCAGCGAAGGACTCATAGAAGTCCTGTTCCCTCATGCTCGCCTTCCCTGTCGACTGGACCGGGCAGGGTGCGGTTGCAGGTGTCGAGGTGGTTCCTATCGGCGCGAACAGCCCCTTCCCAACCTTTTGGATCTGGTCAGGGAAGAAGTTGTTTACATACGACAGGTTGGTCGCAATCGTATTGCGGTTGACCGACGGATCTCGACGCAACATCTCCCGCATGAGGTCTGAGTGGCGGATTCCATCTGGATGCTCAAGGATGATTTCCCGTGCGAGTTTTCGAATCCGATCAACTTTTCCTTCAGGCTTCGCCATAAAGGGGAGGATACCAACGAGATGCCTGGAGTGAGCGTTCAAAGACGAGGTGCTATGCGCGTGACCAATCTCGGATGCGCGGGGTTTTGAAGGTTTCAATCACACCCGCACCTCCGCCGAGTAGTTCGGCGACTCCTTTGTGATGCGGATGTCGTGGGGGTGGCTTTCGATGACGCTGGCGCGGCTGACCTTGCAGAACTTGGCCTGGGTGCGGAGGTGTTCGATGGTGGGGCAGCCGGTGTAGCCCATGGCGGAGCGGACGCCGCCGACCATTTGGTAGACGAACTCGCTGAGTTTGCCTCGGTAGGGGACGAGGCCTTCGACGCCTTCGGGGACGAACTTGATGTGTTCGGCTCCGGCGCTCCCCGAACCGGCTTTGCGTTTGGCGGCGAGTTTGTCGCCCTGGGCGTAGCGGTCGGCGCTGCCGGCGTTCATGGCGCCCTCGCTGCCCATGCCGCGGTAACTCTTGTAGCGTCGGCCTTCGGAGATGACGACCTCGCCCGGTGACTCGTCGAGGCCGGCGAAGAGGCCGCCGAGCATGACGGAGCAGG
>CAZXXB010000270.1:0-255 GCA_964644185.1 uncultured Myxococcota bacterium
GGCGGCTTCGAAAACAGCCAGAACTCCGGATTCCCACGCCCCTACCCCCCCGAAGAATCGATCGACTTCACCCGCGAATACGAAGGCAAACGCTGGCCCATTCGCTGGCGCGAAGGCCATTTCACCGCCCCCGATGGAACCCTCCGCTTCGCCAACTTCATCGACCCATGGCGCTGGTCCGTCGCCTACGCCCTCACCGCCATCGACGTCACCGAACCCGTCGACGCGCTGCTCCTCTTCTCCGCCGCAGACGAC
>CAZXXB010000270.1:289-4707 GCA_964644185.1 uncultured Myxococcota bacterium
GGGCAACCGGGGCGCCTCGCTCGACAGCTACGCCGTCCCCATTCGCCTCACCCGCGGCACCAACCACCTGCTCTTCAAGGTCGCCCAGCGCACCGGCCCATGGCTTCTGCGCGCCCGCATCGTCGCCCCCGATGGAACCCCGCTCGCCCCCAACACCCTCACCTTCGCCCGCACATTCGCCGACGTTCGCCCCCACTCGCGCGCCGCAACCGAGAGCCCCGTCGCGCAACCCGATGCCCTCCCCCTCCACCTCGCCCCGCCAAACTGCGGCGCAAACCTCATCTGTCGCTACCGCACCATCCGCATGAAATACGCCCACGGGCTGCGCCGCGACGCCATCGCCGACGCCGAAAAACTGCTCGTTGATAGCGCCGCCCAGTTCGCCCCCCTCAAAGTCACGCTCCACCGCGCCTACATCGCCGAAGACAACCCTGGGCGCGCAATCGAAACCCTTCGCGGATTACTCGACGCCCAACCCCGCAACCACGCCGCACACCTGGCCCTCGCCCGCTACTACCTCGAAGCCGACCGCCCCGACCTCGCCCTCGAACAAATCGACGCCATCCTCGCCGACAACCCCAATCACCTCGCTGCCCTGCGCGCACGCTTCGACTACCTCATCGATCGCGACTTCACGATGGAGGCCGACGACCTCGCCCGCGCACTCGTCGCGCAAGCCCCCAACGACGCCCTCAGCTACGAACTACTCGCCCGCTCGCAGCGTGCCCTCGGCTACGAAAACACCTACCGCGACGCCATCCGACGCGTCGCAACCCTCGACACAGCCGACATCGGCGCCCTGAGCGAACTTGCCGGCGACGCCGAAAGTCACGAACGCTACGACGAGGCCCAGACCTTTCGCGATCACATCGCAAGACTCTGGCCACTGCGCCCCGACAACGACATCAAACGCGCCGAACTCATGCTGCGCCAGCGCCGCTTCGACGACGCCGAGCGTGCCGTGCGCGCCGCCCTCGCACTCAGCCCCGACTACTGGCGCGCCTACGACCTGCTCGGCGACATCCACCGCCGCAGCGGACGCACCAATGACGCCATCGTCGCATGGAAAAGATCGCTCGCCTTGAAGCCCGACGCCCACGAACGCCGCGCTTACCTCGACTACCTCGCGCCCGAAAAAGACGCCCTCTTCGCCCGCTACCGCATCCCCCGCGCCGAAGTAGAGGCCCTCATCAACGCCGACCCACAAAGCGACGAGCCCGACAACTCGGCAAGCATCACCCTGCTCGACTACGCCGTCACCCGCGTCAACAAAGACGGCTCGTCACGCGAACTCGTCCATCGCATCATCCGCCTCCTCAACGACACCGGCGTCCGCCGCTACAATCAGGTCAGCATCCCCGCCACACCCACGCTGCGACTCTTACGCGCCCTCGCCCACACCCCCGATCAACGCATCGTCGAGGCCACAAGCATCGACCGTGGCGTCATCCGCTTTCCCGAACTCGCTACCGGCACCACCATCGAGTACGAGTACGAGTTCGACAAATCAAACAACGGATGGCTCGACGAGCACTACTACTCGACCTTCTACTTTCAAGACCGCGCACCCGTCCGCCTCTCGCGCTGGGTACTCGCGCTGCCCCACGCCCGCGCCCTCAAACACAGCACCCACCCACTCGTCGCCCTCACCACCTCACGCTTTCTAGACTTCGACATCTACGACTTCAAAGCCGACAACGTCCCCCGCATCGAAGATGACCCCCGCGCCCCACCCCTGCACGACCTCGCCGCACGCATCGACGTCTCCACCGTCCCTTCCTGGAACATCATGGCCGACTGGCAAAACGGGCTCATCAAAGACCAGTTCGAGATCAACGCCCCCATCCGCGAAAAGATTCGCGAGCTAACCGCCACCGCCACCACCCCGATGCAAAAACTCGAAGCGATCTACGACTTCATCGTCAGCGACGTCCGCTACCTCTACGCCGACGTCGGCATCTTCGGCAAAAAGCCCGACCTCTGCGTCAACATCTTCTCCAACCGCTTCGGCGACTGCAAAGACAAAGCCACCCTCATGATCGCCATGCTCCGTGAAGTCGGCATCACCGCCCACTACGCCGGCGTCCGCACCCGCAACTACGGCTCCATCAACCGCGACATCCCTTCGGCCCAGACAAACCACGTCATCACCTTCATCCCCGCGCAACCCGGCATCGACCGCGACCTCTTCCTCGACGGAACAGCTCAATTCCACTCCGTCCGCGCGCTCCCCTACGCCGACCAGGGCATCGACGCCTTCGTCCTCGACGGCAAAGGCTACCGCTATGTCGCAACCCCTGTGCTCGCCCCCGAAGAAACCCTCAACGACTACACCATCGAGACCCGCCTTGCCGCCGATGGCTCGGCCACCATGCGCGAGGTCTTCACCGGCACGGGTGGCAACGCCGCCCGCATGCGCAGTCTGCTCAACGACACCTCACAGCAAAAAATCCGCATCGAGCGGATGCTCACCTCAGCCTTCAAAGGCGCCACGCTACTCACAAGCCGCGTTGATGGACTCACCTCGATTCGCGACGACGTCACCATCACAACCGAGTTCACCGCACCCAGCGTCGCACGGCCCCTCGACGACAACCTGCTCGTGCGCCCCTCGCGCCCCGCACGCCCCGCCCAAACGTTCGCCGCAAGCGCTTTGCGCCACTACCCCCTCGAACTCGGACAACCCTCCATCTACCGTTACCGCGAGACGTTCATCCCCCCACCCGGCATGCGCTTTGCCAGCGTGCCCAAAGAGACCCACATCGCCTCAGACGCCTACCGCTTTACCGCGCGCGCATTCATGCTCGCCGATGGCTCAGTCACCATCGAACACGAGCACGTCATCGCAAAGCCCCGCATCGAGCTTGCCGACTACGCCGCGTTTCGCGACCAGTGTGTGCGCATCGAAGCCTTCGAAAACACCGACCTGCAACTCATCGCCGACACCCGCCCGCAGCCCCCCTCAAAAGCCACCTCAAACACCAGCGCCCGCTCGCGTGTCACTTCCGCTCGTTCAGCACCCGCGCCGTGATGTCAATGTGCGACACAATCGCCCCACCTTCCGGCGTCTTCAGCGGCGCCGCATGCATCAAAAACCACCGCTGCTGCTCGGGTGAATGGCACGGATACTCAAACGTGAACTCGGCCCGCTTGCCATCGAGCACGTCGCGCAAACCCGCATACGCCGCTCGCGCCGACTCGGCGTCATCGCCACTCGCCCGCATGCACACATCAAGGTAGTCGGCCCCAAGCCCCGAGTTCTCGCTCTCGACGCCATCGTTGCTCGCGTAAGACTCGCTCCACGACCGATTCACGAGTGTGATCACCCCCGCCCGGTCAATCACCGCCACATGCTCAGGCAGCGAATCAATCACCGCCTGCAACTTGCGCTGCGCCGACTTGATCGCCGCAACATCGACAAACGTCACCACCACCCCGCGAAACTCGCGCTCATCCGTGCGGTACCCCGTGATCCGCACCAGCGCATGCTCACCCTCGCGACTACGCACCTCAACCTCCACGGGCTTGTGCGTCCGCAACACCTCCGACACATCATCGAGAAACGCCGGATACTCAAAATTGCGCGCCAGATGCTCGATCGGACGCCCAACGTCGCCCGGCAACAAACCGATGTACCGCGTCACCGCCTCGGTAAACTTGCGGATATTCAACCCGCGATCGAGAAACAGCACCCCAATCTCCGTCGCCGCGAGCAGGTTGTCGATGTCGTTGTTGAGGTCGGTCAGCTCGGCAATCTTCTCCTGATACTCCGCGTTCACCGTGTGCAGCTCTTCATTGACCGACTGCAACTCTTCGTTCGTCGACTGCAACTCTTCATTCGCCGCCATCAACTCTTCATTCGTCGATTGCAGCTCTTCGTTCGACGTCTCAAGCTCTTCGATGCTCGCCTGCAGGTTCTCGCGCGTCCGCTGCAACTCAAGCTGCAACGCCCCCACCACCTCGTCTGAATCAACGTGCCAGTCTTCGCGCAGACTCGCCGGGTCAACACCCACCCGCGACTCTTCATCCACCTCAAACGTCACCAGCACGCACCGCCGCAAATCGCCACCCTGCGAGACCGGACGCGCGCGAATCGTCAACGGCTTACCATCCATCACCCCATCAAACGTCATCCGCTGATAAACCACCTCGCGCTGCTCGCGACTCGCCCGATTCAGCGCGACCCCAAGCACGCTCTGCATGCTGCGCGGTGCAAGGCTCACGAGATCGAGCGTCGGCGTCCCACTCCCCATCCGCAACACCCCACCCGCCGCACCAAACAGGTGCAACTGGAAGCCCTGGCCGCGTCCGTCGTCCCCGGCGTAGTGCACGAGCCCGCCGAGCACCTCGGGCTTGTGCACGAACACCGCGACGAACGGCAGCACCAGCATCGCCAGCCACAGCGGCTGCGTCCAGAC
>CAZXXB010000271.1:0-2090 GCA_964644185.1 uncultured Myxococcota bacterium
ACGATGGCTCTTACGGCGGCGCAGGCGCAGACGCCGACGCGGCTTCCACCGCCGAAGGTGCTGCAGAACCCGGCGGCGGGCGGCGCCGATGCGGGGGCGGGCGCAGGGGCTGAAGGTGGTAAGATTGATGGCGACTTGAAGGCGCGCATCACGACGATGTTGAGCGGCTACGAGTACGTGCCGAAAGCGATTGAGTGGAAGCGGATGCCGCAGAGTGCGACGCGCGAGACGTTGATCGCGATGTTTGATGATGCGGAGACGCCGTTTTTTGTGCGGGCGCGGCTCGTGTCGGCGCTGTCGCATTTTCCGGGTGAGAAGACGACGGCGTTTTTGACGGCGGTGCTGGCGAAGGATGATGCCGACTCGCTGGTGTTGCGGCGGACGGCGGCGAAGTCGTTGAGTGTCGCCGACCCGGCGGCGGCGGTGCGTGAGCTTCCGAAGTATTTGGGCGATAGCGAGTTGCATCTGCGTGATGCGGTGATTCAGTCACTGGCGAAGATTGACTCGGTGGAAACGCTTGAGGCGTTCAAGGCGGCGATGGCGACGGAGAAAGAGCCTGTGTTGCGTTCGCAGATTGAGGCGAAGGTGGCGCAGCTTCAGGTGAATGCGAAGAAGCTGGTGCGGCTGACGCCTGCTGCGAATGTTCCGGCTCCGACGACGACGAAGTAAGCAAAGTAAGCGGTGCCAGCTTCTCAGGTGAGCTGACTACTCAGGGTAACACGAATCCACGGGCGACTTGCCAACCTTCTCCGCGTTCGGGTGAGCGTGGTTCGAGAAGGGCGGCGGGTTCGCCCGTTGTTTCGTCGACGATGATGTAGCTTTTGTGGGGCGTTGGGTCGGGGAGTGTGACGCCGTGTGGGATGAGTCCGTTGGCGAAGCGGGCGGCGGCGGTGTGGGGGACGGCGAGGGTGGGGAGGTTGGCGTGTTCGATGAGCCACGGCATGGGGTGAATGTGGGCGGCGAGGTTTTCGAGGGTGAGTGAGGCGAGGGGTGTGGCGTCGGTGAGGGTGAAGCCCCCTGCCCGTTCGCGGCGAAGTGCGGTGAGGTGGGCGGGCAGGTCGAGGGCGGCGGCGCACTCTTCGGCGAGGACGCGGATGTAGGTTCCGGACGAGACGGTGAGGCGGAGGGCGAGGTCGGGCCAGTGGGCGAGTGGGTCGGCGGAGTTGGCGGCGGCGTGGTCTGTTTCCGAGGCGTCGTCTGGGGCGTCGTCTGGGGCGTATGTGGCGTCGAAGACGGTGATTGATTTGGCGGTGGTGGCGACGGGTTCGCCTTTGCGGGCGAGTTCGTAGGCGCGAACTCCGGAGACTTTGACGGCGGAGAAGGCGGGGGGGGATTGGAGGCGTGTGCCGACGAGTGAGGCGACGGCGGCGTCGAGCGTGGCGCGGGGTGGGCGTGGAGCGGGGGCGGTGCGGGTGATGGATCCGTCGCGGTCGAGGGTGTCGGTGGCGGTGCCGAAGCGGATGGTGGCGCGGTAGGTTTTGGTGGCGTCGTGGAGGCGGTCGACGAGTTTTGTGGCTTCGCCGATGAGGATGACGACGAGTCCGGTGGCGAAGGGGTCGAGGGTACCGAGGTGGCCGAATTTGGTGTGTTTGTGGGCTATCCATGCGTCGCGGGCCAGGTGGCGGACGCGGGTGGTGATGGCCATTGTTGAGAGGCCGGCGGGTTTATCGACGAGCAGTGCGCCGGAGAGTGGGGGCATGCCGTCGCGGTCGGGGCGGTTTGTCATGCGTTACGCGTCGTGTTGTGGGGCGACGGCGGGGGCGGCGGCGATGGCGGCTTCGACGGCGGCGTAGACGCGTGATTTGGCGTGTTCGAGGGGGCCGTCGATGAGGCCACCCGCGGCGTTGTGGTGTCCACCGCCGCCGAGAGATTGAGCCATTGCGGCGACGTTGACGCGGCCACGTGAGCGGAAGCTGAGTTTGATTTTTCCGTCGTCGCGGACACGGAAGCTGATGGCGACTTCGACGCCGCTGAGTGAGCGTGCGTGGTTGATGAGTCCATCGGTCATGTCTTCGTTTGCGCCAGTCGCGGCGAACATCTCTTGCGTGAGCGAGATGCTGGCCCATTTGCCGTCGTCGGCGACTTCGAGG
>CAZXXB010000271.1:2109-4699 GCA_964644185.1 uncultured Myxococcota bacterium
TGAGGCGCAGGCGGGCGATGGGTTGGTCTTCGTAGATGCGCGAGGTCATTTCCCACGGGCTGACGCCGTAGGAGAGGAGTTGCGAGGCGACGGCGAGGATGCGTGGGGTGGTGTTGGAGTAGCGGAACGAGCCGGTGTCGGTGACGATGGCGCAATAGAGGGCTTCGGCGATGGGGAGCGTGAGGGGGACGCCGAGTTCTTGCAACACGTAGCAGATGACTTCGCCGGTTGCGCCAGCCTCGGGGTCGTTGATGACGCGAGGTCCGGGCTTTGCGCCGGTGAGGTGGTGGTCGATGATGAGGGGGTCGATCTGGTTTGTCTTGAGGGCTGCGTCGAGCGCATCGGAGACGCGGTGGTGCTCGCTCACGTCGACGATGACGATTTCGTCGTAGGCGTTGATGTCGCCGAAGTCGTGGATGATGCCCGAGGCGCCGGGGAGAAACTGCAGGTTGTAGGGGGGCGCGTCTTTGCAGTAGGCGGTGGCGTCTTTGCCGAGGCTACGCAGGCCGAGGGTGAGGCCGAGGGTCGCGCCCAAGGTGTCGCCATCGGGGCCAGAGTGGGCGCAGACGAGCACGCGGTGGGCGTGGCGCAGGGCGGCAGTGACGCTTTTGAGCGACTCGGGGTCGAGGCTTTTTGGCAGTACGAAGTGGCTCATTTATCCCCCCTTGTGCGGTCGCGCGTTTCGTCGCGTGAATCGTCGTATGAATCGTCGTGTGGGCCTGTGTTGCGGTTGTCGGCGGCGATGACCTGGTCTTCGTTGAGAATCGCGGCGATGCGTGCGCCACGTTGTCCGCCGGGGTCGTGGCGAAAGTGAAGGTCGGGGACGACGCGCAGGTCAAGGGCTTTTGCGAGTTCGCGTTTGAGGTAGCCGCGTGCGCTGTCGAGCCCCTTGAGCATCGGCGGAATTTTTGCGGGGTCGTCGTCGAAGCGGCTGACGTAGATACGGGCGTTGCGCAGGTCGTCGCTGACATCGACGCCGCTGACGGTGACGAAGCCGACGCGGGGGTCGGCAATCTCAGACGCGAGCAGTCGCGCGAGCTCACGCTGGATCAGTTCGGCGACGCGGTCGGCTCTGCGGGTCATGGGTCGGGCTCTCAGGTAGACGCAGAAAGCGGGTAAGTCTCAGCAAACGGTGGCGGACTCGATTCGATTGATTTCGGTCAGAACATCTCTATCAAAACAGCGCGGTCGCGACAGGTTGGTCAAGACAGTCTGGTCAGCACGGGTAAGAAAACGGTTCGGTCAATACTGCGGTCAATACTGCGGTCAATACTGTTCGATAACCCACTCGAAGGCGATGATCTCGGCGGCTGCGACCTCGGTGAGGTAGGCCTCGATCTTGCTGACCATCGAGTTGACGAAGCGACGCTCGTTGCCGACGGTGACGAGCCCCACTTCGGCGGTTTCGAGGTCGTCGTTGTAATCGGTCTCGGCGACGGCGACGTTGAATTTCTGCTCGACTTTGCGAAGGGCGCTTTGAATCACCGATCGCTTGTCTTTTAGCGACTCAATGTCGTCGAGGCCAAGTGTGACCTTCATGATTCCGACGTACATGGCATGTGCGACGCGTGTGCGCCGGCAAAGGCCCGGACGTCATCACAGGGGCGGTGCGATCTCTTCTGTATCGTACGCCTCGATGATGTCTCCGACCTGGATATCCTGATAGTTGGCGATGGCGATACCGCACTCGAAGCCCCGCTTGACCTCGCGCACGTCGTCTTTGAAGCGCTTGAGGCTGTCGAGCTTGCCTTCGAAGATGGGCTTGCCACCGCGCACGAGGCGAACCGACGCCGAACGCTTGATGACGCCGTCGAGCACGGAGCTACCGGCGATGACACCAATCTTCGGAATCGAGATGATCTGGCGGACTTCGGCGCGACCAAGGGCGCGCTCGCGAATGATCGGTGCGAGCATGCCGCGCAGCGATTTTTTCACGTCATCGACCATCTCGTAGATGACGGTGTAGTGGCGCACGTCGACGCCTTCGCGATCAGCGGCGAGACGTCCACCGTTGTCGGGTTTGACGTGGAAGCCGAGGACGATGGCGTCTGAGGCGCTGGCGAGGTTGATGTCGCTCTCTGTGATGGCGCCGACGCCACCGTGGATGATGCGGACCTTGACCTCGTCGTTGCCCTGCTTTGCGAGCAGTTCACGCGCGGCTTCGAGCGAGCCCTGCACGTCGGTCTTCAAGACGACGTTGAGCTGTTTGACCTCTGCGGTCTGCACGCGGTTGAAGAAGTCGTCGAGCGACATCTTGGGTTGTGCGGGTGCCTCGGCGGCCTTCTTGGCGGTCTCGCTGCGCTTTGAGGTGTACTCTTTTGCGACCTCGTCGCTTTCGACTGCGTAGATTTTTTCACCGGCGCTCGGCACGCCCGAAAGGCCGATGACTTCGACTGGGGTCGAGGGGCCTGCTTCTTTGAGGCGGCGACCGAGATCGTCGGTCATGGCGCGTACGCGTCCGTAGTGCTCGCCAGCGACGACGGTATCGCCAGCGCGCAGGGTGCCCTCTTGCACGAGCAGGGTGACGACGGGGCCGCGGCCTTTGTCGAGCTTGGCTTCGACGACGGTGCCGACGGCGCGCTTGTCGGGG
>CAZXXB010000272.1:0-4685 GCA_964644185.1 uncultured Myxococcota bacterium
TGAACTTGTGGCTCTTCGCGCAAGCGCTGAACTTGTGGCTCTTCGCGCAAGCGCTCATCGCGTCACCTCTCCCCCCCCCCTGCCCCCTCCCCGCATGACGCAGGGAGGGGGAGCCGACGCCCGCGCGAGGATGCGTGCGGGATTGTTGCGGCACTACCTGAACTCGCGCTCTGTCGGGTAGCATGCGCCAGTCATATCACCATTGCACATGCCGCAAGTGAGAATCTGCCGGTTGTCATCATCTCTGCGGACGCTACTCCCCTGTATCCGACCCACCATTACAGCACGCGCAAGCGGGGTCATTCGTCTGTATGCCACACTGCGGAAAAAGGGGATCACCTGACCGTGGCTGGAAAAATGCGGCCGTTATGCCACTAGACAATTCAAAGACCGTGCATCCAAGCCCTGGCGAACCATCGTTTCGTAGAAGGCAACTAATGTAGATCGGCTCGTCCCCTGTCTTGCACTGTTCTTCAGTCGCGTCGAAGTACCACCACGTGGTTTCAACGACCGCATAGCAATCTTCTCTCGCCGCGCACTCCGGCTGGGTGGTGATCGTCCAGCAGTCAGGTAAGTCGTCATCGTCACCAGTCACATCATCGTCATCGTCATCAGATGTTGTGTCGTCGTCGTCCGGTGAGTTGTTATCATCGTCGTCGGTTGAAGCGTCGTCGTCGTCGTCAGCGCATGCCGTAAGCCAAATCGGCGCGGTTGCAACGAGGTAAAGCGCGAGGCTGCGCACGAGCCGTAAACGAAACAACTTCATCGTCATCACCCGTCCCCTCCGCGGCAGCACTCACAGACGGACGCTGATGTATCCAATCCACAAATCCGATTCGGCACATTAACCTCCGGTGGCTCCTGAGTAGCGACCGCCACGCCGCCGCCTGGCAACGGAAACACCCTGCACCATTGTAATGCACCGCTAATACCTCGTGTCCTGCAATCAACGAACACAGGGTCTTGCCCCTGCATTGCTCTGAGGCAGCGTCGAGGTACCACCAAGTGTATTCGATAAATGCAAAGCAATCTTTTCTCGCTTCACAATCCGATTGCGTCGCAATCGTCTCGCAAAAAAGCAAGTCATCATCGTCGTCGGTGACGTCGTCATCGTCACCAGTCACATCATCGTCATCGTCATCAGATGTTGTGTCGTCGTCGTCCGGTGAGTTGTTATCATCGTCGTCGGTTGAAGCGTCGTCGTCAGCGCATGCCGTCAGTAGCGTCGGTGAGATCGTGAAGGCGGCGAGCCAGAGCGCTGTCAGTCGTTTCGCGCGTCTCATGGTGAACCTCGCGGGTTTTGCGGTAGCCAAGATTCAATTACCACAAATCGGCGCGGGTATGCACTGTTTTCGCTGTATTGATTACCCGGCGCCGAGACGATTTGATCGCGTCTGGCTGTGTTGATTTATCCAGCGCCGAGTCGCTTCGCGCGTCGCTGGAAGAGCGCCACGAGGGGGGCGACGTGGTCTTCGGCTCCGGTGGTGAAGACGGCGTCGAGGGCGAGGCGGCGGAAGAGGTCGCGTGTGCGGTTGGCGTGGTCGCTGGCGCGTTTTTCGAAGGCGGCGCGGACGGCGGGGCTTGCGGTGTCGATGAACGCGCGTTCGCCGGTTTCGGGGTCTTCGGCGAGCATGAGTCCGACATCGGGCAGACGGTTGTCGAGGGGGTCGGTGAGGACGATGGGGATGACGTCGTTGCGTTTTGAGGCGATGGCGAGTGCGCGGTCGTAGTTTCCATCGAGAAAGTCACTGAGGACGAAGACGACGGCGCGGCGACGCGAGACGCGGTGGATGGTTTCGAGTGCGGCGGCGAGGTTGGTGCGTGTGCCGTGGGCTTGCCATGCGAGGACGTCGCGGATGACGCGGAGGACGTGTGAGCGTCCCTTGCGGGGGGGTATCATGCGTTCGACGCGGTCGGTGAAGAGCATGACGCCGACGCGGTCGTTGTTTTTGATTGCGGAGAAGGCGATGAGGGCGGCGAGTTCGGCGGCGACGTGTGATTTGAGGCGTCCGCGTGAGGCGAAGCGTGTGGAGGCGGAGGCGTCGATGAGTAGCCAGACGGTGAGTTCGCGTTCTTCGGAGAAGACTTTGATGAAGGGTTTTCCGGTGCGGGCGGAGACGTTCCAGTCGATGGCGCGGATGTCGTCGCCTGGTGCGTAGGGGCGGACTTCTTCGAAGGACATGCCCTGGCCGCGAAAGACGGAGTGGTATCCGCCGGCGAGTTGTGTGTTGACGGCGCGGTTTGTGGCGATTTCGATGCGGCGCACGCGGCGCAGTAGTTCGCGGGGTAGCATGGGTAGAAGGGGTGCCAGAATGCGGGGCGAGGGGCAAGATCAGAGGGCGAGGTCGAGTGGCAGGTCGGAGATGTCACGCAGGCGGCGACCTTCTACCATGTCGTTGAGAAGTTCGGCGGCGTCTTCGTGTTGGGTTGACGCCACGGCCTTGACCAGTTCGGGCAGTGCGAAGTGGTAGACGCAGTCGAGTTCGCCCGTGCCGAGCGCGAGCGATGCGATGCGCGAAGGCACTGGTTCGCCAGTTACCGCGATGACGTGAGGGACGCGACCCTTGCGGTGTTTGATGAGGTTGAGGGCCTCGGTGCGGCTGTTTTGGGCGCGGTCGCTGCGAATCGTCCACTTGCACGAGATGCTGGCGTGGAGGATTGGCTTTTCGTTGTTTTGTGCGCGCAGGGGCGCGTGGTTGGCGACGGATGCGTCGATGACGGTGCGTGCGCCATTGAGGGTGTCGTCTGATTCGGGGCGTCGAAGCACGAGCACGTCGGGTTTGATGAGGTAGTCGGTGCCTAACGCGATGCGAAAGTCGGCTTCGCGTTTGGCGATGTCGAACAAGACACGAAGGTGTGCGTATTGCTCGAAGTCGGCGAGGGCGAGTCGGCCAGAGGCGATTTCCCACTGGCCGGGGCGGATGTGGTTGAGGTTTTTGAAGGTCGCGTTGAGAAATGCGGCGACGGCGAGTTCGAATTCGGTGCCAGCGGTTTGTCCGGCGGATTTTGCGGTGTGGGAGAGCGAAGGGTCGAGTTGATTGAGTAGCGCGAGCGCGATGCCGAGGCTCACCTTGCTGCTGCGGTCGGCGATTGAGACGACGCCGTTGTTGTCGCGCGTGAGGGCTGTGCCGAGGAGCTGTTTGTGAAAATCGGCGCGGGCCGAGGCGATGATGCTTATTGGGGGTGCCATCACGCAGCCTTTCGTTTGCTTCGTGGCAGGCGCGTGGGCTCACTTGTGAGGGTCAGCGTGCGCGAGCGGGGGATGCGCATTGTGAGTGCGAGCCAGACCGAGCGGGCGACGGCCTCGGCAACCTGGGGTGGGAAGGCGTTGCCGACCTGCCGGTAGCTGGTGGTCTTTTTTCCGGCGAAGCGCCAGTCGTCCGGGAAGCCCTGAATGCGTGCGACCATCTGGACGGTCAATTTGGGGTGAAGGTCGGCGGGGGCATCGTGAGGCGGGGGTGCGTTGGCGATGCCGAGACCGTCGACGCCGAGGGCGCGCCATGCGGCCCGTGCGCGGGTGGGGCCGAGGTCGGGACCGCCATGTTTTTTTGAGCCGCCGACGACGGTGGGGCCGGGTGCGTTTGCTTTTGCAGCCCATTGCGTTGCGCCGCACCAGCCGTTTGAGGCCATGAGGTCGAGCAGGGTTTCGCCAACGGCAGCGCGCGATTTCGTCGGTTGTGGCCAGATGAGCCCATCGGCGAAACGGTCTCTGAGGGCGACGAGTACGAAGCGAGGGCGGAATTGTGGGACGCCGAAATCGACGGCGTCGAGAAGTCGCCAATCGGCGGTGTAGCCGAGTTTGCGAAAGTGTTCGCGAAGTTCGCTGCGATAGTCGGCGAAGCGCGGCGCGAGGAACCCGCGGACGTTTTCGAGCATGACGGCGGTGGGTTGCGACTCTTCGACGAGGCGGAGAGCTTCGGGGAAAAGGTCGCGCTCATCGTTTTTGCCGAGTTGCTTACCGGCGATTGAGAATGGTGGGCACGGTACGCCACCGGCGAGCAGGTCGATGCCCCGAAAGTCGTTTCCAGAAAGTTCGCGGATGTCGCGCTGGATGACGTTCCAGTGCGGGCGGTTCGAGCGCAGGGTAGCGCAAGCGTCGGGGTCGATCTCGACGGCGGCGGCACAACCGAATCCGGCGCGTTCTAGTCCGAGGGCTTGTCCGCCGCCTCCGGCGCAAATTTCGAGAACCTGTGGGGTGTGCTTCATCGGGTGACGCTGGGAAATACGTTCCGGGGGAAATTACATTGCGGGTGAAGAATTAGGAAGCGCGGGGACGTTTCGGTTGAATTTGCTGAGGAAATTGATTCGGGTTTGATTTATTAAACGTATAAACTGCGGCTGAACATTTGTTACTTTTCTCTTGACGGGAGGGAATAAATCACCTAGACAGCGGTACAGTGGCGAAGAGTGGGGGATGCGGCGGTGAGGCGCCGCGGGGGTTTCCGGGCGTGATGGGGTCCGGCGGTGTGGCGGCGGCGGAGGGCGAGGGGATGAGCGGCAAAGAGACGAAGAGCACAGAGCCTAAGAGCAAGGAGCCTGAGAGCAAAGAGACTGGTGGCGGCAGGGTTGGTGGCGAGAAGATCGGCGGCGGGGTTGGTGGCGGGTCGGCAGGTGGGGTCGCGAGGCGGCGCGTCGAGGTGATTTACCTGCATACGGCGGCGGATGCGCGAAGCCTCGCTACATCG
>CAZXXB010000273.1:0-1991 GCA_964644185.1 uncultured Myxococcota bacterium
CCAGCAACAAACGCTTCTACATCGCCCCCAGCGAACAAAACGAAACCCTCCGCCTCAGCTTCACCGTCAACCCCAGCGGAATCAACCTCACCGACTACGAACTCTCCTTCAGCGATGTCGGACGCACCGTCGTCGAAGGCAACATGAGCGACTCCGCCCGCTCGCTCGACGTCAGCATCAGCCGCCTCATCACCGTCCTCACCACCGACACCACCAACACCGACAACACCACCGACGACGACGACGACGATGACGATGACGACGACGACTCGGCGATGACCCTCGCCACCGGCATGCAGCAACCCACCGACGCCAGCTCCACATTAGACGCCGCGCGCACCGCCATCTGGGCCGCCGAAGTAGACGACACCGTCGGCGCCGGCAGCGACACCGGCTTAGGCGCAAACACCACCGGCGACGACGTCATCCCCGTAGACGACGACAACGATGTCTTCGGTGGAGTCGGCAGCGCAGACGATGACGACGACGACGCCACCGACACCAGCACCGACACCAGCAGCGATACCGATGGCGGCGACACCGCTGGCGATACTGCCGACACGGACGCCGACACAGACGACGACACCGAAGACACCATCACCGTCATCACGACCGGCGATGACGATGACGACGACGACGACGACGACGACGCCGCCGACTCAATCTGCGGCATCGCCTTCCCGCCCCCCGACCCCGGCGGCGTCTTCCCCAGCGAAGCCTCAGGCTCGCGCACCCTCAAACTCAGCATCACCTCTGAAACCACCCAGATCACCGGCGGCTTCGGCGGCACCACCACGCAAGAACAAACCGACGACGACAGCGTCACCCTCGTCTTCGACGGCACCGCCCCAAACTCCCCCCGCGACCTGCTCGCGCCCCAGGGCGACGCTCTTCCGAACTCATCCTTTCCTGGATACCCCCGAGCAACGAAGACGAAGACGGCCTCGACTACGAAATCTACGTCTACCCCATCGAGTCCGACACCTGCGAAGACGCCGTCTACCTCAAAACCACCGGAACCTCCGCCCGCGTCGAAGGCCTCGAAAACAACCGCACCTACCGCGTCGAAATCCGCGCCATCGACCAGGCCGGCAACGTCGGCGACTTCTCCTCTCCCGTCGAAGGCACCCCCGTCATCGTCTACGACTACTGGGAACGTTACCGCGAACTCGGCGGCACTGAAGACGGCGGATTCTTCTGCGCCACCACCGCCCCCAAAACGCCCCGCTCGACCCCGCTCTCCGTCGCCCTCTCAGCCCTCTGGCTCGTCGCCATCGCGCTCGTCTCCCGCTTGTCGCGCCTCGCCCGCCTCTTCGTCGCAACCGCCCTCACCGCCCTTGCCACCTTCACCACACCCCACACCGCCGTCGCTGAAGAACTCGCCCCCGTCGAAACCGAAAGCCCCCGCAACTTCGCCTTCGAACTCCGCTTCAGCCCCGTCGAAATGAACGAAATCGACAGCGGACTCGCAAACGGCGCCACCCCCTTCGCCGACATCTACGGCACCGACTACCGCCTCATGATCGAGGCCGAATTCGACTGGTACGCATGGCAAGAGTACGGCGTCATCGCCCTCGGCCTCTCTTTCGGCGGCACACGCTTCAGCGGCCCCGGACTCATCCCAAACGCCGATGGAACCACCACACCCGCCGACGAAGACACCACCTTCTGGACCTTCCCCATCCACCTCTCGCTCATCTACCGCTACGACGAGCTCGCCAAGATGAACATCCCCATCGTCCCCTACCTCAAGGTCGGCCCCACCGCTCAATTCTGGTGGGTGCAAAACGGCTCAGGCGACACCGCGACGTTTAACGGAGACGACGGGCAGGGCGCCAAATACGGCTTGCACGTCCGCCCCGGAATCATGTTTCTGCTCGATTTCATCGACCCCGGCTCAGCGGCGAGCTTCGACCTCAGCACGGGTATCAACAACTCGTACATCTTCGCCGAGTTCAACTACACGTGGGTCAACAACTTCGGCCAGTCCG
>CAZXXB010000273.1:2025-4622 GCA_964644185.1 uncultured Myxococcota bacterium
TTCGGCCTCGCGCTGGAATTCTAATGGAACATTTCGCGCCATCGCGGCGGTGAAATTCGATGTGCGGCAAGCGCAGATCTTAGAGTCGCGCGTCGTTGGCGAGAGCGATGAAAGACTCCATCGTGATCACTCGGATGGGCTCTTGCACGGTCATCCAAGTCTGAAGCAGGTCGTTGACGAAAAAGTCACGTAGCGACCAGCCGTTACCGCCGAGAACAATGTAAGCCCGCTGGTAGTCCGTATTCTCGCGCAGCGCACGCGACATGCGCAGCACCTCAAACGGAACCTTCTGCTCAGCGGTTCCGCTGACCTGCTGCCACTTCAACGAGATCAAGACGCTCGTAACACCGAGTGATGCAACGCGATCAACGCGATGCCTGCCACCGCCGAACGTTGTCCCCACATCTACTTGCCGCGTGACCGTGTAGCCGCCCCGAGCTAGAGCTGGCTCGACCATCGCTTCAAGAACGCCTCCGGTATTCGTGTTTCGGGTAGCCACTTCACCACCTCAAAAATTGGTCGCAAGTACTTCCTTCGCCGGGGTGCGGTCGCCCGTACACGAAATTCTTCGCGGAGCGTCAAGCAGCGTCAGCCGATACCCCGCCTTCGTGTAAAGCTCCACCACCCGCTCCGTCGCCTGATTTGAAATCACCACCGGCCCCCTGTGCCGCGCAAGCCACTCCACAAGCCGCACCTGATCATTCCACGAAAACCCGCCCGCGCTGTAAGTCGTAAAATCCACATCATACGGCGGGTCGGCGTACACCAGATCATCGCGCCGCAACGCAATCTTCTCAAAATCACCGCACCTCAACTCCCACCCCGTCAACGCCGCCCCAACCTCCGCAAACTCCGTCGCGTAATTGATCTTCCTGTACCGCCCGAATGGAACATTAAACAGCCCCGACGCGTTGAACCGACACAGCCCATTGAACCCCGTCCGATTGAGGTAATAAAACAGCGCCGCCGCCTCCGCCGTCTCCGCGCCTCCACCCGCAATCAATTCGTTGAACCGCGCCCGGTTGCGATAAAACACCTCCGCATCGTTCTCGAGCCGAACCAGCTCACCCACCCGCAACCCCTCGCGCACCCACCGATAAAAATTGATCAGATGCGGATTCGCATCATTCAGCAGCGCCTTCTCTGGCCGCAGCGCCAGCGCCACCGCCATCCCCCCCACAAACGGCTCCACCAGCCGCCGATACGTCACTCGTCCCGCGACCTCGCGCAGCGTCGGCACCAGCCACCGCTTGCCCCCCGCCCACTTCAGCGGCGGACCCGCCCGCGCCTCGTCACCCTCGCTCGCCGTGACCCGCCCTTTCACGCCTCACCGCGCCCCGTCGTTTTATCATCGCCCTCGTTATCGCCCTCATCGTCATCATCATCGCCGCCGCGCTCGCCGCCGCGCTTGTTCTGGTTCTCGTCATCACGCTCGTCCTCGCGCTCGCCGTCACGCCCATCTTCACCACCGTCATCGCCACGTTCGTACCCACGCTCGTCATCGTCACGTTCGTCGTCGCTCACCTCGTCGCTCATCTCATCGCGTGGTGGAACAACACGGTTGTCCTGCTCGCCTCGCTCCCCACGCTGACCAACTCGCCCGCCATCCGTCGCTCGGGGTGACGTCGCGAAGGCACCCGCCTCATCACGCGCGCGACCCCGCCGACCCTCTCGAATCCCTTCTCGACTCCCTTCTCGACCGCCCTCTCGACTCCCCTCTCGACTGCCTTCACGACCGCCTTCACGACTGCCCGATCGCCCACCATCACGCCGACTCTCGCGGCCACCCTCGCCGCCACCGTCTCGCCCGCCATCGCGCGACTTGCCCTTGCTGCGCCCACCGCCTCCCTCGCCCTCTTCCGCGTCATACATCGGCTCCGCCGCCACCGCCGACAACGTCGCCAGCAACCCCGCGTCAATGTTCCGCGTCGCCAACACCCAGTCCGCCGCCGCCACATCCGCACGCCGCGTCGCACTCGCAGGCGGCTTGAACCCGTGAATCGCAAAATCAAACGCCCGATACGTCTGCACCACCCGCGTCGACGCCGCCGTCACCACCACCGTCGGACCGCCATGCCCCGCCGCCCACTGCGCCAACCGCCCATGATCATCCAGCGTAAATGGAGCCGCCGCATCATTGCGCAAATCGTCGTTGTCTGGCGGGTCGCACAACAAAAAATCCTCCGCCTCCAGCCCAACCGTCGAAAAGTCGCCAATGTGATAATCCCACGACTTGAAGTGCCGCTTGTACTTCATCAAATCGCGCTCATAGACCACGTCGCGCAGACCCCCAAACGCCGCCGTCACCCGCCACTGCTCATCAAACCCCCGCGACCGCATCGACGCGCTCCGCATCAGATAATAAAACAGCGCCGTCGCATCTTTCGTCTCGTGCCGCCCACGCTCAACCTCGCGATTGAACATCTCCCGATTTTCTTCAAACGCCCGCCCATCGTTCTTCAACGCCACATACGCCGGCAGTACGAGCCCAATCCGCAACCACCGCGCCAGCACAATCGGGTGCGGATTCAAATCACCGAGCAGCGCCCGGCGCGGACGCAACCCAAGCGTCAACCCAAACCCACCCGCAAACGGCT
>CAZXXB010000274.1:0-4565 GCA_964644185.1 uncultured Myxococcota bacterium
CGACATCATCGATCGCACCGTCAAGCAGTCGAGCGACAACGAGTTTCACTGCCTCACGATCATTCTCTGGTACCGGCACGCCGACTAAGCTCGTGCGCGAGCGACTCGCGCACGGCGGCTAGCCGTTCGGCAACGCGCCGATCCAGCATATCGCGGCGAATCACACGCTCTTCGGTCAGCATCTCGACCAGCACATGTTGCTCGGCCTCGATGCGGGTCAAGAGCGTGTTGAGTTCTATCAGCACGCGGGCCAAATCTCCCGCCCGTGTTGCCTTGTCGTGCTCACTCATCGCTGCCCCTCTCTCCGTCAGGCTCACCCCCGACGGGTAGTCTCCTATTGCCTCTGACAAATCACCCCATACCAACCCCACCTCACCCCGATTGCCTCACTCAAAGCGCCCGCTCGCCCGCCGTGCCGCCTCTTCAACCTCCCAGCTCGTGTACCCCACCCGCTCAAGCAAAAGCCGCGTCGCATACGACCCCCGCTTGCCCACAACCCGTGCGAGCCGCCCCGACGTCGCGTGATGCTGCAGCTTGTGCAGCACCACATCGCGCGCAAACCCCGCCGTCTCTAGCGGAGCCACCAACGCCCGCGCGCGAATCTGCTTCAACAGCGCCCGCCGCTCTTCCGCCTCAAACTTCGCCCGCCCTTCACTCGTCTTCGACGCACCGTGTATCCGAAACGCCGCCAGCGTCCCCGCATGCCGATGCATCGCCCGCTCACCACACACGAGCGCAATCCGCAGCCAGAACTCGTAGTCCATCGCATACCGAAACGACTCGTCAAACAACCCCACCTCGTCAAACACCTTCCGCCGAAAAAAACACCCCGGCTGCGGAATCACATTGCGCCGCGCAAGCTCACCCGCGCTCGCCGGCAGCGCAAAAAACTTCCCCGTCACCACGTCATCCGCGTCGATGTAATCGCAATCGCCATAGACAAACCGCAGCGCCGGGTCTTCCGCAAACAGCCGATTCGCAACCGCAAACGCCCCCTCGCGATACACATCATCGCTGTTGATCCACCCCACAATCTCGCCCCGCGCCCGCGCAATCCCCTTGTTCAACGCATGTGTCTGACCACGGTCTTTCTCCGACACCCACTCGATCCCCGGCGTCGCCCGCAACAACTCCACCGTCCCATCCGTCGACCCCCCATCCACCACGATGTGCTGCACGTTCGCGCACTTCTGCGCCCGCACGCTCTCAATCGTCCGCCCAATGAACTGCACCTGATTGTACGACGGCGTGACAATCGTCAGCGTGAGTGGCTTATATGGGGCGCAAGAGTTCTCGTCGTGCTCGCTCATCGTGCCGTCGAGTGTGTTGCACAAACGCCAATGCCGTCAAACCACAATCGCCACGAAAAGCACCCCCTCGCGCTCGCAACCCGCGCGCGCATCGCCGTCTCGCACGCCAAAAGCAGCACCCTCGCGCGACTCCCCTGGCCCTACCGACGCCACGTCCGCGAAGACCAAATCGGCCCCTGCGCCTCACTCGAACTTGCGCGCCTCTACGGCGACCGCGCCTTCCTCAGCGTCCGCGTCTACGCCCTCCACGGCATCCTCATCGACACCGGACTCTCCTGCTATTCCCGCGAAGTCGCCGCCTTCGCCAAAGCCCACAACGCCACCCGCGCCTACCTCACCCACCACCACGAAGACCACAGCGGCAACGTCGGCACCCTGCCTGCCCACGGCATCGAGGTCTACGCCGGCCACCTCACCGCCCGCCTCGTCCGCCAACCCCTGCCGCTACCCCTCTACGAGCAGATGTACTGGTGCCCCTTTATCCCCGGCCCCGTCGCCCATCTCCCCCGCGAAGTCGAGTTCGGCCCCTACGTCGGCCACGTCTACCCCGCACCCGGACACTGCATCGACCAGCAGATCATCCACATCCCCTCCCTCGGAATCCTCTTCAGCGCCGATCTCTTTCTCAACGAAAAGGTCCGCGTCTTTCGCCGCGATGAAGACTTCGCCGCCACCATCCGCTCGCTCGCCTTCGCCACCACCCTCGACTTCGACATCCTCCTCTGCCCCCATCGCCCGCGCCCCAAAGGCGGCAGGCAGGCCCTCAAGTCGAAGCTCGATTTTCTCCTCAACGTCGAGGGCGAAGTCCGCCGCCAGTACAGCCGCGGTGTCCCCCTCGCCCGCATCGCCGCAAACGTCTCGCAGCTCGGCAAAGAAGACCCTGCCTACGCCATCACCTTCGGCGACGTGAGCAAGACCAACCTCGTCCGCTCGATTCTCTCCGGACCCACCCCACGCCCCGAAGTCGAAGCCGCCCTGCACGCCCCTCTCGCCCACTAACAGCCGTCACAGCGCGCCATACTTCTCGCGGTCTTTCGCCTTCTCTTTCTTCAGGTCTTCCGACTTGCTCTGCATCCGCTGCACCAGCGCGTCGTACCCATTCTGCTTGATGATCTTGTTGAACGACGTCTTGTACGTCCGCACCAGCGACGACCCCTCGATCACGAGGTCATACACGTACCACCGCCCATTGACCCGATGCAGTTGATAGTCGGTCGAGAGTTTGTCTTTGCCGTCAGCGCTGCCCGCCATCGTCGCGATAAACGCCTCGTCGCCCTTCACCTCTTCTTTCAGGTAATCGATCTTGAACCCCGTCTGCTCACGTATCCGCGTCGTGTACGCCGTCTCGATCAACTGCCGCAGCGTCGCGAGAAACGTCTTCTGCTGCTCGGCCGTCAGCGCCGCCCAGTGACTTTCAACCGCCCGCCGCGCCAGCTCGTCAAAGTCGAAAAACACGTTGATCTCGGCGCGCAGGTCTTCATCGCGCTTGTCGAACTCGGCAAGCGTCGTCACCTTGCGCCCCACCACATTCCGCACCTTTTCCGTCGAGCTTTTCAGCAGCGCGACCGGATTCTGCGCCTCGCCCCCCGCCGTCGAGGGCCCCGTCGTCGCAGCCGCCGCAGGTGCCGGTGCCGCCGCCGGTGCCGCTGCTGCCGTCTGCGCACGCGCAACATCACCACCCGCGAGCACGAGACCCGCGCACACGATGCCGCCCACCACCCGCGCCACAGCGCCCATCCGCGCGCCCATCGTTCTGCCCGCCGTCTTGCTCATCTTTTTGTTCATCATGCTGTTCATCATGCTGTTCATCGGTGCATCCATCTTCTTGCCCAACTTCTCGTTCATCATGTTCGTCGCGCTCATCCGCGCTCACAATCTTCGACGCGCCACCCGCCGCCACATTCACCGCCCCATCGCCTGCTCGAGATCAGCCCCCGCCGCGATCGCCTCATACGCCGCCCGCTGCACCGCAATCTGCGCCGTAAACCACGCCGTCAACCCCTCAATCAGATTGCGCGTCTCACCCACCCCCACCTCGTACTGCATCTGCTCACCAATCAACCACCGCTTCGCCGCCTGCTGCGACTTCTGCTCATTCTTCAACCGCTCCAGCTGAAACGCCAGCTCACCATGCCGCGCCCGCACATCAATCTCGAGCCCACGGTCGAGCATCTCATACTGCACCTCGGCCTTGCGCCACTCGGCCTCTGCCTGCAACGCCTTCGCCCGCTTCACCGCAATGTCCAGCGAAAACCGCAGCCCCACCCCAAGCCCACCCGAAAGATAATTGTACGGGTCAAACACAAATGGATTCGCCTGATCATCCGCCACACTCGAATACCCGTAGCTCACAAACGCCCCCAAAAACAGATCAGGCCAATACGCCGCCTTCGTCGAATCCCAAAACGCCCGCCGCGCCCGCGCCTGCGACCGCAACGCCAGCAAATCCGGACGCTTCCGCCTCGCCTCCCCATTCGCCTCCCCCAACGACGGAAGTTCCGGCGCCGCATCGACAAGCGCCACCTCTTCAATCGTCAACGCATCGTCAGGCGACAGGCGCGCGAGAAACCGCAACCCGTTCTCGGCATACGCAAGATTCCGCCGCGCCTCCACAAGCTGATTCGCCACGCTGTACCGATAATACGTGATGCGGTTCGCGTCGCTTTCACTTACCTGATCGCTCCCCTCGTCAATCATCTCCGCCACCTTCTCGCCCGCGCTCACCACCTCCGCCTCCGCATCCCGCAACAGCGCCACCACCTTGCGCCCCAGCAGCACCCCGTAATACGCCTTGCGCGTCAGCGCCCGCACCGCCGACTTCACCCGATTAATGTTATGCCCCGCCGCATCCACCGCCTGCGCCCCCGCCTCGCGCGCCCCCTCAATCTTCCCAAACGTGTACAAGGGCTGAATCACCGTCGCATCGAGCCGCACCAGCACACCCACCGTACCAAAATTGATCGCCGCTCCCGGACGTTCAGGTGCCGCCCGCGTCGGCCCACCCCGCGCCTCAGGCGAAGGCCCCACCACACCCGTCACCGACCCCTGCGGAAACCACTGCGCATCGGCCTCAGCCAAAAGCCCCTCGGCGCTACCCCGCAACGCCACCGCCTGCAACACCTCTTCGTTCGTGTAGGCCCGCTCAATCAGCGCATCGAGCGTGTAGACCCGCCCCGTCGCCGTCGCCCCCCGCTCTTCGTCCAGACGCTCACCCCCCCCGTCGCTCCCCCCCTCACCCCCCCGTGCCGCCCCCCC
>CAZXXB010000275.1:0-451 GCA_964644185.1 uncultured Myxococcota bacterium
TGCGGTCAAGCGTATCGCTTCTCACGTAATGTTCGAGCACGCACGAGTCACGCTCGGCGGTGTCGGCTGGAAGCTGCAGCACCTCACGCAAGAAGCGTTCGAGCACCTCGGCGCGGCGAATGATGCTGCGGGCAAGCTCTTCGCCCTCGGGCGTGAGCACGACGAACTCGCGCGCCTCGTACTCGACGAGTCCCTCTTTGGCGAGACGTTTGAGCGCGCCAGTCACGCTTGGCATGCGCACGTTGCGGCGCTCGGCAATGTCGCGCACGCGGGCCACCCGCTTCTCGTTGACGAGGTGGTAGACCGTCTTGAGGTACATTTCGAGGCTCTCGCCAAGGTCGCCGACGTGCGTGTGTTCGCCGCCTTCGACAGCGTCGAGATCGTGGTCGTGGTCTGCGTTTTCGAGCGTTGGCATGGTGAAGCGCTTTCGCCGAGCGAGAGTCGAACCCGA
>CAZXXB010000275.1:465-2961 GCA_964644185.1 uncultured Myxococcota bacterium
CGATTGTTCCGCGAGGCTAACGTACGTCGGGCCCCGCTACATCCGAAAGATAGACCGCATCGAAGAAAGCCACAAGGGGCGCGTCACGACCCTCATCACGCCGTCAGCTTACCTGCCGCGCCAACGAGCCGACGGCGTCACCGAGCCCGCGAGGTCACTGGTTGAACGGTGTCTCTGGTTGAACGGTATCACTGTTCCCACGGCTCGAAGTTCTGGTCGGGGTACTTGTCGAGCAGCGCTTTGGGCAGTGTGTTGCCGTCGGTGACCTGCTTGTAGGTGCCGGCCCCGACGCGCTCGACGCGCTCTTTCGTCGGGTCATCTTTGTCGACGCCCCACAGCCCCATGCGGATATCCATGCCGTGGTTCCACTCAAAGTTGTCGGTCAGCGTCCACCAGAAGTAGCCGCCAATCTCGGTGCCTTCGAGCAACGACTTGTGAACGTAGCGCAGGTTGTTGACGAGAAAGCGCGGCACGATCTCGGGGTCTGCGTCGTTATGGGGCTCGCCGTTTTCGGTGATGATGATGGGCTTTTGCAGGTCGTCGCGCACGAACGCGAGCATCTCTGGCATTCGCGACGGGATGTTTCCACCGATGCCGAATTTGAGCGGGTCGAAGGTGAGCAGCGGTGAGAACTCGGGCAAAAACGAGTTGCGAGTGCCCTTCACGCTGATGCCGAAGTAGTAGTTGATGCCGACGTAATCCATGCGGTTCACGAGTTCTTCGTTGACGCCTTCTTCTTCGTAGTCGCCGTCGAGGTCTTCGTCGTAGCGCCCGGTCGCTGTCGCGAGCAGGTAGACCCGGTTCCAGATGTAGTCGATGTTTCTTGCCGTCTTTTTGTCGAGCGCGCTTTCGGGGTCGAGCGGGTCAATCGGCGCGAACGGATAGACGACGCCGATGCGTGATTTTTCTCCATCGCCGTCGGCATCGACGAGGTCGGCGGCCTTGACCGCGTCGTACATTTTCGCGTGGGCGAAAATCTGCGCGTCGAGCACGATGCGCGCTTCATCCGACGCGAGTAACCGCGCGGGTGGATGCGAGCGGGTTTCGCCCGGTTGCAGGTAGCCGAAGATGAGGTTTTGCAGCGGCTCGTTGAGCGTCACCCAGAGGTCGACGTCGCCACCAAATTCGGTCGCGCAGAAGCCCGCGTATTTTGCCGCTTCGCGCAGCGCCCGCTCTTCGTCAACCCAGCCTTTGCGGGTGCATGCGGCGAGGTCGGTGTGGCAGCCGGGTGCGTCGTGCAGCCACACCGGCAGCGAGTAGTGAATCAGCGTCACGAGCGGTTTCATTCCGCGCTTTTTCAGCGACGCGAAGATCGCTTTGTAGTGGGCAATGGCGGCGTCGTTGGCGATGGCTTTGAGTGCGTCGTGGCCTTCGACGTCATCGGTCGGCTCGGGGAAGATGCGGCTCCACTCGATGCTCATGCGCAGCGCCTTGAGGCCAATCGAGTGGGCGCGTTCGATGTCTTCGTCGTAAAGCTCATAAAAGCCCGGGCTGACGACGCCGGGGTTTTGCCCCGAGAGGTACGCGCCCGGTGAGTTGACGGTGACGGGCGACGTTGTGAACTCCCACCAGTCGCTCTTTTCGTCGTTGCATTTTGCGGCTTCGAGCGTGGGGCAGCCGTTGTCGTTTTGAAATCCGGCGGTGGCGACACCCCAGAGAAAATCTTTCGGAAACTTCATCGACCCGTCGGGCAGATACGCGGCGCCGTCGTCATCGTCATCGCCAGTCGTGGCGTCGTCGTCGTTGCCAGCGGTATCGGTCGCGTCATCGTCGTCGTCATCGGCAACCGTATCGTCGTCGTCGCTGGCGTCGGTATCGTCGGTGCCGTCGTTATCGTCGTCATCCGCGGATGTGTCAGCGTCGGTGTCGGTGTTGGCACCGGTGTCGTCGTCATCGTCGTCGTCACCACAGGCGACGAGCGTCTGCGCGAAGAGCACGGCACACATGGCTAAGGTAATCGCTCGAACTTTCATCACAGGCCCTCCATCGGCGCATTGGTGCACACCCGCCGCGACCGAGCTAGCCGAAAACTCACGCAAGTCTCTAGCTGAAAAACAGGTAGTCGCGCCACTCGGGCGGGGTGTCGCGCAACCCAAGCGCCAGGCGCAGCGCATGCGGCAGCGTCGGTTTGACCGGCTTGCGCGCGAGCGTCAAACCCGCCTGCTCGGGCGTGCGATCACCCTTTCTGGCGTTGCACTTCACGCACGCCGTCACGATGTTCGTCCAGTCGGTGGGCCCACCCTGCGCACGCGGGATGACATGGTCCCACGTCAGTTCACGCGATGGAAAAGGCTTGCGGCAATAGACGCAGGCGTGCCCATCGCGCAGGTAGACGTTGGGCCGCGTAAAGCGCAGCGGTTGAAATTGCTGGCGCGCGTAGTTTTTCAGCCGCACGATGCTCGGCGCATCCCACGCGCCACGCGCCGCGTGCAGCTTGCGCTCATGCACGTGAACCGTCTCGACTTTACCGAGCAGCACGAGCGTAATGGCCCGCTG
>CAZXXB010000275.1:2989-4549 GCA_964644185.1 uncultured Myxococcota bacterium
TCGTACGTCGCGTTGAGCACCCGCGCACGCGGCCGCACCGCCGCACCCGCGACGGGGGCGCGCACCGCCTCGGCCACGATGCCGCGCGAGGCTGTCGTGTCGTCGAGGTGTGCCGCTGGATGCCGATGCGATGCACCGTGGCTGGGCGGCGTCGTGACGGGTTGCGAAGCAGTGAAGTGGGTGTGCGCGGCGCCGCCGTACGCATGCTGGGTCAGGGTGCCGCCGTGGCCGGGGGTGATGTGCCCCGTCGCAAGGGTGACTCGGCCCACACGGCTCTCAATCGCCGTTCGGGTGCCGCCTCTTGCGCCTGCGAGGGCGGCTGCCGCCTCGCTCGGGTGCTGTATCGCCAAGGTTCTCGTTTGTGTTTCGCACGGCTCGCTGCTGCCCGTGCGCGACGCGTTCTCCCGATAGACCAAAACCCGGTCGCATCGTTTCACACGCGCGGCGGGCGATGCAATGCATTTTTTTCGACAGGGCCAAACGAGGGGTGAAGTTTGCCTCGCTGTCACACACCTTCGCGCGCGCGTCGATCACACCGCCGCGAGAAACAGCGCCAGTGTCGTGCCAAACCCGACGAACCATACCGTCGAGCGCAATTGCGCAAGGTTGGCGATGTAGAGTACGTTGTAAAGCACGCGAGCCGCCACATGCGTGAGCGCCAGCAACGAGACATACGACGGGTCAGCATCCCACATTTGCGCGAGCACGACCGCCGCCGCAAACGGCGCGAAACCCTCGAAGCCGTTTTGATGCGCCGCGAGCGCCCGCGCGCCCCAGCCGGTCAGTTGCGCCTGCTGCGCGCGTGGGTGCCGGTTGTCGTAACGACCACCCCCGGTTTTCGCCATCGCCATCGCGACTGGAATTTTCACGAGGTAGACGATCAAAAACGCCGCCATCACGCAGTAAATCGGAATCACGTCGGCGTATGGAATCTCGATCATCGCGCAAGGCTCCTGTCGAGGTCGTACCTCGCTCTTCGAGGCGTCGTGGGCACGTGGCCGCTTAGCTGCTCACTCGTCGCACGCCTCGTCGTCTGACGCTTCATCTGAGAGATAGAAGAACTCGGTCGCTGGCTGCTCGGTCGCAGCGCCTGTTTCGCCGCCCGTTTCGCCACCTGTCTCGTCGTCATCGTCATCCGTGTCGACATCCGTGTCGTCGTCACGCTCGAACGGCTTTACGGTCTCATCCTGCCACGAGTTGGGCGGACGCGCGCAACGGCGGTTGTCGCCACCACACGCGCTGGCACCGACGAGTGCGACGAGCGCGAGCAAGAGCCAGCGACGCGACGGCGAGACGGTGCCAAACCGCACTGAGTTGACCAGCACTGAGTTGACCCGGAGATTGCGACTCATACGAAGACCCATGTGGCGTCGCTTACCATGCCCGCGACGGGTTTGCACCGCGCACGTGGCAACCGTGGCGGGCGAGCGGCGATTTGTGCACGTGAGGTTTGCACCGCGCAACGACTCGTGCTAATTCGCCGCTCCCGCGCAAGACGGCCCCTTCGTCTAGCGGCCCAGGACGTCGCCCTCTCACGGCGAACACAGGGGGTCGAGTCCC
>CAZXXB010000276.1:0-4454 GCA_964644185.1 uncultured Myxococcota bacterium
TAGACGGTCGGCACGAAACGCCGCCGGGTCGAGAAACGCGTCGTCAATGCGCCGATAGATCACCCGCACCCGCTTCAACCCGCGCACCGTCCGCAAAAACACCATGTCGCTCTCGACGACGAGATCCGCCGCCTGCACGAGCGGCACACCCATCATCCGCGCAAGAAACGTGTGCTCGAAATACGCCGAGTTGTAAGGCCCTGGCGTCAACAGCACCATCGACCCCTCTTCCGCGGTGTGCGCCGCCGCCGCACCCAGCGCATCGGGCGCAACCGACACCAGCGTCTCGGCAAGCCGCGTCGGATAATGATCAACCCGCCGCACCCGCGCCTCTTCAAACACCTGCGGCAACACACGCTTCGTCACAACCCGATTCTCAAGCACGTACGACACCCCAGACGGCGTGCGCAGGTTGTCTTCAAGCACCCGCACCACACCACCCGGGTCGCGAATCAAATCAATCCCCGCAATCACGATTCGCGTACCGCCCGTCGCCTTCACCCCCCGCAACTGCGGAAGATACTGCCGCGACGACGCCAGCATTTCGGCCGGCAACACCCCCTTCTCCACCACCTTCTGCTCGCCGTAGACGTCATTCAAAAACGCCTCCAGCGCCAACACCCGCTGCGTCAAGCCACGCTCGATGTGGTTCCAGTCCACCGCCGAAATCACACGGGGTATCAAACAAAACGGAAAAATCTTCTCAGTGCCACGCTGGTCCGCGTAAACCGAAAACGTCACACCCTGATTGAGCATCGACAACTCAGCCAGCGCCTGCGCCCGGGCAAACTCTTCGGCACTCAGCGACGCTATCGCCGCCTCGACCCGCTTCAGATCGTGCGGCGCACCCGGCGCGCGAGAAATGCTCAAAAGCTCATCGAACGTACCCGGTAACAACGCGTAGCCGTCGAGCAGACCGGCCCCTTCAGACGAACGCCGCATGGCGCACCTCTCCAACTCATCCGGTTTCGCGCCGCACACTGCGCCCGGACTTCCTGAAGCTCTTCCCCTGACAATGACCACCCATCTCTCGGCTATGTCGCGCCACGTCACATGTCAAGAGATTCACCATCGCGCACCGTCGCGAGCCTTGACCATCACGAACTTCGTCAGCTACGAACCTCACCTGTCGTACGCAACGAAGACGCGGCACAGCGCCGCGCACGAGGTCACGCACATGGGTCTCAATCGCGATTGCATTGGCCGCAGCTATGCCGTGGGTCCGTTCGAAGTCACAGCCGCTGGCGCCAAAGCCTACGCCCTCGCCACCAACGACGAAAACCCGCTCTACCTCAACGGCGAGCTTGCGCCTCCCGTCTTCGGCGTCGTGTGGGAACTGCCCGCGATGCTCGCCGCCCTCTCCGACCCCGAACTACGCGTCAACCTGCTGCGACTCGTGCACGGCGAACACCGCATGCACTACGTGCGGCCCGTCACCCCGGGCATGTTGATTCGCACCGCGATTCAGGTCACCAACATTGAAGACAAAGGCTCTGGCGAGCTGATGTCGGTCGCCCTCACCAGCACCAACCAGCACGGCGAGCTGGTGCTCTTCTCGCGCTCTGGCTTTTTCATTCGCGGCAGCGGAGGCGCAAAACCCGCCGCTGGTGCGGCCTCTTCCGCCACCCCCGCAAAGCCCGCAAAGGCCGTAGCCCCCGCCACCGCCACCGCCCCCGCCGAAACGCCGACCTACGCCTTCTCGGTCGCCTACCCCACGACCGAAGACCAGCCCGTGCGCTACGCCGAGGCTTCCGGCGACTACAACCCGATTCACCTCGACGAAGAGACCGCCAAACGCGCCGGACTACCCCGCACCATCCTGCACGGACTCTGCTCGATGGCCTTCGCCCAGCGCGCCGTCATCAACGAGAAATGCGGCGGCGACCCCAAAAAGCTCAAAGCCCTCGGCGTCCGCTTCACAAAGCCCGTGTTGCCCGGTGAGACCCTCACCATCCGCGCCACGCAGACCCGCGAGGCCGATATGCGCACAGCGTTCGCACTCGAAGCCCTCAACCCCGCGGGCGAGGTCGTCGTCGCCGACGCCACCGCCGAAATCGGCTGACGCTACGAAAGACGTTGCAGCTTACAGCAGATGCGACCGCTGACGTTACGTTGTTTGACGGCTGACGTTACTTTGTCTCAGGTGCAGCGGGTGCAGCAGGTGCGGCAGGTGCGGCAGGTGCAGCGGCCGCACCACCTTCGCTCGGCGCGGCGCCCGACACCCACACCTCGTCAATCGTGATCTGCGCCTTCTCACGCAGGTCTTTCACCATCGTCCGCTCGGCGTTCTGCGACCGCTCGGCACGAATCCGCTCTTTCACCACCGCGCGCGCCTGCTCGGGGTTGAGCGTCATCGCCGGACGCCGATCAAGCAGCTTCACGATGTGCCACCCCGCCTTGCTCTCAAACACCGCGCTCAGGTCGCCCACATTTTTTAGCTTGAACGCCTGCTCGCCCACACCCGGACGTTGCTCAACCGCAAAGTAACCGAGGTCACCGCCGCGCATCCCCGACGATTTCTCGATCGAGAACGTCCGCGCCGCCTCTTCAAACGTCGTCTTCTTCGCCTTGATGTCGCGCAGCGTGCTCTCGGCCAGCGCCTTGTCGTTCGGCGCAAACACAATGTGCGCCGCCCGCACCTGCTCGGGGCGATTCACCTTGTTGGCGTTCTGCGCGAAATACTCGTCGGCCTCCGCGTCGCTCACCTCACCCCCCGACTGAATCTTCTCCGCAAGCGCATCGCGCAACACCTGCTGGCGAAACGACCGCAGCCGCTGGCTCACTTCCGGGTCTTTTTCGATCTCGCGCAGTTCGGCCTCGCGCTCGATCAACAGATTCTCAATCGCCCGGTCGAGCACATACCGACGACCCGCCGCCGTGCGCGCCATCGCTTCAGGAAACCGCTTCAACTCTTCATTCAACATCGCCGTCGTGATGCTCTTGCCGTCAACGACCGCCACCACGTCGCCCCCAACCTTACCCGCCCCCGCGCCGTCGCCCGACTTCGCCCCCTCAGCGCCCTTCTCGCCACCCGCGCCAGCCGCCGCCTCGCCCGTCTCACCCGATTTGCCGCCGCCGCCGCACGCTGCAAGCGACACCGCGCACACAGCCGCCGTAATCGCCGCCGCAATCGCAGCACTCGCGCCCGCGCGCACAAACCCTGTCTTGCGAACCTGCATGTTCTTCATGATCTCTTCCAGTCGTCGTGTCGTTGGTTGCCGCGAGACGATATAGGCACGCAACCGGCGAGAGGCAAGCCCCACCGCTCACTCAATCTTCGCTACGCTTGCCGCCAAACATCCGCGCCCAGAACCCCGGCTTCTTCTTTTTATCGTCATCTTCAAGGTCAAACAAATCACTCGATGGACGCGGCTTCTCGCCCGAAACCGCCACACTCGCCGCCGGCGACACCACCGGCATCGAAGACCCCGCCCGCTCTTGCGCACCCGCCGTCTCCGCACCACTCGTCCCCATCGCGCCAGCCACCGCCATCGGCGCCGCATCGCTGCTCACCCCAAACAACTCTTCCGCACTCAGGTTACGCCGCGGACCACTCGCCTCACCCGCCTTCGCGCTGCCACCCGGCAACGTCGAACCCGCGCCCCCACCCAGCACCGGCGCACGCATCGTCGCCGGTCGCTGCGGATTATCCGAAATCTTACCCGGAAACGTCGCCTCAATCGCCACCATCTCAACCGCCGTACCCGATGGACGGCCATAGCGCGGCATACTCACCTCTTCAGGTGCATCGCGCATCGTCATCGTCGCGTGAATCTCTTTGCCCGACAGCCCATCAAACGCCGTCACCGTCAGCGTTGATTCGTTCGATATCGCAAACGTCACCCGCAACTGATTCTTGCCCATCGGCGCTGGCGTAATGCCATCAAACCGCAGCGTGCCCAGATAATCGTTGTCGCCATAACGGTCGTTCTCGCCCTGCAACACCACGAGCGTCATCTCACTCTGCAAATCGCGCGTCGTCGCAATCGTAAACGTCTTCTGCGACGGCAGCTTCGTGTTTCTCGGAATAATCCGCGCGTAGCGCCCATCGGGCAACGCAAGCCCAATCGAGATCGGCAACACGTCAATCAGCAGCAGCCCCGCATCGGCCCGTTGCAGCGAGTGCGCAAGCAGCGCCGCACCCAGCGCAACGCTCTCGTCGGGGTGCACCCCCTTGCCAATCGGACGCGCAAAATGCTCGGCGAGTCGCCCGCGAATGCGCGGCAACCGCGACTGCCCACCCACCAGCAAAATCGTATCGAGCGAAGACGGATCAATGTTGCGCGCGCTCAACACCCCATCGGCCACGCCCAGCGTACGCGTGATCAGGTCATCGGTCAGCTCGTTCAACTTTTGCTGCGTCACCGAGAGCTTCAGGTCGAGCGACTTGCCCTCGTGCATCATCAGATACGGCACATGCACGTCGTAACTCGGCTGATCCGACAACGCGATCT
>CAZXXB010000277.1:0-2393 GCA_964644185.1 uncultured Myxococcota bacterium
GCGGGGGGGGGGGGGGAGGTGAGACCAGTGGGTCCAGTGGGACGATTGGTCGTGTGGGGTATGCGTGCGTTGACATGGTGGCGGGCATTTCCTACGGTAACGTGGTTCATTTCTCAGTGACGGGGCAATCGACTTGGCCTTTCCGCTTTCGGCCCGGACACCGCGCGCGGCAGGCCCACTCAACGACGGGTAGTTCCACGTGAATCTGCGTGTAGTTCTGTTTTCGCTTCTCGCGGCGATGCTTGGTGCGGCTGCGCTGCTGGCGGCTGTGTTTGGGTTTGTGAATCGTCGCGCTGGTGAGCTTGATGCGTCGCTCGTGAAAACGGGTGAGGCGGTGGTGCGCTATGCGGCGGAGCTTGGTCAGCATGACCGGTTTGTCGCGGAGACGCTGGTTGAGCGATCGGGGCTTGTCGCGGCGTTTGCGGGTGAGGGGGGCGACGCGGTGGCCGTTGCTCCGGTTGAGGAGCGGGTGCGGGCGCGGCTCGCTGGTGGTGGGAATGCGCGGAGTTTTGGTTCGCTGCTGGAGTCGGCGGGGTTTGCGGGGCGGGCGTTGGTGCTGGATGGGAAGGGTGCGGCGATAGCGGAGTATGTGGTTGCGCCGGGTAAGGCGACGGAGGTTGCGGCGGGTGAGCGGATGGCGGTGGCGCTTCCGGCGGCGGCGCAGTCGTCTCCGTGGTTTGATGTGATGGCGGGTGCGAAGGGGTACGAGTTTGCGGGGGTGGGGGCGTGTGTGGGTAAGGCGGGGTCGTGTGGTGGGTATGTGGTGTTGTTGCGGGCGCGGGATGAGGCGCTGGCGCGGGATTTTGCGTTGCATGCGCGGGGTGAGGTGGGGCTTGCGACGGGTGATGCGCTGGTGGGTTCGACGGTGGATAGTGGGTATGTGGGGGCGGTGTTTGCGAAGGCGGCGGGTGAGGATTTTGGGATGGGTCCGATGGTGAATGGGTTGGCGGGTGCGGTGTTGCAGGTGCAGACGTATCGGGCGCGGTTTGTGGCGCCTGAGGGTGCTCCGCCGTTGTTGGCAGGGTTGCGGATATTGGTGGCGGCGCCGACGGCGGAGTTGGTGCAGGCGGCGGATGCGATGATTCCGGTGGTGGGGGCGGGTGCGTTTGGGGTGTTTTTGATTGTGTTTGTGTTGGGGATGCTGGCGGCTGGGCGGGTGAACAAGCAGTTGGATTATAGTTTGTCGGCGGTGCAGTCGTTGAATGAGGGGAATTTGAATTTGTCTCCGCCTGAGGGGTCGTTGCGGGGGAAGTTCGCGGAGTTGGCGAACGGGTTGTACAAGTTGTCGCAGCGGTTGAAGAGTGGTGCGGCGGCGCAGAACGTGCGTGCGCAGATGGCGGGGGATGCGTCGCAGCGGCAGTTGTCGCAGTTGTTGATGGCGATGCCTGAGCGTGCGGCGAGCGAGACGTCGACTCCGAGGCCGGCGCCGACGATGGGGGGGAGTGCGGGGGCGGGTGTGACGTCGAGCGTGACGTCGAGCGTGACGGCGGGTGGTGATGCGGGTGTGACGGGAGGTGCGAGTGGGGCCGGTGGTTCGGGGATGACGCTGGACACGATGTTTGGTGAGACGTTGTCGGGGCCGAAGAAGCGTCCGACTGGGCCGAGTGGTGCGGGAGGGGGCGAGGAGCAGCGGTTTGATCGCGTGGAGACGACGCCGGGTGTGGCGTTGAGCGATAGTTTGTATGATTCGGCGGGTGAGCGGGATGAGGATGAGGAGCGGACGAATGTGGCTCCGCTGCCGGATGATGTGCGGGACCGGATGGGTGTGACGGTGCCTGCGGTGGATGGTGCGGCGCAGTTTGAGTTGGTGGCGCAGACGGTGTTTGAGAAGTTTGTGGCGATACGGATGAAGACGGGCGAGGGTGGGGATGTGTCGTTTGAGAAGTTTCGCGACAAGTTGCTGAAGAATCGCGATGAGCTGATGGCGAAGCACAAGTGTCGGGACGTGGAGTTTGAGGCGTACGAGAAGGCGGGTAAGGCGGCGTTGCGTGCGACTCCGGTGCGGTGAGCGAGTGCTGAGTGTTTGGCTCTTCGCGCGAGCGCTTAGCGCGCTGAGTTATTGGCTCTTCGCGCGAGCGCTCATCGCGTGCCGTTCGGGAGGCGCTTTTGCTTGCTATTTCAAGTATTTATTCTCTCTTTCTGACGCGCGTTTCTGATTGACCGCCGCGAAAATCCCCCCCTATAGTTTGGTCCGATTCAACGGACATCGAAACCATTGGTCGCTGCCGCCCCTGAGGGTAACGACAGTCAGGGGTAATCATGCACGCTGTCTTTGCTGGTTCCGGGTATGCTCGAACCGGCGCTCGCGTTGCTTCACGCAATGCCCAGCGCCTTGTTTTGGCCGCGCTCGCGGCACTCAGTTTCACCGCGCTTGCGGCCTCACCACAGATCGC
>CAZXXB010000277.1:2493-4436 GCA_964644185.1 uncultured Myxococcota bacterium
TGGCCGCGCTCGCGGCACTCAGTTTCACCGCGCTTGCGGCCTCACCACAGATCGCCGCCGCGCAGGGCGTCACGTGCCCCGACGGCTTCGAAGCGTGCGAAAAGAACTGCATGAAAGCGGGCGATGTCTGCTGCCCGGGCGGTGATTTTTCGTGCCCCGCGGGCCAGGCATGCATCGGCTCTGGCAAAGACGCGACGTGCTCGGAAGATTCCGCCGGTGGGTGCCCCGAAAACACCGAACCGTGCACCGAAAAAGAGCTGCTCGAAGCCCTCAAAGCCGATGGGCTCAATACCACGCGCGGCCCCGTCAAAAACTGGGCGAAGCAGGTCGCCGCCCAACGCTGCAAACCTGAGGGCGGCACCTGCTGCACGGGCCTCTTGAGCGACGGAAGCGTCAGTGCCTACGGCTGCGGCGAGGGCAACGTTTGCGGTGAGGGCGAGCAAGACAACGCGTGCTGCCCCGAAGCGGGTTGCGAGACCGTGACCAAATGCGACGAGGGCGAAAAGCTCTGCGGCAGCGGCTGCATCCCCGAAACCGCCGAGTGCTGCGGCGGCACCGCCTTCTGCAACGCTGGCAGCACCTGCCGCGAACAGCAGACCTGCACCGATAGCTGCCCCGTGGGAAGCGAGGCGTGTGGTGAATTCTGCACCAATCCAGCACAAACGACTTGCAATGGGTTCGGTACCCCGGAAGCCACCATCTATGACCTGTTCCCCTCGCCTGGATGCATTCTGACGGTGATTTCAGCCGACGATGCGGCTGGCGTTGGAGTCACGGGTGTCCCCACCAGTCGAGACCCAGGTCGCGTGCTGGTCGTAGGCTGCAACGGCAATTTTTTTGACCCTCAGCCCACAGACACCTCGTCATTGACGAAACTGACATCGGCCTGCACCCCCTCCGGCCAGTTCGTCTGCGTCACCACGCCCGAAGAAGACAAGATCGAGTGCCAGCAAGATTCCGACTGCCCTGCCCCGACTAGCGACACGCAGATTTCGTTCTGCGCCGCCTACGAGTGCCACACGCTCGACAAGTGCGACGGGGCCAGCGCGGGAGGGGGAACCTGCACACAAGACGAGGATTGCGGCGTTTCCGGCACATGCAACAACGGTACATGCTCAAACCCGTGCAACAGCGACGATGAGTGCGGTGCGAGCGACGCGACGACGTTGCGCCTGTGCAAAGATGGCTTCTGCAGCACCAGCCCCCGCGACGAAGACCGTATTCCGGAATGCTACGAAGACGTTATCCCCGCACCGGCAACGAACGAGCCGGAGACCGATCTCGGCGGCGACAACGGCGACGACTCAGGGTGCGCCACAGACGCCGACTGCGAGGCATCACTTGGTGCGGGGGCGACTTGTTCACAAGTGGAGGACGTGGGCAGGATCATTGGTGTATGCAACCCTAAGGTCGCTGGCTTCGACTGCGCGGATGGAGTCTGCACCTCAACCGACGAGAACGCCGAGCCGTTCGCGTGCCCTTCCGACAACCCGAATTGCACAGCGACCCCCCCCGTTGGGACGGGTGATTCGTGCGAAATCAAGTTCGTGGTTCAAGGCGTACCCCTGGTTGCAAACGCGATAGAAACTATCTTCTACGAAATTACCGGAGGCGGTCTTAGAATACGACTTTACTGCCCTTCCGATGAAATCTATGACGATGACCCAGCACGGATCGTTGCAGCCGCGCGAAACCTGGCGGCGGAGATTACCGAAATCAAGAAAATTCCGACGGCTGCTGAATACGATGCGGGCGCCTTCCAGGATTGTACTGATAGAGCCGTAGCGATAGGCGCTAACTGCACGGCAAAAGATTCGGAAGTAAGCGGCTGCCTGTTCCGCGTTCACCCGGCGCAGACGGGGCAGAACGTGGCGTGGACGGCGTTTGCTACGTTGACGCTCTTGGGCCTGTTGCGGGCGTTCCGCCCCCGCCGACGGGGGTAG
>CAZXXB010000278.1:0-4392 GCA_964644185.1 uncultured Myxococcota bacterium
GATGACGACGACGCGACGGCAACTGACGATGATGACGACGACGCGACAGCAACTGACGATGATGACGACGACGCGACGGCAACTGACGATGATGACGACGACGCGACAGCAACTGACGATGATGACGACGACGCGACGGCAACTGACGATGATGACGACGACGCGACAGCAACTGGCGACGACGACGACGACGCGACAGCAACTGGCGATGACGACGACGACGCGACGGCAACTGGCGATGACGACGACGACGCGACGGCAACTGGCGATGACGACGACGACGCGACGGCAACTGGCGATGACGATGACGACGCGACCGCGACTGACGATGACGATGACGACGCGACAGCAACTGGCGATGACGACGACGACGCGTCATCCTTCGCGACGATTCAGTCAGAGATACTGAATGTGAGCTGCGTTGGGTGCCACGGCGGCGTGGTTCCGCGGGCGGGGTTGGATTTGTCGGGGGCGGGGGCGTACGACCGGCTTGTGAACGTGAAAGACAGCGGAACGGGGCTGAATTACGTCACGCCGGGTGATGCCGAGGCGAGCCTTTTGTACAAGGTGCTGCTCGCCGATGTGCCCGAATTAACAGCGGGAAGTGTGCAGAAGATGCCGCTCGGTGGGGCGCTGACGCAGGAGAAGATTGACCTGATGAAGGCGTGGATTGATGGGGGGGCGGCGCGTTAAAAGGGGCAAAGCGGGGTGTGGGGTCGATTGGTCGCGGCGCCGGTAACTCATTGAAAAGATTGATGATTTAGTCGCGACACTGCGAGAAAAAGGCGGCGAAAATCGTCGCAACATGGACGGCAACGATGAGCCACCTGGCGCGTCGTTGCCGTTTTGCTTTTGCCACGTCGTCATCTGAAATTGTTGAGTGAAAACGGTAGGTTGCGAGCCTCGCGAGAAGCGGCGAGGCCGCCGATTCGACGAGGTTTGCGAGCGTTTTTTCGGCGATTTCACCGGACGAAAAGACGGGCAAAAGTGGGGAGAGAGTGGGGGAAAAGTGGGGCGGAAGTGGGCGCGTTTTTGCCTCGTGCGCGAGACCCACGGCGAACACCGGATCGAGCGCGTCACAGACGTCAGCCGGAAGTCGTTCGCGTAACTTTTTTGAGAGCCTCGCGAGGTCGGGTCCGCGGGCGGCGGCGGCGAGGGTGTCGGGCTCGCCCTCGTAAAGTGGCTCGCCGGTCACGGCGTGAACAAGCAACGCGGCGAGGGCGAACGTCTCGGCGCGCAGCTCGTCGTCGTGGGTCGCGAGCTTTTCGGCACGGGCGCGCTCGGGGGCGATGACCGAGAGGGTGCCGCGCACGACACCCGTCTCGGTTGCCGAGGTGCGTCCGACAAAATGGGCGATGCCGGGGTCGGCAAGAGAGACCGAACCATCCAGGGCGATGAGCACGTTGCCGGCCGAGAGGTCGCGGTGGGCAAGCGGGGTGCCGTCGGCAAGGGCGAGGTTGCCGGCGAGCTGTGCGGCACGGGCGACGACAAGGGTGAGGGCGGCAAGGGCGGCGCGATGCTGCTCTTGCGACGGCGTGGCGGCGGGCGCGGCGACGGCGCGAATGAGCGTGGCAAGGTCGCAGCCGACGACAAAGTGCTCAACGAGAAATGGGATGCCGACCTCGTCGATGCCGTGGGCAACATAGGGCGGAAACGCGGTAAGCCCCGCCCGCAGAACGGCGATCTCGTCGTCGAAGGCGGCGCGGGCACGCTCGTGATGGGCGAGGTGCGGGTAGAGGCGTTTGAGCGCAAGGGGAGTCGCGCCCTCACGCGGGGCACCGTGCGGGCAGGCGAGAAAGACCTCGGCGGTGCCGCCGTAGGCGTAACGTTCGAGCAGATCGAAGGCGAGGTGGTTTGCCGGGTCGCGCAGCGTGACCGGCGCCGCAAAGGGTTTTCGCAGCGAGTCGGGCAAAGCGACATGTTTTGTGGGGCGCGACGCCATGGTGCGACGGTAGCAGAACGCCGTGAAGTGCTCACCCCCGCGCCCCAGGCGAAGCACAGTCGAAAAAAAAGCCCGGCACGCTGGGTGCCGGGCTTTGCAGGGTGCCTGCCGGACTATGTGACTCCTGCCGGACTATGTGATTCGTGCCGGACTATGTGATTACAGCGGCTCTGGGGGCGCGGCGCACGCGTAGTCCATCTGCAACGGGGTGGCGGAGTCAACCTTGTCGCCGGTGCTCAGTTGGCCGCCGACGTTTTGGCCCCAGCAGAAGGCGACATCGTTCTCGTCGATGGCGCAGACGGTGCTGCTGGTCTCGCTACCGTAGAACGTAAGGTGGCCCGACATGAGCGCGGGAGCGTCGGTCACGGCGGTGACGGGCGTCGAAGAAGAGCCGACGACTGTGTCTCCGTTGCCATACTGGCCATCGAAATTGGCGCCCCAGCAGACGGGGTCGATGTTGGTTTGTTGCAGACAGGCCCAGTTGTTGCCGACGGCCATCTGGTCGATGCCGGCCATGCTGAAGTTTGCGCTGACCTCGACGGGGGTCGTGCGCGGGGTGACGTTGGTGCCGTCGCCGAGCTTGCCGTTTTCGTTGCGTCCCCAGCAGAAGACCTTGTCGTCGGTGGTGGTCGCGCAGGTGAAGCCGGCACCGGCGTTGATATCGACGGCGTTGGTGAGGCCGGTGACGGTGACGGGCGTGGGTGCGAAGTCGCCCGAGCCACCAAGCGAGCCGTTGCCGACCTGCCCGAACTGGGTGTTGCCCCAGCAGCGCGCGGTGCCGTCGGCGAGGACCGCGCAGCTATGGATGTCGCCGGCGGCGATGGCGGTGGCGGTGGTGATGCCGAGCACGGTGACGGGGGTTGATTTTGCGACGAACGATTCACCGGTGGGGTCGGCGTGACCAAGCTGACCCAGGTTCTCGCCCCAGCACTTGATCTCGCCGGTGGAGAGGCGCGCGCAGGCGTGCTTGCGCGCGACGGCTAACTCAACGGCGTTGGTGATGCCGCTCACCGCTCGTGCTCGGCGCGTTGTCGGTGCTGCCGCTCACCTGCACGGCGGTGGTGCGGTTGGTCGTCGTGCCGTCGCCGAGCTGGCCGCTGTCGTTGCGGCCCCAGCAGCGGACGGTGCCATTGTCGAGCAACGCGCAGGTGTGGAACTGGCCACCGCCGAGTTGCGTGGCTTTGGTGGGCAGGCCGCGTACCGAGACGGGGGTGGTGAGTGACTCGGTGGTGGTGCCATCGCCGAGTTGGCCTTGCGAGTTGCCGCCGACGCAGGCGACGCCGCCGGTCTCTTCGATGATGCCGCACGAGTGGAAGGTGCCGATGCCGATGCCGACGATGGGTTTATCCTGACAGCGGACAATCTTTGCGAACGGAATCGCGAGCGGTGACGAGAACGCTTTGGTGGTGGGGTTACGCGAGGTGAAGATCAACGCGAGGGTGTTGTTGTCGGCGGCACCGGTGAAGATGAAGAAGCCGCCGCGACCCTCGAAGAGGTCGAGATCGACGGTGAAGCTGAACTCTGCATCGCCAGCGGCGACGGTGCCGAAGGCAAGGGTGGTGTCGGCGACGGCGGCGAAAATCTCACCGGTGTCGTTGGGGACAAGCTCGCCATACTCGACGCCCGACAGGCCAGTGAGCTTGTCGTAGGTCGAGTCTTCGTTGTCGTCATAGAGGTCGACGGTGGGGACATCGGCTGCGCCGTGCAGCGCGAAGAGGCGCACGTCACCCGCATCGACGGTGCCGACCGAGACGACCTGACTTGCGAGGGTGAGGTCGGGGTTGGCGGCGTCGGGCTTGTTGAGTGCGTCAAACCAGCCCGAGAGCATCGAGAGGGTCTCGACCCCGGCGCCGAATGGTCCGACGTTGAAGCTGATGAGCTTTGTCGAATCGTCGGGGCGGGTGGTGGTGAGCGCATCGGCGGGGAAGATGTCGATGGTGGTGGTGATGTAGGGCGAGACGGTGAGTTTTTCGAGGTCGTTGAGGGCGAGCTCGCTTGCGATCTGGTCGGGGCCGACGAAGAGGTCTACGGTCCCCAGATCGGGGCTTGCGTGGACGAGGTTGAAGTTGACGAGGTCGGGGGCGGCGGTGTTGAGGGTGCCGAGCAGCGAGAAGTCGCCAGCGGCGTCGCGCCCGATGAGCGCGAGCGAGAGTGCCGAGGTGGTGCCGAAGGCGACGGCGAAGACCTCTTCGTTGCCGGTGAGGGTCGCGGAGAGGAGGTAGTCGGGGATTTTTGACCCGGTGTCGCCGATGCCGAGGGTGTAGGTGGTGCCGGGCAGCGAGAGTCCGCCGCCTGTGGCGAAGAACTCGCCGAACTCGAAGCCTGCGTTGGCGGTGAGCGAGGTCACGAGCGAGCCGAGCACGCTGTAGACATCGACGTCACCGACGTTGCCGCCGGCGTGGACGGGGACGAGGCGCGCGAGGGTTCCATTCGATTCACCGAGGTCGCCT
>CAZXXB010000279.1:0-666 GCA_964644185.1 uncultured Myxococcota bacterium
AGCCCTGAGTATTACGTCGAGCAAAGCCTCAAATACTTCGACACGCTGGACACCGATGCCGACCCCGAGAGTATTCCGAATTATGCGGAGTTTGTGGCGCGGTGGGAGTGGCCGCCGTGGTTGTTGCTCACGGGGTATGGGCGCGAGACGATGGAGCAGACGGCGATTGTGCTGCGGCGGTTTGACCCCTCGACGGTGCCGATTCGCGATTGCCGGGCGTTTGACAAGCAGCCGTTTGGGCGGTGCTACGTGTCGTTCAAATACAATGAGGGCTTCTGCCCGATCTACGAAGAGTTCACGTTTGATGATCAGGGCGAGATGACGTTCATCGAGGCGTGGTCGGATATCCCGGAGTTTTTGCCGATGGACCGTGAGAGCGACCCGTGGGCCGAGGGTGCCGATGTGCCGCGACTTGCGAATCGGATACCCGGACTTGGGAGCGCGACGGGCGATTTTAGACGAAACAGTAGCTGGACGCGCGATGCGGCGAAGCGCGACCCCGATGTGGCCGACTTTCGCGAGCGGACGCGTGACCAGTGGGGGCCGTGGCTCGAAGAGATTACGAAATCGGGCGAAGAGGCGTTTCGCGTGGGGTGCGGTTGGGATGCCGAAGAGCAGGCGGCGCGGATGGCACGCCGCGCTGCCCGTTGAGCTTCTCGCAGCCCG
>CAZXXB010000279.1:676-4354 GCA_964644185.1 uncultured Myxococcota bacterium
TCGTCCGGTGCCGATGGCTACCTGCTGAAGGAACAGCCCGTCGAGGTGCTGGTGACTGCCACGCGCCCGGGGTGGCGGTTACGGTGCTGGCTCCCAGACACCGCGCCACTCAAGCTCGCACTTGGTTTTCCAGCTTCCGCCGTTGTCGCTCGTCGGTAGCGTGCCGTGTGGGCGGAGGTCGACGACATCGTCGAACTTCGGACCCGGTACACCCAGCTCGACGTTGCCGGGCTCGAAGCGCCGTTTATCGACGCCGCGACAGAGCCCCGCGACGGGGGCGAACTGCGAGCAGTCACCGCCGAAGCTTGCCCCGAACTCGTAGACGCTCGAGAACCCGTTGCTCATCTTCACGTTGTTGTAGGTGCAGTCGATGAGGAAGAAGTTGTCGTACGTGGTTGATTCCCACTCGAGGCAAAGCTCGAAGCTGACGAATGGGCTGTAGTCGTAGAGGCAGGCAAAGAGGTGGTCTTTGCGGGTGCAGGTGGTTCCGTTGCCTTCGTACTCGTTGGCGCAGGCGCAGGTGACGGGGTCGCCGGGGAAGCAGGCGGCGTTGGGGTCGCATCCACCGTTGTTGAAGTCGCAGGGTGTGGGGGCCTCGAAGAAGCCGCCGGCGGCCTGGCAGAAGGTCTGGCAGGCGTCGGCATAGGGTGCCGCCGAGCTGCAGCCGAATGACTGGAGGTCGTAGTTCGTTTGTTCGGAGGCTTCGACGAGCGGGCTCGTGATGAGGCCGCCGAACGAGCAGGTTCCGCGGAAGGTGACAGACTGGTCGGCGCATGAGGCGACGGAGACTGCGTTGAGATCGAGGTCGGCGCTACCGGTGACGGCGGTGGGGAGCGTGATGTCTGAGAGGGCGCACGAGCCGTTGGTCGCGCCGCGGGTTGAGGTGGTGTAGTCGAGGCAAATGGGCACCGCCTGCTGGTTGTCGGCGCGCTCGTAGCGGCAGTCGTAGTCGAGGTTGACGAGGGGGCCCTCGACGCACAAGAAGCCGTCGCCGACGAAGCCATCCTGACAGGCGCAGGTGTAGAACGGGAACGTGTCGCTGGGTGAGCAGTCGGCGCGGCTGTCGCAGTCGTTTCGGGCCTCGTTGGCGCAGTAGTCGATTTCGGTGCAGGTGGTGCCGTTACCCTCGAAGCCTTCTTTGCAGGTGCACTGGACGATGCCGGGGTCGGCGGCGATGAAGAAGCATGAGGCGTTCTCGTCGCAGCCGCCGTTGTTGGTTTTGCAGGCGTCGAGGGCGCAGAAGATTCCGTCGCCCAGGTACTCGCCGGTGCATTTGCAGACCGTACCCGCGCGTGGGTTGATGGTGCATGAGGCGAATTCGCTGCAGCCGCCGTTGTCGGTGCCGCAGTTGTCGAAGGCGCAGTCGTAGCCGTCGCCGACGTAGCCGTCTTTGCAGGTGCAGGACGCAAAGCCGTTGTCGTTGACGCAGTCGGCGTCGGCATCGCAGAAGCCGTTGTTTTCGAGACAAGGGTCGAGGTTGTCGACGATGGTGTCGGTGTTGCGGACGTTCCAGAACAGGCCGTCGTTGGTGTCGGCGGTGAAGTAGGTCGTGCCATTTGGCAACGTCGAGATCGAGTGGATGCCTTTTTCATGGCCTCTGAAGGTGCCGATTGGCGCGCCGGTGGCGGTGTTCCACAGCTTGGCGGTGCCGTCGCTGCTGGCGGTGATGACGCGTTTGCCGTCTAACGAGAAGGCGACGGTGTTGATGATTTCGGGGTGGCCGATGAGGGTGCGAAGAAGCGCGCCGGTCTCTGCGTTCCAGAGTTTCGCGGTTTTATCCCAACTGCCGGTGAGCACGGTTTTGCCATCGGGCGAGTAGGCGACTGCGACGACCTGCGCGGTGTGTCCGGTGAACGTGAAGAGGGTGTCGCCGGTCGCTGCATCCCACAATTTGGCGGTGCGGTCGAAGCTGCCGGTGAGTACCTTTGTGCCGTCGGGTGAGAATGCGACCGAGCGGACATCGTTGGTGTGCCCTGTGAAGGTGCGGATGGCGATGCTGTTGTCGGTGGAGAATAGCTTTGCGGTGTCGTCGCTGCTGCCGGTCACGAGTTGCGTCCCGTCGGGTGAGAATGCGACCGCAGCGAGAAGATCGAACGTGACGGCATCGAACTGGCGAAGCTCGGTGCCGGTCTCGACATCCCACAGTCTGCCGAAGCGACTACCGCCGCCGAGCAGTTTTGTGCCGTCGGGCGAAAAGGCGACCGCGGCGGCGCCACCGCCCGCGAATGTACGCAGGCGTGCGCCGGTGGCGGTATTCCAGAGCATAGGGAAACTACCGTCGCTGGTCGCGATGCGCGCCCCATCGGGGGAGATGGCGGCGGTGCGAAGGTCGTTGATGTGTGAGGCGATGATGAAGCGGGCGTCGCCGGTGTCGAGTGACCACGCGCGCGTCGTTGCGTCGTCGCTTGCGGTGAAGACTGTCTCGCCGTCGGGTGAAAAGGCGACGGCGTTGAGCAGGGCGGTGTGGCCGCTGAATGCGTCGAGCTCGTCGCCGGTGGCGGTTTGCCACAGGCGGGCGACGCCATCGATGCTTGCTGTCAGGACCTGCGAGCCATCGGGCGAAAAGACCGCTGAATAGACGGAACCCGGGGCGGCGCCGGTATCGGAGAACGAGCGGAGCGGCTGCGCGCTGTCGTTCGCATCCCACAGTTGGGCACCGAAGCCGTTGGTCGCGACGAGCACTTTTGTACCATCTGGCGAGAAGACAGCAGAGCGGACCTGAACGCTTTCGGGCGTGAACGTGTCGAGCAGTTCGCGGGTGGCGGTGTTCCACAGTTTTGCGGTGCCGTCGGCGCTGCCGGTCAAGACCTCGCTACCGTCTGAAGAGAACGTCACGGAACGGACGGCGGCTGTGTGGCCGGAGAATGTCGCGAGCAGTGCGCCGGTTGTCGCATCCCAGAGTTTCGCGGTGCCGTCTCCGACGCCGGTTAGAAACGACGCATCGTCTGGTGAGAAGGCGACGGCGAAGATGGGGTTTGAGAGGTTGAGGTCGATTTTGAGTAGTTCTGCGCCGGTGCCGGGGTTCCAGATACGGGCGGTGCCGTCCTGGCTTCCGGTCAGCAGCTTCGAGCCGTCGGACGAGAAGGTGACGGCGTTGACGTCGGCGATGTGGCCCGTGAATTTGCAAATTGCGGCGCCGGTGCTGGCGATCCAGAGGCGCGCAGAGTCGTCGGTGCTGCCGGTGAGAAGCTGGGTGCCGTCGGGCGAGACGGCGAGGGCGCGGATGGCGGAGTTGTGTCCGCGAAAGCCGATGGTGCGGCTGACGTCGCCGAGTTGGGCGCCGGCGACGATGCTGAAGGTGGTGGTCTCGAAGGTGATGACGCCGTTTTCGGGGGTGGCCGAGGTGAGGGGTTGCCACGTTCGGTCGTTTTCGTCGTCGCGGCGAAACACCTCGATGTCGCCGACGGGGGTGCCCGACACAGCGAGCGCGATGGTGATGGGGAGGGCGAAGGTGGTGCCGTGGGGTGTGAGGGTGAGCGCCGGTGTTTCGAGGGTGGTGCCGGTGGGGAGGGCGAGGTCGGGTGTGGCTGAGGTTGAGGCGGTGATGGTGACGTCGGCTGCGAGGGCGCCGGGTGGGATTGTGATCGTGGCGCTGGCGAGCTCGATTTCGCCGCCGGCGGCACCGATTACGGCAGTCTCTGAGTCTACGAGGCCGGTGTCGTCATCGTCGTCGTCCCC
>CAZXXB010000280.1:0-254 GCA_964644185.1 uncultured Myxococcota bacterium
GCCGATGTAGATCGCGCGGTTCTTTTTGATCGCGCGCGTCAGCTGTTCTTCGCTTTGCTCAATGGCGGTGGCGGTGGCGTCGGGTACGTCGATCTCGACCCCTTCTTTGATCAGCGGCGTCGTGACCATGAAGATGATCAGCAACACCAGCATCACATCGACGAGCGGAGTCACGTTGATCTCCGAGAGCACCATGCGGTTCGCCGCGCGCCCGCTTCCGTTGCGTCCCGAAGATGACCCTGCCGACATACCCA
>CAZXXB010000280.1:274-4354 GCA_964644185.1 uncultured Myxococcota bacterium
CGTGTTGCGTTGCGCGGGCTCGACGCTGCGCCTGCGGGTCGGGTGCGGTGTCGTTGACGCCGGGCACCGAGTTTTCGACGAGGTTCAGAAAGTCGCTGACGAAATGCGAGATCTCACCATCGAGCACGCGAATGCGCGCCACGAAATAGTTGTAGGCCATGACCGCCGGTATCGCCGCCGCAAGGCCCGTCGCCGTCGCGATCAACGCTTCAGAAATGCCCGGCGCGACGACCGCGATGCTTGCTGACTTCATCGCGCTGATCTCGTGAAACGAGTTCATGATGCCCCACACCGTGCCGAAGAGCCCGATGAATGGAGCCGTCGAGCCTGTCGTCGCGAGAAACGGCACCAGCGCCTCAAGCTGCGTCACTTCGGAAGATGCCGTGCGATGCATTGCGCGCTCAATCGGCGCAAGCCCACTCATCGACTCGACGAGACTGTGCGGTTGCCCACTTTTGCCCTGCCGCGACTCGTGCATCCGCACCAGCTCTTTGTATCCGGCAACAAAAACTTTCGCGATCGGTGACGCGGCGTAGGCCGCCCGTTGATCAAACATGTCGGCGAGATCGTTCGCGTTCCAGAACGCATCAAGAAAACGCGCCGATGCCCGTGCAGCCTTTTTGAGCTGGATCGTCTTGTAAAGAATGATCGCCCACGAGATGACCGAAAACGCGATGAGTATGACGAGCACCGCCGTGACGATGGGCCCCGATTGTCCGACGAGGCTGAACACGCTTGACCCACCCGTCGTAACCACGGGGGCTGCGGCTTCTGCTACCGCACCGATTGCCTCGGCGGGTGGCTCGGCCGTGCCGGTCTGTGCGAGTGCGTGTGCGGCGTAACGGGTGATGGCGCCTGTCGTTTCCATGTGCGCGATAAAACACGCGGGCGAGCAACGCGTCAATGCGTGTTTCAATCACCGCAGGCGACCACGTCGCTCCCGCGTCAATCGTTGAGCGGCAACGTCGCGTAAACCGGCAAATGGTCTGAAAGGTCGCCGCACACCTCTTTGGGGCAGACACTCGGGTTCACGAAGAACGATGCTGGCGGTGTCGTGACCGGTGCGGCTGGGCGTCGTGTCGCCCCGTCAAGCGCGAAAATGAGGTCGATGATGATGCCGTTTCGTGTGCCGCGTGACTTGGTCGTCGTTGAGCTCTGCGTGGCTGTCGATGTACCCCTTGTCGAGAAACTCGTAGACGATGGGGTCGCGCCGATCTTTACCGGTTGCACCGATGCTGAGATCGAGCGTGTAAAACGGCGCGTTGGTGTCGCCGCCGACGAGCACGCGATACGGCTTTGCGAGCCCCCACGCCGCGGTCGCCTTCGCTGCCGCATTCTGCTCTTTGCCGTACGCCGGATTCGACTCGTAGTGAATCGATGACGCGTGGATGATCGTACCACCCACGTTGATGTCGGCCATCACGTCGATGCGTCCACCGAGGCGCGGCTCTCCTTCGTCGCCGCGCTCTTCAGGCGGCACGTACCAGTCTTTTTGCAGTGCGTGGCGCAGCGTCTCAACGTTGCCTAGCGGAAACCGCGAAAAGATCGCGTTGCCATGTTCGCACAGGTTGTCGATGCGTCCACCCGCGCCACCCTTGCGCGGCAGCTCGATAAACTCGACCGCAAAGACGTAGTTCATGCCGAGCGCCTTTGCCACATCGCGTGCGACATTGCGGTCGTTGCTGCGCGTGCAACCGCGGTCAAGCTCGTTGGCCAACAGCACATCGGGGGTCGGCAGGGTGCCTTTCGCAAAGCCGTCGAGAATGCCGTCGAGGCGTTGCCCCCGCTCAAGGTTGTAAGTCATCACGAGCAGTTCGGCTGGGGGCGTCGCTGGTGGCTCGGGGGCGAAGTTGCCCGCTTCGGTGCGGCATTTGATTTGAATCTTGTCGGGGGCCCCGTCGGGGTCACTCGCCTCGTCGCACAGACGCTCGGTCAAGACGTTCGGGTCGTCTTGCACATAGTCGGCCTCTACGAATGGATACGCATCGTCGTCATCGCTGCTTGTCGCATCGTCGTCGCTGCTCGTCGTGTCGTCGTCATCGCTGCTGCTCGTCGTGTCGTCGTCGTCGCTGCTGCTCGTCACGTCATCGTCATCGCTGCTTGTCGCGTCGTCGTCGTCGCTGCTCGTCGCATCATCGTCATCGCTGCTTGTCGCGTCGTCGTCGCACGCCACGACAACGAGCGGAACGCACAACGCAAACACCGACAACCCGCACGCCCATGCCCACGCCCATGCCCGCGCGCGCATCTGATGCACTGCTCGCCGCCTCGTCTCTTTTTTCTCTGTCTTCGACGTCTTCTCGTTCATCGCGAACTCTCACTCATCGTCGTTGATTTCATCACCCGGCGAAGGTGGCGGAACCCCAACGCTGGTGCCGCGATCAAGCTCTTCATCGAGCGCCGTGTCGCGATCTGTGTCGGTACGGTACGTGTCGGGCTTCTGCGTGTGCAAGAGGCGGTGAACGTGGGCAAAGCTGATACCGACGCTCGCATCGTAGATGTCACCCTGATGCCGCTTGAACTCCTGAAATCCGTCAATCGACGCCTCCGCGTCGAAGCGCTGGTAGCGAAAACCGAGGTAGAAAATGTGCAGGTTCGCTGTGATCTCAACCCACGGCGAGATGCGCATCCCCTGCCCAAAGTCGAAGTCTGCAACACCGCCGCGCAGCAAAATCAGGTCGTCGCCGTTGGGGTCGGGAGCGATGCGCAACATGCCCGCGGGCGAGAGCGCGATGCCGCGGGTCGCGACCTCACCGACGCGCATGAAACCAAACTCGAGCGCGGGGCCGAGCGCGACGATTTTTGTACCGAGGTGCCAGAGAATACCCGACTGCAGTTGCATCCGCGCGTGTCCCCACACAAGGTTGCCCGTGTCGTCATTGGTCGCCGTGCCTTCGAGTCGCACGTCGATAATCGAGACCGGCGAACGCGGTACGTCGCGCCCCATCTCGAAGATCGCGTCGAACCCACCGCCGTGCTGATATTGCGGCCCCGTCGTGAGAAACGTCCCCGATGCCTCAAGCCACACCGGCACGGCGGTGAACTGATAAAACACCGAGGGGTAGACGATCGCCTCGCCAAGCTTGAACCGCTCGGATTCCTGCGCGTCCGCGATACCCGGCACACTCATAAGCGCAGCGCAGACAACCGCCGCTAGCGCTCGCGCAGGCGATCTACGCCATGCGAACCGCGCTGCGTGCGCCCATCGCACGGGCGCTGAAAATCGACCTCGTTGCATCACGGGTTGACCGTGGGCTCGACGGGCAGCCCAACGTCGGCGCGGGCACCGCCCGGTAGTGGAGACGCCGCATCTTCGCCAAGCGCGGTGGCGGGGGCTCGTCGCGAAAACGGCGCTACCGACGACTGCTCTTTCTCACGCGCTGCCTTCTCCTTCGCCTCGTTTTCCTGCTGCTTTTTCAAGGCAGCGGGGTCGGGCTGAAACGAGAACGTCGCACCACCCTGCACCGTGCCGGTAAAGCCAAACGAAGGCAGCGACACGGTGCCGATGCGCATCTCGGCGCACGTCTTGAGACGCGTATTGTCGCCGTCGCTCGAAACCTCAATTTGTGGCGGACCCTGCAACTTACCCGCCCCATCTGAGGTCACGTTGATCGTGACGCTCGCGCGCGTGCCGCCCTTCGAGAACACGATCTCTTTCGCGCACCGCTCCATGTCGGCCTTCTTGCTGTCGAGGGCGCGCTGCATCTTCTCGCGCATCTCCGCGCGCTGCTTTTCCTGGCGACGCGCCGCATCTTCTTCCGCGTGCGCAGACGTAGCGCCCCACGATGAGAGCAGCGCAAGACAAACCGCAGCAACGCCATTCGCGCACGTGCGACGAAGCGATGCGACATAGCGAGTCGTCGGGTTCATCTGGTTCGCGTGACGCATCGTCGTGGTCTCCTGATTCTCTCTGCGCTCGACGGCGTTGTCGTCACTCGGCGACAAATGCGGCGAAACCGAAAACGGTCGCGAGCGGCCCCGCCGGACTCACACCGCCGGCAATCACGTAGCTGCCGTCATAGAGGCGTGTTGCGGTGCCGTAGGCAAACCCCTGCGGCGCGTTGCCAATCGCCGTCGTGC
>CAZXXB010000281.1:0-2491 GCA_964644185.1 uncultured Myxococcota bacterium
AGAGATCGTCTGAGAGCAACGTGCCGCCGTTTTCGTAGATGAGGCGTGAGAGGGTTGTTTTGCCCGCGCCCGAATAGCCGGGGTAGGCGAGCCCGCGACCGGCGAGCGCGGCCGTACCGCCGTGCATGAGAAAACCGCCGCCATCTCGCAGCAAAAGGTACTGAAATGCTGGGCGAATCATGTTTTCAATCGACCCAGAGCCGCGCTCGGCATCGGTGTCGTTGATGCGTGCCGCGAGTGTGCGTGAGGCAGGGTCGAATGAGGCGATGGCACCGTCGCCGCGAATTGTCATCGTGCCGTCGGCGGCGGTTTCGGTGGTCACGTCAGCGCTCTCGATTTGGGCGAGCGAGCGGTCGATGGACACCGTGACAGAGAGACCGTGAGGCAGCCCCTCCTGCGCGAACGGAAGAAACTTGTCGAGCACGTAATCGAGGGCGCGCGTGGGCTCGCTCGCGATCGCGAGTGCGCGTCCGGCGAGTCCAATCGTGGCGATGTGCTGAAGCTTTGGCATGATGTTACGGGGCCGCGAGCGCGACCTCTTGCGGGTCTGACGCATCGAGGGCGGAGTCGTCGCGAGAACCACCGGGCGCGGCGTACCCGAAAAGTCGCTTCACGCGCAACTGAATACGTCCGCCGCCGAGGTAGGTGTTGTATTCGGGCATGACGACGACGCGGGATTCGTCAAAGCCACCGCGCGCGAGGTGTCCATGGTTGAAGGCGATGGCGTCGAGGTTGCGTCGTGCACCGCGCACCCTGAGGCGCAGGTGTTTGCCCTGACCGACGACGCCCGTTTTTTCGACGCCGTGGTGTTTCAGCAGAAACGACGGCTCGGCATTGCCGATGCCGTAGGGTTCAAAGAGGGTGAGGGCTTCGACAAGGTCGGCGTCGATCTCGTCGCTGTAGAGTTCTGCGTCGATCTTGAGGCGGGGGATGAGATCGGCATCGGTGAGGCGGTCGCGGCATGTGGCTTCGAACAGACGGCGGAAGGCGTCGCGGTGCTCGCGCGCGATGCTGAGGCCCGCGGCGGCGGCGTGTCCACCAAACTGGGTCAACGCGGGGGCGCACGATGTCAACGCTTCGTGCAGGTTGAATGCACCGAATGTGCGCCCGGAACCGCGTCCGTGCGGGCCCGCCATGGCAACGAGAAAGAGGGGCATCGCATATCGCTCGACGAGGCGTGAGGCGACGATACCGATCACGCCGGGGTGCCATGCGTCGCCAAACAGTACGGTGCCGCGACACGGGGTTCCGTCGCGTTCAAGCTCTTCGATGCGGGCTTCGAGCTGTGCCGCCGCTTCGCGCATCGTCTGCTCTTCGACGGCTTGCCGCTTTTGGTTGTCTCGGTCGAGTTCGCCCGCGAGGTGAATCGCATGGGCGAGGTCGTGCGAGGTGAGCAGGCTGACGGCGCGTCGCGCGTCGCCCATGCGCCCGGCGGCGTTGATGCGTGGCGCGAGTTGAAAGCCGACTTGTCCGGCACGTAGCGATTCGGGTCGAACACCCGCGACCTGCATCAATGCGAGCATTCCGGGTCGCTCGGCGCGCGCCATTTCGCGAAGGCCGTGAAAGGCGAGAATGCGATTGTCACCCGCGAGCGGCACCATGTCGGCGATGGTGCCGAGCGCGGCCAGATCGAGGGCTTTGCGCAGTGAGGGCTCTTCGCGCGAGGTGAACCAGCCACGATCACGCAATGCCCGGCGCGTGGCGGCGATGAGCAGGAAGGTGATGCCCGCGGCGCACAGGTCGCGGGTTGGAAAATCGCAGTCGGGGCGCCATGGGTTGAGCACGGCGTCGGCGTTCGGCAGGTGGCCGCCGAGCTGGTGGTGATCGACGACGATGACGTTGAGGCCAAGCTCTTTGACGGCGGCAACCTCTTTGACCGAGTTGATGCCGCAGTCAACGGCGATGAAGAGGCCGGGTTTTCCGTCTTCGTGGGGCAGGGTGCGTGAGGCAAGCGCGCGTGCCGATGCGGTGTTGAGTCCGTAGCCTTCGCGTTGACGGTCGGGCAGGTGCCAGTCGGCGACGCCATGCCCGAATGACTCGAGCGACGAGATGAGCAGCGAGGTCGAGGTCACCCCGTCTACGTCGTAGTCGCCGTAGACGACGACGGGGCGCGCTTCGATGACGGCGCGGGCGAGCAGATCGACGGCCTCTGCCATGCCCGCCATCTGCATCGGTTCAGAGAGTGAATCGAGGCGTGGCGAGAGAAAGGTGCGCGCGGCTTCTGGCGTGTCGTGTCCGCGATTGACGAGCACGCAGGCGGCTGCGTGGGGAATATTGAGCGCGTCGACGAGCGCCGCCGTTCTCTTGAGGTCGGTCTGCGCGAGTTGAAAGACTGGCTGGGGTGGCTCGCGCCGTGTTGGAGTATCGATTTTCACGGCGAACAAACTAGCCGAAGCGGCGACACATTGCATCTGCCCGCGCATCTGTTATGCGGGTTTTGTCTGTCGGTTGCATCACGAAGGAGCCCCCCTATGCCGCGAAAGAGTCCGCG
>CAZXXB010000281.1:2531-4341 GCA_964644185.1 uncultured Myxococcota bacterium
CGTGTCACCCCGAGTGAGGTGGTTGAGGCGCACATTGCCCGCATTCGCGCGGTGAACCCTGCGGTCAACGCGCTCGTCGTCGATCGATTTGCGGCGGCACGTGAAGAGGCGAGAGCGGCCGATGAGCAGTATGCAACCGCTGCGGACCCCGACGAGCTTCCACCGCTGTTGGGGGTTCCGTTTACCGCGAAAGAGTTTTTTGGGGTGACGGGCATGCCGAACACCGCGGGGCTCGTGGCGCGCAAAGACATTCGTGCGGCGCGCGATGCGACCCCTGTGGCGCGGTATCGCGCGGCGGGCGCGATCTTGTTGGGGTTGTCGAACGTGCCCGAAGGCGGGTTGTGGATGGAGACGCACAACCTCATTTACGGGCGCACGAAAAATCCGTGGAATTTGAAACGGACATCGGGCGGGTCGAGTGGTGGCGAGGGTGCGCTCGTTGCGACAGGCGGGTCGGCGTTTGGTTTGGGGGCTGATTTCGCGGGGTCGATACGGACGCCGGCGGGATTTTGCGGGGTGTTTGGGCATAAGCCGTCGGGGCGGGTGGTGCCATCGACGGGGCATTACCCGATGCCACGGGGGAAAATTCGGGCAGTGATGGTAAGTGGCCCACTTACGCGCAGCGCGGGCGACTTAATGCCGCTGACTCGCATTATTGCTGGCCCAGATGGTGACGACCCGTATATTGATAATGACACACTTGGTGACCCCGCCAGGGTAGACGTGTCGAAGCTGCGCGTGATGACGTTGCCGCGGATGGGTCCGATGGTGATCGCGCGGTCGTATCTGCGGGCGATGCACGAGGCTGCGGCCCTTTTGGGACAAGGCGGAGCGCGGGTTTCGGCGTACAAAGACCCACGGGTGAACAAGTCGTTTCTGTACTGGAACGCGATCGTCGCGCGGGACGGCGAAGAGAGCTATGCCGAGACGCTGGGCGAGGGAAATGCGATACCTGTGTTTCGCGAATTAGCGAAGGCAATGTTTCGTAAATCTAAGCACACTGCGGTTCCGTTGGTAATTTCGGCGGCGGAGGAGTTGGCGGCGAGATTCACAAAAGACCCGACGGCGCTGTGCGGCGAGGCGTTTGCGTTGCGGGACGCGATGGAGGCGGCGATGGGTGATGACGGGGTGATGATTGTGCCGCCGTTCAGTCGTCCGGCGCCGCTGCATGGGACGCCGATTTTTCACGCGTGGGACAGCGTTTTAACGAGTCTTTTCAGCGTGTTCGAGTTTCCGGTGACGATGGTTCCGGTGGGATTTGACAGCGAGCGGCAGGTGCCTTTGGCGGTGCAGGTGGTGGGTGCGCGCAAGCGGGATCACGTGACGATTGCGGCGGCGATGGCGCTTGAAAAGGCTGGGTGCCGGTGGCGTCGGGCGATGGCGTGAGATGTTTTTTTTGCGGATCGCGGGGGTGCGAAAATCGCCCCACTTTTCGAGTGGGGGAACGGTCTTTTTGCTGAACGAAATCAGGGGGTTGCAGATGGCGTTTTTGCCGGTTTAAGCGACTTTTTCAAAAGTGGGGGAAAAGTGGGGGGAAAGTGGGGGCGTAGTGGGGCGCTGTTCTGTCACCCCCGCCTCACATCCGTTCGGCGACCCCTGAGGGCAGTTCTCTCACCCCGGGTTTGCATCCGCAAACCCACCCCTGAGGGGTGGTGAGCTTTCACCCCCGCCTCACATCCGTTCGGCGACCCCTGAGGGCAGTTCTCTCACCCCGGGTTTGCATCCGCAAACCCACCCCTGAGGGGTGGTGAGCTTTCACCCCCGCCTCACATCCGTTCGGCGACCCCTGAGGGCAGTTCTCTCACCCCGG
>CAZXXB010000282.1:0-3371 GCA_964644185.1 uncultured Myxococcota bacterium
CGACTAGCTAACCGCGAGTAGCCTCGCCGCTACCTGCTCACTCGTCGAGACAACCGCAAATCGGGCAGCCGTCGTCACCGACACCCGTCGTGCCGCAATCGGTCGAGCAAAATGCCGCGGCGCAAGCCAACTCGCAGTTCGCATCGGGGCAACGCGGCTCGCGGCACGTACACACCTGGCACCCCGACGCCTCATCAATCTCGCAGCCAAAATCGTTCTCAGGCCGACACGGCGGAATCGGCGGACAACACGCGCACGCGTCGCACGTATCTTCGCCCGTCGCCGTGCATGAGGCGATAAGCCCCGTCTCGGCGTTGCACGTCGGCGTCGCGCACTCGCCTTCCGGCACGCACACGCACTCGGGGCAGTACGGCTGCACAGGGTTGTTCGGGTCAGCCCCATAATACGGGAAGCACACAAGCCGCTCCGGTGCCGCGCAATTTGCCACGACAGGGCAGGGCACATCGTCGTCGTCGTCGCCCGTCACGTCGTCGTCGTCGTCATCGTCATCGTCGTCGTCGTCGTCGTCGTCGTCGTCATCGTCGTCGTCGTCGTCGTCGCCCGTCACGTCGTCGTCGTCGTCATCGCAGGCGCAGATTTCGCATCCGTTGTCGTCGCGGGCGAAGCCGTTTTCGCAAAAAATCTCGCACGTCACCGGGTCGCAGTCGTCATCATCGTTGTCGTCATCATCGTTGTCGTCATCATCGTCATCGTCGTCGTCGTTGTCGTTGTCGTCATCATCGTCGTTATCGTCATCGTTGTCGTCATCGTCGTCGTCATCGTCGTCATCGTCGTCGCTGGTCGCGTCGTTGTCGTCGTTGTCGTCGTCGTCGTCGTCACTGGTCGCAAAATCGCACGAACTGACACCCGCCCCCGCGATGAACATCGCCGCCACGAAAACCGCCATCATCGCGGCGCGCAGCCCTGCACCGCCGCTCTCGACAACAGCCCGCCGCCGCACCGATCGAACCCACATCATCGCCAACCCCACCAGCGCAAAAACCCCCGCCGTGCCACCCGTTGCTCCACCCGTATTGCCCCCGGTCGGACCACGCGCCGCACACCCCTCGTCACCCTCTTCGTCACCGTCACCGGTCGCATCCCCCGTCGTCACGTCCGCCGTCTCTCCAGCAATCGCCGTCTCTTCACCGTCATCATCCTCGCCCGCAGTCTCGCCACTCGCATCGTCGTCATCGCCATCCCCATCTCCCGTCACACCCGACGTCTCAGCGCCCGCAGTCTCGCCACTCGCATCGTCATCCCCATCTCCCGTCACACCATCCGTATCTCCGCCCGTCACATCTCCAGTCTCACCCGTCTCACCGCCCGTCTCGCCCGTCTCCCCCGTCTCACCCGTCTCGCCCGTCGCTCCCGTCTCGCCCGTATCTCCGCCCGTCGTCTCTCCCGTCTCGCCCGTCTCCCCCGTCTCACCGTCGGTATCGCCCGTCTCCTCATCCGGAATCTCCGTCGGCAGCGCGAACGTAAACATCTTATCCTCCTCAAGCACGATACCCGCCTGCGTATCGAGCCCCGCCTTCACCACCACCGTGTACGTCGTGTCCCGCTCCCAGTCTTTCACCGGACGTATCCGCAAATCGTTCGGATACTCACCGCCGCCCCACGCCCCATAATCAAACGTGTAATCAATCGTGTTGCCCTTGTCGTCGGTCACGACAAACGGCTTCTCTTCAATCGACCCACGCACCAGCCCCGCGCCAAACCACACCACCGGCCAGCTCTCGACCGAACCCGCCACCGTCGCCTTCTCACTGCGCGCATCAGGTGGTGTAAACGCCGTCACAAAATTCTCCTGTGACAACTCGCCGTTCAACCGCTCCCACAGCGCCTCATAATGCCGCGAAATGATCTTCGCCGCCCCGTTCAAACTGCCCGGCGTGTTGATGTCCATGTAGTGCTTCGCCGTCCAGTCATACCCCTCCTTCGCCTTCGCCACCGTCCCCGGACTCCCACCAAACAACACAAGCCCCAACGCCCCCGTGCGATTGCGACCCTGCCCGTAAATAATCGTCTCGGGCGTCACCTCATGCTTCATGTAGTCGCGAAACAGCTCACTCATCTCCTCCGCCGGAACCCACACCGGAGCCACATAATCGCGCTCGTATTCGTCGATGAACCAGATATCGAGCTGCGCATCGAGGTCCGGGTCACGTGGCGCAGGGTCGCGCTCTTTCTGCCGCTGATACAGCATCGTGTCGAACGTCATGTCACCGAGCCCGTGACACACCGACGTCATCATGAACACCGCGTGTTCCGCCGCGCGCCCCTCGGTAAACGGCCCTTCGAGCGACTTCTTCATCCAGTCGATGTACGACTCGGCAAACGGCTCCCAGTGCGACCACTCGCCATACGCATCGTTCGCCCCATACCCCGAATCGGGAAAGTACGAGCCGTTGTAAACGATGTCGAGCATCTCGGGCCTCGTCATCAGGTCTTTCAACTCACCCGGCGGCAACTCGTAAATCGCCTGCTCACACATATACATGTGGCACTGCATCGCACACGCACGCGCCACCTCAGGTGTCGCACCCATCGCCGCCACCACCGCAAGCCCAAGCCCACATGACGCAAGTACGCGCCCCAAACGTGCTGTGTGTTTCGACGAACTTCTCCTGGCGTCATCGGCTCCGTTGCCGTAGTGTCCTACCCCAAAGTGTTCTGCCCCACGCGGCGCACCATCGCCCACGCCGTCACGTCATGCAAGACACTTGCGTGTACTCTCCCGCAAAAGGTACCGAGACCCATGCCCCACCTGCCGCACAGCCTCACCCACCTGCCGCGCATCGCCCCCGTCTTACGTGGCGCGCAAAGCGCCGCCCGCTTCTCCATCGCCCGCGCTACGCACCGCCCCTTCCCCTACTCCATCACCTTCATCCTCACCCACCGCTGCAACTTTCAGTGCGACTACTGCGACATCCCCGCCGCCGCCGGCGACGAAATGTCCAAAGACGAATTCATCGCCGCCATCGACGAATTCGCCAACCATGGACTCGCGCGCGCCAGCTTCAGCGGCGGCGAAGCCCTCATCCGCAAAGACGCCATCGACATCATCGAACACGCCCGCTCTCGCGGCCTCGTCACCTCACTCAACACCAACGGCTGGGTCACCGGACGCGAACTCGACCGCCTCGTCGCCGCGCTCGACATGATCGTCCTCTCCCTCGACGGCCCCGCCCACATTCACGACGCCGTCCGCAACCGCAAAGGCTCACACGACCGCGTCTTCGATGTCATCCGCGCCGCCCGCGCACGCAACGTCTCCGTCGCCACCATCACCGTCCTCTCCGCCGCCAACCTCACCGTCACCGACTACATCCTCGACGCCGCCCGTCGCGACGGCTTCTGGGCCTACT
>CAZXXB010000282.1:3511-4315 GCA_964644185.1 uncultured Myxococcota bacterium
CCTACACCGAACGCCTCGCCCGTGGCCCCAACTTCGGCTCATGCCTCACCTGCAACGCCGGACGTTACTTCGCAACAGTCATGCCCAACGGCACCATCGTCCCCTGCCACCTCACCTCAAACGACCACACCTACCCCAATGGACGCGAACGCGGCTTCATCAACGCCTTCTACAACCTGCCGCGCCCCCTCGCCGGCCCCGGCTGCGCCATCACCCCCTATCAAGAGAGCGACCTCATCTTCGCCCTCGACCGCCGCGCCATCGCCGCCGCCATCGAGCGCCTCGCACGCCCCGCCTTCGCCACCACACCTGCCACCGCACCTGTTACGGAACCACGCTAAACGCCGCCGCCGCCGCGCCCTCGCGCACAAACGCACCCAGCACCACCTGCCCACCCCCGGGCAGCGTCACCCCATCACGCGCCCGCAACGCAAATCGCCCATTCAACCGCTCGTGAAATTCGTTTAGCGTTGTCGCCCGATACGCCTCATGCGCCCCCTCACCCGCCTCAATCGTCGGTGCCTCCGCATCGTCTGAAAACACCGCCGCCACAATCACATCCGCCTCGTCAATGCGCCGCCCCGCCGCAAACCAGTCGGGCTCGCCCAGCGCATCCACCGTCTCCACGCGACTCACCCTCGCCAGCAACCCCACATCTATCCCATCTCGCGGACGATTACGCTCCACCGCCCCCAGCACCCCCATCACCCGCGCCGCTTCGAGCCGCATCAAACTCACCGTGTCACGTCGCAATGGCGCCACCTGCGGCAACGCCACAAAACCAAACGACCGCGCACGCTCACC
>CAZXXB010000283.1:0-4270 GCA_964644185.1 uncultured Myxococcota bacterium
CGCCATAGGTGGCGGCGGGGCCGAACTCGGCGAGCAGCGTCGCTGTGGCGTCGTGGGGTTGCAAGACGGCCTGAGCGACGCCGGTGACGATGAGGGCAAGCTCGCTCGCAGGGTCGCCACGGCGGTAGATCGTTTCACCGGCCTCTACACGGCGGATGACACAGGCGTCGGCAATGGCGAGGCGGTCTTCTTCTGCGAATGAGCCGAAGAGGTCGCTCTTGAGAAAGAGCGAAGCGAGCATTTTTTTGGGGTCGGTTGCGCCCGATTGTTCTTCGCCCATCGCTGTCATGGTGGTCGCGCCCCGGGGTTAGAGATGCGCCGCGCGGTAGGTGGCGGCGAGTCGTTCGTAAGTTTTGCCAGAGTCGAGCACCCACGCAAGATCGTCGTCGGTGACGGGGCGCCTGACCTTGCCGGGGTTGCCCATGACGAGGCTGCGCGGGGGCACCGTTGTGCCCGGGGTGACGACGGCCCCCGCGGCGATGATGCACTCGTCGCCGATGACGCAGCCGTCGAGCAAAATTGAACCCATGCCGATGAGGCAACGGCTGCCGACGGTGCATGCATGGACGATGGCGTTGTGGCCGATCGTGACGTTGTCGCCGATGACGAGCGGAAAGCGGTTGCCGGTGATGTGCAGCGTGCTGTTGTCCTGGACGTTGGAGCCCTCGCCGATGGTGATGTAGAAGTCGTCACCACGCACGACGGTGTTGAACCAGATGCTCGAGCGGGGGCCGATGGTGACCTGCCCGATGACGCGCGAGCCGGGTAGCAGGACGGCGGTGGGGTCGATCACGGGCAGGTGGTTTTCGAAGGGGTAAATCATGGCATGGGCGCAGCGTCGCTTGCGATGGTGCTTGCGGTGGCGGTGACGGCTGTATTGAGACCGGCGTTGATGGGAATGTCGTGCGTTGCGTTGAGGGCAGGGTTGATGGCGGTAAAGCGCAGGGGCGCGTCGCGATTGGGGATGGCGTCGATGACTTCACCTGCGAGCGAGTGTGGCATGGCGCGCGTGATGCGCAGGCGGACGAGGTCGCCGGGGAGCGCGGAGTCACAGGCGAAGTTGACGGGTCGGTTGTGCGCCGTGCGTCCGTACCAGTTCTGGGGGTTGTTTTTTGAGGGGCCCTCGACGAGCACCTCGACCGTTTCGCCGACGTATTGCTTTGCGAGCTCGAACTGAATTTCGTCGGTGCGGCGCATGAGTTTTTCCATGCGGGCCGATTTGACGTGCTCTGGCACCTGATCGCCGAGCAAGGCGGCTGGGGTGCCGTCGCGCGGGGAGTATTTGAAGACGTAGGCCATGTCGAAACGTGCGGCTTCGGCGAGGGCGAGGGTGTCGAGAAAGTCGCGGTCGGTCTCGCCGGGAAAGCCGACGATGAAGTCGCACGAGAGGGCGATGTCGGGGCGCAGGGCGCGTGCGAGGGCGATTTTTTCGAGGTATTCGGCGGCGGTGTAGCCGCGATTCATGGCGTCGAGGATGCGGTCTGAGCCCGACTGGACGGGGAGATGGAGGTAGGGGCAGAGGGTGGCAAGATCGGCGTGGGCGCGCGCAAGCGACTCGTCGAAGTGGCGCGGGTGGCTCGTGGTGTAGCGCAGTCGGGTGAGGCCGGGCAGGGCGGCGACGGCGCGCAGCAGACTTGCGAAGTCGGGTTTCACGCGGGGTGATGAACGGTAGCCGTTGACGTTTTGGCCGAGGAGGACGATTTCGCGCACGCCGTTTGCGATGAGGGCGCGGCACTCGTCGAGAATCTCGTCTTGCGGGCGGCTGACCTCCATACCGCGGGTGTAGGGGACGACGCAGAAGGTGCAGAGCTTGTCGCAGCCCTTCATGACGGTGACGTAGGCGGAGGGTTTGAGGCGCGAGTGGACGAGGGTGGGGTCGAAGAAGGGGTAGAGCAGGGTGTCGCGGTTGCGCTTTGCGGTGACGGGGTCGCGGTCGATGTCGTTGGCGAGCAGTTTGCGCTCACCTTTTGCGGCGCGGTCGAGGAGATCGACGAGGCGTGAGAGTTCGTTGGGGCCGACGGCGAAGTCGAGGGCGGGGGCTGTTTTGAGCAGCTTTTCGCCCTCGGCCTGGGCGACGCAGCCGGCGATGCCGATGACGTAGCCCGGGCGTTCGCGTTTTATGGCGGCGAGTTCACCGACCATGCTGCGGACTTTGTGTTCGGATTTTTCGCGGATGTGGCAGGTGTTGACGACGGTGGCGTCGGCCTCGTCGGCGGCGTCGACGCGTGTGTGTCCGGCGGCTTCGAGCAGACTCGCGATCTTGGTCGAGTCGTACTCGTTCATCTGGCAGCCCATGGTGTGGAGGTAGAACTTCATCGTGGTCGTGGTACTCTGTGGGGTGCTCTGTAGCCTGCTCTATGACGTGCGCCGTGCCGGGTTACTCAGCGGGTGCTTAGTCAGCGGGTGGTGTCTCGACGCGGGCACCGAAGGCGTAGATTTGTCCGGCGGTGGTGACGATGTAGATGAGTCCCTCGTCGCCGAGGACGGGTGAGGCGGCGATGCGCTCGCCGGTGAACTGGTAGTTGTAGAGTTCGTTTCCGTCGGGGTCGTAGACGCGGAGGAAGCCATCTTCTGTGCCGAGGATGAACTTGCCGTCGCGGTCAACGAGTGGCGGGGCGCAGAGAGCGGCGGGGGTTTTGAAGGTGGTGACGAGTTCGCCCCTGTCGCCGGTGACGCAGTTGAAGGTTTTGTCTGTGGCACCGAAGCAGACGTTGCCGTTGCGGGCGATGGAGGGGGCGAAGCGGATGGCGCCGGCGGTGGGGTAGCCCCAGAGGTCGGCACCGCGGAACGAGAAGGCGTGGAGGACGCCGTCGTCGCCGCCGACGTAGACGATGCCGTCGCCGCTGACGGCCATGCCGCCGCGGAAGGGCTCGGTGTAGCTGACGATGTTCCAGCGGTCGTTGGCGGCGTCGCCGTAGCCACCGACGGCGCCGAAGTCGTCGGCGTAGAAGTAGGCACCGAAATCGTTGGCGGCGGGGTTGGCGAAGATGGGGCCGAGTTCGTCGATCTCGAAGGTCTGGTTGCCCTCGGGGTCGAAGACGACGAGTTTGCCATCGAGGCCGCGCTCAACGCCGGTGCCGACGATGATGCTGCCATCTTCGAGAATGAGGGGCGATGTCTGGATGGGTGCACCGGCGTCGGCGCGCCACTTGATGGTGCCTGCGGGGGTGAAGGCGTAGAGGAGGCCGTCGAGCGCGCCGATGTAGATGGTGCCGTCGGCGGCGATGGCGGGGCCAGAGCGTCCGACGCCGGTGGGTCTGCCGAGGGTGCCGGCGGGGCTACCTTCGGGTGGGGGGCCGGTGAGGGCTGCGCGCCACTCGATGCCGCCGACGTCGAGGAGTGAGTAGAGGGCGCCGTCGGCGTCGGCGGAGGCGGCGACGTAGACGCGTCCGTTGCTGCCGATGGCTGGGGCGGACTGGATGGAGCCTGAGGCGGGGATTTGCCAGAGGATGACGGGGGCGGTTTCTGGGGCGCCGAAGCCTGAGGTTCCGGGGCGGGTGGCGCAGCCTCTATCCATGGGCCATGGTGAGTCGATGGCTGTGGCGGTGCGGCCACGGCACTCGACGGGGCCGGCGTAGGTTTTGCATTCACCGGCGGCGCAGACTTCGCTTTCGGCGCAGAGGTCGCCGCAGATGCCGCCGCAGCCGTCGGCGCCGCAGGTGGCGAGAATTTCGCAGGAGCCATCGGGGCGCGACTTGCGGCAGCAGTTGGGGACGCAGGCGGCGGGTCGCTCGACGCGGATGCAGCCGCGGAGTTGGGAGTTTGAGCCTTTGCACTCTTGCGTGAAAGAGGCGGAGAAGCGGGTGAGGTAGTTGTTGACGAATTCGATGCGGTGGACTTCGAAGGCGGCGGTGAGGTCGCGGCAGACACGTCCGGGAGAGGAGACGGACATGCTTGCGGAGTCGTGTGGTGAGGCGTCGTAGGTGACGGCGTCGTCGTAGCGCTGGACGGAGAGTGGTGCTTCGAGTCCGAGGGTTGAGAAGTTGAAGTTGAAGTAGGTGTCGGTGGGGTCTTCGACGGGGTCTACGCCGATGCGGATGGTGATGGGGTCGTCGGCGAAGATGCTCCACTCGTCGGCGGGGGTTGAGGTGACGACGAGATCGCCCTGAAAGACGGGGTCGCCGAGTTTTCCGTCGGCGGGTTCGTCGCCTTTGAGTGCGAGGACGTAGTCGCCTGGGATGTCGCATGGGTCGAGGAATCCGACGCCGATTTTTTCGGGTGGGAGTCCGTCGTCGGTGTCGGTGTCGTCGTCGTTGTCATCGTCGTCGTC
>CAZXXB010000284.1:0-4223 GCA_964644185.1 uncultured Myxococcota bacterium
GCGGTCCCGCCGCTGCTGTTTCTATTGATGATCTACGGCTACAGCGACCAGGCGCCCGCAGCGTTGCGCGACTTCACGACCCAGCTCGATGCGGCGACGACGAGCCCCTCTTCGGGGTTGGCGAGTGCCGCATCGCCTTTGTATTCGGGGGCGGAGGAGGCACCGATCTCAATGCCTCCGTTGAAGTGCCAGACGTGGTCGCGGTTGTAGGTCTCGTAGTCAAAGCCTTGCGAGGTGCGTTGCCAGCGAATCGAAGCGGGGTGGAGTGACATGGTTTTTACCCTCTTGTTTGCGGTGTTTGCCGTGGGGTGCGCGCACGCGCGATGGCGGCGTAGAGCACCGGCAGGATGACGAGTGTAAGCAGCGTCGAGGTGAAGAGTCCACCCACGACGACGGTTGCGAGCGGGCGTTGAATTTCGGCTCCGGCGCCTTTGGCGAGCATCATCGGCACGAAGCCCAGGGCGGCGACGAAGGCGGTGACGAGCACGGGGCGCATGCGCTCTTGCGCGGCGCGGCGGATTGCTTCGTCGCCCGCGGTTCCGGCGGCTTCGTGGGCCAGCACACGCGACATGAGGACGAGTCCATTCAAGACGGCGATGCCCGAGAGGGCGATGAAGCCGACCGCGGCTGAGATTGAGACGGGCATGTCACGCAGGGTAAGCAGGGCGATGCCGCCGACGCTCGCGAAGGGGACGTTGAGGAAGATGAAGAGGGCGGGCTTGACGCGGGCAAATGCGAGTATGAGCAGCACGAAGATGGCGATGATGACGATGGGGATGACGATGACGAGGCGGGCGCGTGCGTCGTTGAGCGATTGGTATTGCCCACCCCAGATGATGCGGTAGCCATCGTCGAGGCGCACGTTTGCTGCGACGCGGGTCTGGGCTTCGCCGACGACGGTGCCGAGGTCGCGCTCGCGCACGTTGAAGGCAATGACGACGCGGCGGGCGCCTTCTTCGCGGTTGACCAGGCTTGGCGTGGTGGTCTCGGCGATGCTGGCGACGTGGGTGAGCGGAATGAGGGTGCCGCCTGAAACCGGGATGACGGTGTTGCGCAAACCGAAGGCCGAGTCGTCGCCGTCGAGTCGCAGGCGAACGGGAACACGAATCATGCCGTCGAAGGTGTCGCCGACGTGGATTCCGGCGCGGATGGCGAGGGTGGTGTCGAGCACGTCGCGGGGGGTGAGGGCGCAGCGGGCGGCGTCGAGGGGGCGTGGATGAATTCCGGTGAGGGGTACGGCAGGGGGCATGCGCACGCGAACGTCGGCGGCGCCGGGGACGTTGCGCAAGGCTTCGGCGACGGCTTCGCCGGTATCGCGCAGGCGGGTGAGGTCGGGGCCGAAGATGCTGATGGCGACGTCGCTCGTGTCGCCGCCGATAAGCTCGTTGAAGCGCATTTGAATGGGCTGCGTGAACGAGTATTCGGCAGAGGGGTCGAGGTCGGTGAGGCGTGCCTGCATTGCGGCAATGAGGTCGTCGCGGGTGCGGCCCGATTTCCACTCGCGGCGTGGGGCGAGCGAGACGAAAATGTCGGCCTGTTCGATGCCCATGATGTCGGTGGCGACGGCTGGGCTGCCGATGCGGCTTGCGATGGCGCGTACTTCGTTGAACTCGCGCAGCAGCGTGGCTTCCATGGTGGTGGCGGCGGTGAGCGCGGCTTCGAGCGAGGTGTCGGGGGCGCGCGTGGTTTGAATGACGAGGTCGCCTTCGTCGAGTTGGGGAACAAATTCGGAAGGGGCCGTGGCGAAGAGTGATGCGGCGAGGGCAAGCTGAGCGATAGCGAAGAGTGCGATTGGGGCGGGGTGTGCGAGGGCCCAGTCGAGCGTTGGGCGATAGAGGCGCGTTGCGATGCGGACGATGAAGGGCTCGGCGACGGGGATATCGCGGCTTCGCAGAAAGGTTGCAGCGGCGGCGGGGACGAAGGTGAGCGAGAGGATAAGGGCGAAGAGCAGGGCGAGCACGACGGTGATGGCCATCGGGCGAAAGAGGCGACCGTCGACTCCGGTAAGCATGAGGATGGGGAGGTAGACGAGCGCGATGACGAGGATGCCGAAGAAGACGGGTCGTGCGGAGGCGGCGATGACCTGTCGGATGTCGTCGCCCGCGACATGCGCGATGCGAAGGCTTGCGTGAGCGTGGTTGCTGTCGCGGTTGTTGTCGCGCGCGATGAAGTGGGTTGTGTGGTGAAAGATGTTTTCGATGAGGACGACGGCACCGTCGACGAGCAGACCGAAGTCGATGGCACCGAGGCTCATGAGGTTACCGGGTATGCCCATCAGGGTCATGCCGGCGACGGCACCGGCCATTGAGAGGGGGATGGTGAGTGCGACGATGACGCCTGCGCGAAGCGAGCCGAGTAGCAGGAAGAGGACGGCGATGACGAGCAGGCCACCCTCAGTGAGATTTGAGAAGAGGGTTTTGAGGGTGCGTGAGACGAGGTCAGCGCGGTCGTAGGCGACGTTGATGGTGACGTCTTGTGGAAGCGAGGGTCGGATCGCGTCGAGGCGGGCGCGAAGCAGTTTTGTGGTGTCGAGGGCGTTGGCGTCGTTGAGCATCTGGGCCATGACGTAGACGGTTTCTCCGCCGCCGTTGGCGGTTGCCGCGCCGGTGCGGGCGAGGGAGCCATCGCGAATGGTGACGATGTCGCCGAGGCGGACCGGCGGGGTGGTATCAGAGGTGGGTAGTGTAATGGCGGCGAACTCGTCGGGGGTGCGGGGGCGAGCGACGCCGCGAAGCAGGACGTGGGAGGTTCCGGCGCGGAGGGATGCGCCCGAAGCAGAGCCGAGTGAGGTGGTGAGGGCGTCGCGCAGTTGGGTGAACGAGAGGTTGTAGCTTGCGAGGCGAGCGGGGTTTGCGCGCAGCTCGACGGTGCGGCGTTCGCCTCCCCATGTGTTGACTTCGACGATGCCGGGGGTTTGGCGGAGAGAGGGGGCGATGTGCAGTTCGACGAGTTCGTAGAGTTCGGCGGCGCTGAGGCGAGGCGAGGCGACGGTGAACTGGAAGATTTCTCCGAGTCCGCCGGTGATGGGGCCCATTTCGGGGGCTTCGATGCCGTCGGGCAGTGAGGTGGAGACGGTGGCGAGGCGCTCTTGCACGAGTTGGCGGGCGCGGTAGAGGTCGGTGTCGTCGGCGAAGACGACGGTGATGGAGGAGATTCCGTAGCGCGAGATGCTGCGCTGCGAGGTGGTGCCGGCGATGCCGCCTAAGGCCGATTCAACGGGGCGTGTGATGAGGCGCTCGACCTCTTCTGGGGTGTATCCGGGTGCGTTGGTGAGGACGAGGACCTGCTTGCCGGTGATGTCTGGCAGGGCGTCGAGTTTGAGGTTGGGTACGAGGGCGAGTGCGGCGAAGAGGTAGATGGCGGTTGCGACGAGGACGACGCGCGGGTGGTCGAAGGCGGCGACGGCGAGGCGTGCGACGAGCGCGTGGTGGATGTGCGAGGGGCGGTTCAATGGTCGTCACCGTGAGCGTTGTCGCGAGGTGCGTCGAGAGCGGCGGCGCTGACGGCCACGTCGTCGCCAGCGCGAAGATCGCCCATGATGATGCTGTTGCCGAGGTTTTGCGCGAGCACGGTGACGGGGGTGCGGGTTGGGTGTGCGTCGCGCCTGACGTAGATGTGTGCCGCGCCGTCGGTGTATCCGAGTGAGGTGGTGGGGACTTCGACGGCGGATTCGGAGTTGAGGGTGAGGTGGAGGGTGCCGAGGGTGTCGTTGGCGATTGCGGGCGCGCTTTCGGCGGCGTCGAACCATGCGAGGAGGGTGCCGTGGGCGGGGTCGGTGGCGGTGGTGATGGGGGGGGTGACGAGGGGGATGGTGATGTTGTCGAGGGTGACGAAGGTGGCGGAGAAATCGTCGGGGGGGCGTGAGGCGAAGCGGGCTTCGATGCGGGGTGCGCTGATGCCGCGGATGTGAGCGATGGGTTCTGGGCTGGGGTCGATGATGGCGCCGTGGGTAGCGTGCAGGGTGGCGACGATGCCCGCGACGGGGCTTGTGAGTGTGAGCGTTCCGTGGGTGGCGAGGGCGTCGATTTGCGCGGAGCTGAGGGAGGCAGAGCGGAGGGTTGAGAGGGCGAGGGCGGCGTCGCTGCGCAGTGCGGCGAGGGTGGATTGCACCTCGTAGAGGTCGCCGGCGCGGGTGAGTCCATCGGCTTTGAGCTTTTCGAGGGCGGCGAGGCGCGCCGCGGTGAGGGCGCAGCGGCCTTGTCCGCGGCGGTCACCGAGGGCAT
>CAZXXB010000285.1:0-4198 GCA_964644185.1 uncultured Myxococcota bacterium
TGCTGGTGGGGGGGTTGGGGGCGTATGTTGCGATTGCGAGCCGCGGGTATCTTCCGGCGCGGTACTTCGTGGCGGTGCGGATGTGCGCGATGGCGGCGGGTGGGGTGGCGCTGGTTGCGTTGGCGCAAGCGGCACGCGGGCGGTGGGTCGCGACGGGGGCGGCGGTGGCGCTGCTGCTGGCGACGGTGCTGGGGGCGAGCGCGACGTGGCCGCGGGTCGCGATGAGTGAGCCGACGATGCGGGGCGAGCTAGCGCGCATCGCTGCCGCGGTGCGCGGTGATGCTGCGCGGGCGGGTGTGCGACCCGATGGGGTGCGTCTGCACGGTGGGGCGGCGTCACTCGTGGGGTTGGAGAGCGACGTTGCGACGAGCGCGCGGTTACAGGCTGAGAGCGAGGCGGTGTTTTTTGATGAGATTCGGCACGACTGCGCGACGCACGTGATCGCCTCACCAGAAGACGTGGCGCACGATGTGGCGATGCGTGAGGGGTGGCGGCTCGTGAGCGAGCACGCGCTGCTGCGGTCGTTTTCGTTGCGGGTGTTTGCGGTGCCCGCTGGCGTAACGCCTACATCGTGTCGGGGGCGCTGATGCCGAGCAGCGTAAGCGCGTTGCCAAGCACCTGTTTGACGGCGAGCACGAGGGTGAGGCGGGCTTCGGCGACGGCACGGTCGTCGCTGAGGATGCGGTCGCCGCGTTTTCCGAAGACGGTGTAGTAATTGTGGAAGGCGGCGATGGTGTCGTGGATGTAGGCGAAGAGGGTGTGGGGCGTGAGGGCGCTGGCGGCGTGCGCGACGGCCTCTGGGTAGCGGAGGAGCGCCTGGACCAGCACAAGCTCTTCGTCGGCGGAAAGTGGGGCGAGTTTTGCGGGGTCGAAGGTGGCGGTACCGGGTAGCGTGAAGCCTTCTTCGACGGCCTTGCGCAGAATGGCGGCGCAGCGTGCGTGTCCGTACTGGACGTAGAAGACGGGGTTGTCGTTGGATTGTTTTTTGGCGAGTTCGAGGTCGAGTTCGAAGGGGCTCGATGCGTCGCGCTGGAGGAAGAAGACGCGCAGGGCGTCGGAGCCGACCTCGTCGAGAAGTTCGCGCAGGGCGAAGAAGGTTGATTCGCCGTTGGGCTCGTTGCGCAAGAGGTTGTTGTTGCCGTTGGCTCCGCGTTTGGAGAGTTTGACGGCCTCGCCGTTGCGGGTGAGCGAGACCATTTGGGTGAGCAGCACGTCGAGGGCGTCGGGTGAGAGTCCGAGTGACTGGAGGGCGGCGCGGACGCGGGGGATGTAGCCGTGGTGGTCGGCGCCCCAGATGTTGATGAGGCGGTCGAAGCCGCGGTCGAGTTTGTCTTTGTGGTAGGCGATGTCGCTCAAAAGGTAGGTGTGTTCGCCGCCTGACTTGACGAGGACGCGGTCTTTTTCGTCACCGTATTTTTCGGCGCGAAACCATGTGGCTCCATCGTTGTCGTAGGCGTCGCCGTGCTCGCGCAGGTAGGCGAGGGTGGTCTCGACGGCTTTGCGCTCGTGGAGCGACTTTTCGCTGACCCAGTTGTCGAAGTGGATGCCGAGCGCTTTGCAGTCGGCTTCGATGCGGGCGCGAAGGCGTGAGGTGCCCTCTTTGATGAAGAGCTGGAGGGTCTCTTCGCTCTCGTCGTTGATGAACGTGTCGCCGTAGGCGGCGGCGACCTCTTCGGCGACGGGGATGAGGTAGTCGTTGTGGTAGCCGTCTTCGTCGGGGATGACGAGCAGGTCGGGGTTGCGGTCGGTGCGGTCGGCAAAGCAGCGGTGGTAGCGGGCGCGGAGGGAGCGCCCCAGGTTGCGGACCTGATTGCCGGCGTCGTTGACGTAGAATTCGCGGGTGACGTTGTGGCCGGTTGCTTCTAGGAGGCGGGCGACGGTGTCGCCGAGGACTGCTCCGCGCCCGTGGCCGACGTGGAGGGGGCCAGTGGGGTTGGCGGAGACGAACTCGACGAGAATTTTTTGTGGGGTCGGGGTGGTGCTTTTGCCGAAGTTATTGCCGAGTTTGAAGACGTCGGCGAGGGCTCTGTGCCATGCGGCGGGGGCGAGGCGCAGGTTGATGAATCCGGGCCCGGCGATGTCGACGGAGGCGAAGATGGGTGAGGCGTCGCGTGTGGCGTTGAGCAGGTGGTCTTTGAGCAGGGTCGCGACGTCGCGGGGGCTTTTTTTCGCGGGTTTGGCGAGTTGCAGGGCGAGGTTGGTGGCGAAGTCGCCGTGGTCGCGCTGCTTTGGGTAAGACACTTCGGGGACGGGCAGGGTGTCGGCGTCGAGGGCGAGCGAGCCATCGGCGACAAGCTGCGAGAGCGCCGCTTGCAACGTCTCTTGAACGAGCTTTTTCATGTTACCTTCAGGCGGTTTGGCCCTTCTGCGCGATGTAGGAGTCGCAGAAATCTTTGATTTTGACGAAGGTCTTTTGCAGCTCGTCGGCGAGGAAGGCTTCGATTTGTCCGCCGATGAGTGGGACCTTGATGTCGAAGTTGGCGATGACGATGCGTCGGCAGGCGTCGGGGCCGTCTTCACGGATTTCGAAGGTGCCGTGAATCTTTACACGGTCGGCCATGACGGGGATTTCTTCGTGCCAGTTGTTGAGGCGGTTTTTGAGGTTCCAGTTGCGGACTTCGACGTAGGATTCGAAGCCTTTGGTCACGCGTGCGAGTCCGGACGGGAGGTCGCGCTGCGGGGTGCACTGGGTACGCTCGATGAATCCATCGGGGGTGTCTTGCTTGCTGAGAAGCTGCTTTGCGACGCGGATGTGGCTCATGAGAGCGTTGTCGAAGTCGGGGTTGAGCAACATTTGAAGGTAGTGATCGGCGCTGATGGGGAAACGGTGCTCGATGACGACTTGCTTCATGGCGTGCCTCACGGGTGCCGAGTGTGGCTCTCGTCGCAGGTGGGTGCGTCACGGGTTACGGCGCAATGGGGCGGCGTTGGGTGAAGCACGGCTGGCGAGAGGTGCGATGGAGGCCACGACCGGATTCGAACCGGTGAATGACGGTTTTGCAGACCGTTCCCTTAACCACTTGGGTACGTGGCCAGCGTTCGGCGCGAATAGCGTTTGCGTGAAAGGGTTGTCAAGCGGGGGCGGTGGGTAAGGTGGGTCTCACGGGCGGCTCGCGAAGTGGTGTGAGGGTTGTCGCGATGGGTGATTGGGCGTGACCGGGATTGAAAAATGGTAGGCAAAACGGTGAGAAAACGCCCTTTTATTGGGCCGTGGGTCGGGAATCGACGTTGACGCGACAAAATTGCTTGATTTTTGGGCGAGATGCGATTACGTCATATTCCTGTACCCAAATGTCTGTTTTCTTCGCAGGCTGCATTGCGAAGTGTTCGGACGAAGCGGCGAGTTGCCTCGGGTTTGAGAGAGGCAAGTTCATTCCGCGCGGTACGGGCAGGTTTTTCTGCCGCGTCTGGTCTGTTTTGCGGACGTTCTGGTTTCGACGGACGTTCTGGTTTCGACGGTCATCGGTTCGCTGTGCTGGTTGCTTATCAGGTTACAGGTTCGGTTCGTTGGCAGTCGGTTTGGTCCACGGTCTGGTTTAGGGCTCGGTGCTGAGGCACCGGGCGGCAACGGCAGGTTCGACAGGGTTTTGGTTCATACGGGTGCGCGCAACAAGTGGGCGCATCGGGTTGAGCGGAGTCCCTGGCTGAGAAGTGTCGGTGCCAACACGCAGTTGGGGGAAGTTAGTTCGTAGCCGGCAAGTCAGCGACATTGGCGACGATGCAGATCGAAATCGCGCGGTAGAGCGAAGTCAGAGCGGGCCCGATGGGCGAGAAGTAGACGTTCTGTTCGCGGCAAGCTCAGCGAAGCATCTCAATCAAAGCACATGTTCGAGGGCTTATCGGTTGCGGCGGCAGACCCCGGTGCAACGCGCTGGTGACTTGTTGCGTAGATGCAGCGAGGCGCCGCGCGACAAGGTTGGTCCAGCCCCCGGTGTTGGGCATTGAACAGTGCCGCCTGATGCTTCGGCAGGCGGATAACGCGAGAAACGAAGCAGTGAAAGTTCCGGATTTTGATACCGGAAAGGGAACGTGAAATGGGCAACAAGCTTTACGTAGGCAACCTCTCTTACCAGACGACCGAAGACACGCTTCGCAACCTGTTCGGCTCGAACGGCCGTGACGTGCGCGAAGTCGCCATCGTGACCGACCGCGAGACTGGGCGTCCGCGCGGGTTCGCCTTCGTGACGATGGGCACCGA
>CAZXXB010000286.1:0-4193 GCA_964644185.1 uncultured Myxococcota bacterium
GGGGGGGGGGGGGGGGGGGGGGGGGGGGGGGGGGGGGGGGGGGGGGGGGGGCGAGGTGGCTGTGAGTGGCGCGGGGAAGTCGGCGGGATAGACGGCGGGATAGACGGCGGGCGGAATAAATAAATCGATAGGTCGAAATATTTGTTGACGGGGATACGTCTGACGGATTAGACAGGGGTGGTGTGAATCAATCGAGTGGTTGATTGAATTGATTACGGTTGCTGCATGGTCGTCGCGCGTGGGCGTGGTTGCCCGACGCAGGACGTCCACGGTCAAATCTGGAACGAGAAAGGTTCTCATCATGCGTAAGGTATTTTTCGTATTGGCGTTGGCTTCGCTTGGCACGTTTGGCACGGGCTGCGCGGGGGTCGCTTTTATGGGGGCTTCGCCCGCCAACGGCTTCATCTACGCGGGTTCGACGCTCAACAAGCAGACGGTCGAAAACGCGGTGGGTGCGAAGACGGGCGAAGCGTGCGCCGAGTCGGTGTTTGGCTGGGTGACGTGGGGCGACGCGTCGGTGCAGGCCGCGGCGAAGAATGGCGGCATCACGAAGGTGGGTGCCGTGGATAGCAAGATCAACAACTACCTCGGCATCTACGCGAAGTATTGCGCGGTCGTGACCGGCGAGTAATCGCGACTCACGCGAACGGCGAAAGAGGCGAGAGGCCGAGTCGGTGGCAAAGCACCAGCTCGGCCTTTTGTCGTTGTGAAAGCGAAAAGTGGGCGTGGCTGAGAAAGAGCACACCCTTTGCGTGGTCGGTGAAGGCCGAAAAGCCGAGGGCGCACAGCTCGCGTGAGAGTGCCAGCGTCTGTTCGGGCGTCTCACCCGCGCGGGCGGGGTGAAACTCGACCCAGATTTGCGCGCACGGTGGTGAGTATCCATCGCGCAGCCATGCTTCGAGCACGCCATACTCGGCACCTTCGATGTCGAGTTTGAGCAGCGCGATGTGGGTGTGACCGAGGCGGGCGAGCAGATCGGGCAGCGTGAGAAACTCGCGCTCGATGAAGCCTGCGCCGGCGTCTTCGACGAGGCTCATCGAGACGTGGGTCGGGTCTTTGGGAAAGTAGAAGCGCTGGCGACCGGTGCGCGCTGAGAGTCCGCATGCGACGAAGAGATAGTTTGGCGGAATGACGGCGCGCTGGGTGATGAAGGTTTCGCTGCGCGGGGTGGGGTCGATGCCGACGATGCGGCACCTGGTGGCGCGGGCAAGATCGGTGTCGAAGCTTATCTCTTCGCCGACACCGACCGAATAGACGACGCTATCGTGGTTGAGGGCTGTGCCGACGCAGTAGGCGTGTCCGTAGTCTGAGCCGAAGCGGGTGAAGGCGATGGGGGGCGCGTAGCCGACGCGGTCGAGCGTGTTTTTTGCGGTGTGGCGCACGAGCGCGAGGGTGCGGGCACGGGCGGCGGGGGGCGCGACGATGCGGGCGATGCGGCGTGCGATGCGTTTCATTCTTCGGGTTTCTGCTCACCGAGCTTGCGGTAGATGGTGCGTGGGGCGATGCCGAGCAGGCGCGCGGCGAGGTTTTTGTCGCCTCCGGTTGCCGCGAGGGTCTGGCGGATGACCGAGAGTTCGATTGCGTCGAGCGTGGTGCCGAGGGGCACGGTGAGTGAGCCTGAGGGCGAGCCCTGAGCCTCTTTGCGCGCGGTGGCGAGGGGCTGAATCGAGGCGGGGAGATCGTCGGGGCGGATCACCTCTTCACGGGTGAGCACGACGGCGCGCTCGATGGTGTTTTCAAGCTCGCGCACGTTGCCGGGCCATGAGTGCTCGCGCAGGGCGTCGAGCGCCTCGCGGGTGATGCCTGTGACATTGCGACGGTGGCGCGCCGCGTGGCGGGTGATGAAGTGCTCGACGAGCAGGGCGATGTCTTCGACGCGTTCGCGAAGGGGTGGCACGCGAATGGGCACGACGTTGAGGCGGTAGAAGAGATCGGAGCGAAAGCGCGCGGCATCGACCTCACCGGCGAGGTCGAGGTTGGTGGCGGCGACGACGCGCACGTCAACGGCGATGGGTGCGCCCCCGCCGACGCGTTCAACTTCGCGCTCTTGCAAGACGCGCAGAAGGCGGGCCTGGACGTGGGGTGTGGCGTGGCCGATTTCGTCGAGAAAGATGGTGCCGTGGGCGGCGCGCTCAAACCTGCCGATGTGGCGGTCGTGGGCACCGGTGAAGGCGCCTTTTTCGTGTCCGAAAAGTTCGCTTTCGACGAGTCCTTCTGGGAGAGCGGCCATGTTGACGGCGACGAAGGGGCCGGCTCTTTCGGAGAGGGTGTGGATCTCGCGGGCGATGAGTTCTTTGCCGACGCCGGACTCTCCGGTGAGAAGAATGGTGGCCGACGAGGTGGCGGCCTGGGCGACGGTTTCGAGCACGTGGCGCATGACGGGGGCGCGGCCGATGATGCGCGAGACGGGGGTGGCGCGTTCGAGTTCGGCGCGCAGTGTGCGGTTTTCGACGAGCAGGCGCTGACGCTCGGCGGCGCGTTTGACGGCGGTGACGACGGCGGCGCGTTTGACGGGTTTGGTGATGAAGTCGTAGGCGCCCTCTTTCATCGCGTCGACGGCGGTCTCGACGGTGCCGTAGGCGGTGACGAGGACGATGCTGACTTCGGGTGCGATGTGTCGCGCGGCGCGGAGGAAGTCGAGTCCGGACATGCCGGGCATCATGAGATCGACGACGGCGACGGCGATGGGGTGTGCGCGCAGGTGGTCGAGTCCGACTTCGGCGGATTTTGCGGTGGTGACGTCGAACTCTTCGCGGAGAAAGACCCGTTCGAGGCTTTCGAGGTTATGCGCTGCAGCGTCGATGAGCAGAAGGCGGGGGCGCGGTTGCATCGGTTTGCAGTGTGCAACGGGGCGGGGCGCACGGCAAGCAAGGTGAGTCGCGGGCGCACATGGGGGGGCGGTGAGGGCGCGCGCTATGGGTGGTGACGTTGAGCGGTTGCCGCGGCTTTTGCGGTTGCGGTGAATGCGCTAGGGTGTGAGGCGTCTGAAGGACGGGGGTTTTCGCTCGGGAGCGACGCACATGAGAACGACAGAGATGCAGGCGAAGAGAAGCGTGGCGGGTGCGCGGTTACGTCGCGCGGTGGTGGTGGCGATGGTGGCGGTCGTGGGCGCAGCTTCGGTTGCGGCGACGCACGAGGCGCGTGCGGAGACCGAAGAGGAGGTGTTGGGGCGGGCGAAGGTGAAGACGCGGTTTCCGGGGCATTCGTTCACGCCGCGGCTTGGCGTGAATGTGAGCCAGTTCAATGACGGGACGACGAACACGATTCAGGCGGCGCCGTCGATTGGGTTTGGGTATTGGCCGGTGGATCGGCTTGAGCTGAACCTGAATTTCACCGTGGGTGTTCCGGAGCCGTATTGGCTGTTGCCGGCGGTTGGGTTGCAGTGGGTGTTTTGGGAGCACGAGTATTTTGCTCCGTATCTGCGGTTTTCGTATGGGTATGGCATCGGGTTTTCGGGGCTCGAGAACTGGCACGATTTGTTGCCGGGGGCGGGGTTTTACGTGTTTTTGGGGCCGGTGGGGTTGCGGCTTGGTGGGTTTTACGGGGCGCGCATTTTTCAGACGGGTGATGCGTATGGGTATTGGGGCATCGAGCCGGGCATCGTGTTTTCGTTCTAGCGGATGCGCGTCGTGTGCTCGTGCTGCGGGTCGTCGTCGTGATGGCTGTGAGGGTCGTCGTGATGGGGTGATGGGGTGGCAGAGAGAATCGGTTCGTGGTTTGACCAATTTGACGGCGCGAGTGGTTAAACCACTGATTTAATTACAGAATTGACGCGGCGTGTGCTTGACCATGTGGGGCGTGGCCACTAGTAGTGGCTGCGCTTTTTCACGTTTTTTGGCGACGTCGTTGAGGTGATGACGTTGGCGAAGAGCGGGGCCAACGAGACAGGTGCGAGACGATGAGTGCAGCCGACCCAACGACGCTTTCAGGCGGTGTAACGGGTGATGTCGCGGGTGGTGTCGCGGGTGGTGGTGCGGCGGGGCGTGTTGCCGCGCGGCCAGTCACGATCTCGGCGACGATGCCGGATGATTTTTTCGTGGTGGAGTATCCGGAGCCGCATCGTGAGCGGGCGCGGGCGATTTTGAAGCGGCATCCGGAAGTGCGCGAGCTGGTGGGGCGGAACGGGTGGAGTTTTGTGCTGACGGCGGCGATTGTGGCGTTGCAGCGCTTGCTGGCGGTGCGGTTGTCGGTGA
>CAZXXB010000287.1:0-4192 GCA_964644185.1 uncultured Myxococcota bacterium
TCGCCCAGACACCCACCGCTCGCCCGTTCAGACCACCCTGCCACCACCGCCCCCACCGCGCGACGTGACAGCTACCCCCCCGCAGCCCGTAACCCCCCGACCTTTCAAACTTCTCCCACTTGTGGCACGTCTCCATCACAGGTCACGCAACCCCCTCGCCACCGGGCCCACGCGCCAAGTTGGCGCAGAAGTTGCCTCACCTTAATCGGGAATCGCCAAAATCGGTGGCAAGCGTGCGGCAACTGACAAGCGCACTTGTCACCACGTCGGGCGCGGACACACACACAGCGCCGTTTGTCGGAGGGACACCATGAACACCAGCACAGATTTCAACACCAACGGAGAGTGTTGCACCCGCACCACTTGGCTTCAAAACGCCACGCTTCAGACACTGCTCGGCGTCTTCCGCCTCTCACTCATCGTCGCAGCCCCCCTCACCCTCGCCGGCTGCCCGCTCTACACCCTCGAAGGTGAAGACGACGATGACGCCGCCGCCGTTGACGACGACGACAACGCCTCCACCACCGGCCAGGGCGACGACGACCGCCCCGGCAACGACGACGACAACAACGACGCCCGCCCAGACTGCGTCTGCGACATGATGTACGCCCCCGTCTGCGGCAAAGACGGCAACACCTACGGCAACGCCTGCGCCGCCGCCTGCGAAGGCATCCGCATCGCCTACGAAGGTGAGTGCGAAGGCGATAACCCCGGCGACGACGACGACAACAACTGCGCCTGCCCCGAATACTACGACCCCGTCTGCGGCACCGACGGCAAAACCTACGGCAACAAGTGCGAAGCCGGCTGCGCCGGTGTCCGCCACACACCGGGCGCATGCGACGGCGACGACAACTGCCCCATCAAAGACTATGCCCCCTGCCCCGATGGCCAGATGCACAAATGCGACATCGGCCCCGACGGCTGCGAATACTGCTGGTGCCCCGGCGACCTGCCCCCACCCGCCTCGTGCATGAGCAGCGAAGAATGCGGCCGCGGATTCCACTGCTCCACCGACGACGGCGACTGCCTCATGCCCCCCGGCTGCGGCACCGGCGCCGCCGGTGAAGGCGAACAGGGCGAAGACGCCCCCGACGACATCGCCTGCCCAGCCGTCTGCACCGGACTCTGCGTCGCCAACGACGACGGCAACGACGACTGCATGTGCACCAAAGAATACGACCCCGTCTGCGGTGAAAACGGCGCCACCTACGGCAACGCCTGCGAAGCAAAATGCGATGGCGTCGGCGTCGCCTACCCCGGTCGCTGCGACGGCGGATGCACCCCCGAAGAGTGCGGTGAATGCCCCGATCAAGCCTACCCCGAGTGCGAAGAAGGCCAGCAGATCGAGTGCACCCGCGACCCCGCAACAGGCTGCCCCTTCTGCTACTGCGCCGACACCGCCACCTCATGCATGAGCAGCGCCGACTGCGCCGCCGGCGAAGTCTGCACCACCGAAATCGGCGACTGCCAGTCCGCACCAGGCTGCGACCCCTCAGCCGGATGCCTCGGCCCACCCGTCTGCTTCGGCGTCTGCAAACCCGCCGACAACGACTGCATCTGCCCCGAAAACTACGACCCCGTCTGCGGTGCCGACGGCAAAACCTACGGCAACGACTGCGAAGCAGAATGCGCCAACGTCGACATCGACTACAAAGGCGAGTGCAAAGCCAACTGCGACTTCGCCTGCTTCCGCTACGACCCCGTCTGCGGCACCGACGGCAAAACCTACGGCTGCGGAGCCGCAGAGGCCGAGTGCAACAACGTCGGCGTCGCCTACGACGGTGAGTGCAAAGACGACTGCTCGCCCATCCCCGCCTGCGACCTCTGGTGCCCCACCGGCTACCAGCTCGACGAAAACGGCTGCGGACTCTGCGACTGCAAACCCGCCGAGTGCCAACCCGTCATGTGCATGATCGCCTGCGCCAACGGCTTCGAACGAGACGAGAACGGCTGCGAAATCTGCAAGTGCGCAAAATGACCGCACGCGCCGACACCTCGCACCCCGTCCATTCGACGGCGCGTGAGTTCAAAGCCAGCTTGACGTAATCTGACGGGGGCACGCCGATTCGCGATGCCCCCGTTTTCTTTCTTGCCCGCTGCCTGTTTGCCTGTTTGCCTGTCTGCCTGTCTGCCAGTTGCCCGCAAGACCCCGTGAGACCCGCAATGCCTTCCCCCGTTCACCCCCATCACCGCGCCTTCGCCCTTCTCACCCTCGCCATCCTCGCGACAACCAGCGCCTGCACCTTCGACGCGCCCGGCACCGACGACGACGACGCCTCCATCGCCACCGAAACCACCGACACAGACACCAGCTTCGGCAACACCGACAACGCCAACACCACCGACACCGACTCCACCACCGGCGACTCCACCGACGATACCGACGACACCACCACCGACGACACCGACTCCACCACCGGTGACTTCACCACCGACGACACCGACTCCACCGACACCACCGACGACGGCGTCACCACCACGTGCGACACCGACCTCGACTGCCTGCCCGGCGAACGCTGCACCGACAACCGCTGCAAAAAAGACGACGACTCCTCCATCGGCTGCGCCTGCAACGACCGCTTCGCACCCGTCTGCGGACTCGATGGACGCACCTACGCAAACCGCTGCGAAGCCGAACAATGCGCCGGCGTCATCATCGACTACGACGGCCCCTGCGATAACGCCCGCTGCACCACCAACGCAAACTGCGACCCCGGACTCTCATGCCTCGCCGGCTTCTGCGTCCCCGCACCACCCTGCACCTGCGACACCAGCTTTCAACCCGTCTGCGCCCTCGATGGCAAAACCTACGGCAACGACTGCCTCGCCGCATGCGCCGGCACAAACCCCCTCTATGAAGGCGATTGCCGCGAAGGCACCACTTGCGGCGGACTCGCCGGGATGATCTGCCCCACCGGCTTCCGCTGCCAGATCGACGACGACGCCACCACCACCGACGCACAGGGCACCTGCGTCCGCGCCATGGCCGACGAACGCGGCTGCGAAAGCGACCGCGAAGTCTGCGGCGACGAACGAGACAACGACTGCAACACCCTCATCGACGACGGCTGCGGAAACTGCGGCTGCCCCTACACCCTCGCACCCGTCTGCGGCACCGACGGCATCACCTACAACAACGCCTGCCTCGCGCGCTGCACCGGCGTCACCATCAGCTACCCCGGCGCATGCACCTGCAACACCGGCTGCCCCGAAAACGAAGACCCCGTCTGCACACCCGAAGGCATCACCTACGACTGCGGCGTCCGCGAAGCCTTCTGCAACGGACGCCGCGGCGTCGAATCGGGCGCCTGTGACTCCAACACACCAACAACCTGCCCCGTCGCCCTCTGCCCCATCGGACAACGCCCCGTCTCATGCTCAAGCAACCGCGACACCTTCGGCTGCCCCAAATCGTGCCAGTGCGAGCAAGACGACTGCCCCATCCCCGAACACACCGCCTGCTCCACAAACCGCGTCATCCGCGGCGGCACCGACAACACCGGCTGCGCCCTCGCCGACCGCTGCATCTCAGACGACCTCTGCCCCACCTACCCACCACCCAGCGCAAGCCCACTCACCCCCGAAAACATCCTCACCTGCGGCGGAACCCAAAAACCCCGCCTCCCACGCAGAGACCCCACAGGCTGCCCTCTCCCCGACGCCTGCGCCAACAATGAATGCGCCGAACTCTGCGACACACCCGACCCGGTCGGCGGCACCGACGGCACCACCTACCGTTGCGGAAGCGCCGAAGCCACCTGCGCCGGCGTCGCCGTCGCCTACCCCGGCGTCTGCAACGAACCCTGCCACTGCCCCGCCACCTCAGACCCCGTCTGCGGCAGCGACGGCGTCACCTACAAAAACCTCTGCCACGCATGGTGCGCAGGTGCCCGTGACCTCAAAAAAGGCCGCTGCACCCAGACCTGCAACTGCCCCGGCCCCACCGAACCCGGCTACATCGACGACCCCGTCTGCGCCGTCGGCGTCACCTTCCCCAACCGCTGCTTCGCCGCCTGCGCCGGCTTCAACGCCGCAACCGCCGGCGCCTGCAAATAGACCCCACACCACACCCACACCACACCCACACCACGCCCCGCACCCACACCCCACAGCGCACCTCACGGCGCGCCCACGACGCACCTCACATCGCACCCCCAAAGCGCCCCCCCCGTCGTGCAATTCTTCGTCA